>JBDRKM010000033.1:0-11502 GCA_043814015.1 Pseudomonadota bacterium
CTGCAGGCGCGCCGGGACGAGGTGGCGGCGGCCGGTGAGAACATCCGTGAGGTGGTGGGGAAGCACAGCGGCCTCGCCCGCATCGATGTCCTTCGCGATGAGGCCGCGTCGGCGGTGACTTTCTACAAGAGCGTGTCGGCCAGCCTCACCTGCACGCTGACCGATGTCCTCACCCGCCGTGACGAGCTCGCGGCCGTGGGGGACACCTTCCTCCCAACCCCAGGCCGCTGACCGACCATGGAGGTTCCCATGGCGCAATGGCTTTCTATGGTCTCCATCCTGCTCGTGCTCGTGGCCTGCGGTCCGCCGCCGGCCCCCCCACCGCCTGCGCGGACCTACTCCGAGATGCTCTCCAGTTCGGACGACCCCTGCGAGCAACTCATCCCCACCCGCGACCGCGCCATGGAGCGCAACCCAGAGGCATTCGCCTGCCTGGAGCAGCGCTGCGCGGTCTGGCTGGACGGCCTGGATCCGGCGCGACCCGAGGATCTGGCTGAACTCCGCCTGCACTGCAACCGCGCCCTGGGAACCGACGATCGTGCTCGGGTGCTGCCTTGTGCGGCGGCCGCCTGTGGGCGCCTGGTGGCGGAGGAGCCGGGTGTCGCGCTCGCCGCTGCGTCCCGGGTCACCGAGGGCGCCGCGCGGCTTCGCGAGGGCAACCTCTGGCGGGCGACGGGGGTCTACGGCGCGCTGGTCGCGTCGGACGAGCGCCTCTCGGAGGTGTTGGCGCTGGCCCGCCCGCGTCCCTGTGGTGAGCAGGCGGCGCTGCTCGAAGCGATGGAGCCTGTCCTTGCGCTACGCGGCCAGCCCGTAGACGGCGCGCGCACCTGGGCCGGGTTCGTCGCGCTGGTGGGGCAGGGGGATGCCACGGGGGACGCCTGCGGCCGGGTCGATGAGCTCGCGCTGCGGCTGGCGGATCGGCTGGACCACGGGGCCACGGCCGCGTTCGTGGCCCGCCTGTGGGCCGAACCGGGCGCCGGGTCACGGCCGCTTCGCGGCGTGGAGGTTCTGCTCTCGCGTTGGATCCGCGGGGGCGCGCTGCTGCCGGACCCCGCCGCGGGCCTGCTGCTCCAGGCTTGCCGCGAGGATTCGGGCGACCGGCGCGAGCATCTCTGTCGCGACCTGGCCGACGGTGGCCTGGGCTGGCGCCCTCCGGCGCCCGCGGACCCGGGTGTGGCGCCGTGGGCACCACAGCCACCGCTCGAGGTCGGTCCGCTGCCCGCCTGGCTGCGCGATGTCGAGATCCCCGCCAGCCCCACCCCCGGCGCGAACGGGGCGTGCGCCGCCCTGGCCGCGATCCGGCAGGAGGGGCGGGGTGCGGAGGCCTGTCTGCAGCACCTCGCCCACGACCCAGGCGCGCTCCTCGCCGGGCTCGAGGATGCCAACCGCCGGTACTGCCTCGACCAGCTGTGCCTGCGCGCCGTCCACGGCGAGCCCCGATTGGCCCTGGATGCCCTCGAACTGCTGCGGCTCGCGCCCGCGGACATGGCCTCCCAGAGCCTGCTGGAAGCCATGCTGGCGGTGGCCTACCACGGCCCTCCCGAGGGCCTCCAGGCGCTCTTTGCCGCGGCCGGGGAGCGGGCGTGCGGGAGCCTGGGCGTCCTGCTGGCACACCCCCATGGCATCCTGGCTGGCCCCGGCTGGCTCCGGGGGCCGGCCGGCGAGGACGCTCTCGGGCTGGTGCAGCATGCCAGCCGGGATTGCGCGTCGCCCGTCGAGGCCCTCGATTGGCTGGAGGAAATCGCCGGGCTGGATGCGGGTGAAGCCCTCGGTCGGATCGAGGAGGGTGAGGGCTTCGATCCCGCCCTCCGAGCTGCGGCGTTGCGCCGCCTGCAGGAGCGGGGTGATGCCGACGGGCGATCCACCGGCCGCAAGTACAAGACCCGGGAGGAAAAGATGGCCGAGGTGCTCGCGTACTGCGAGCGAGTTCGGGAGGGGACCGCGATGGCCTCCCTCTGTGACCACCTGCGCGCGATGTCGAAGTGAGGGCCCCGGGCGTCTACTCCGAGGCCGGCACCCCGGGCGCGAGCACGCGGCAGCCCTCCTCCTGCACGATGGCCACGTCGGCGGCGGCGCCGGCCCAGACCACGCAGTCGGTGCGGGCGTCATCGCGGAGGGCCTCCAGGCGCCAGGCCATGGTGGACTCGCAGGTTGGGTTCTCGCAGGAGACGGCGTTGCCGAAGAGGGTTTCTTCGCCGTGTTGGAGCCAGTCGTCGATGATGGGGAGCACGATCTCCCAGCGCTCCGGGTACTCCTGGTGGAGGAGGTCCCAGCTCTCATCCCAGGGGCTCATGGTGTCCTGGGTGATGAACAGCGTGACCTCGTCGGGCTGGATCAGGAGGTCCGCGCGGTAGATCCACTCGGTGGCATCGTACCCGTAGTCCCAGGCCGTGAAGCGGGGGGTGGTGTCGATCGGGTAGGCCGGGGGCGCGAAGGGCGCGGCGCTGTCCCCGGTGGGGGCGACGCAGGCGACGAGGAGGAGGGCCAGGAACCGTGGCATGGAGTCAGGATAGCACCGGAATCGCGGGGTGGTGGGCTGGTCGCTGGATATGGCCGATGCGCGCTGATCTTCGCCCTCTGCCTCGGAGATCCGACCGGCGACGGCTTCGACGACATCCTGGTGGCCAGCCGGGGCGAGACCCTGGGTGGGACAGGGGAGGGTGTGATCACAGTGGTGGGCGGGGGAATCTGAGGCGCGGGGCGCCCAGAACCCCCCGGAAGTTGCCAGAACGCGCCCAGGGCCCCCCGATTGTTGCCAGTCTCCGGGGGCCGCCCGGGTTGTCTCGTTGAAAAATGGCGTTCGCTGGTAGCAGGCGCGGCCCACCGGGCCAGCAGTGAGCCCCGGTGGCAACTTGAGCGGCCCCCTGGGCGGATTGTGGCAACCTGGGGCCCACCCTGGGCGCGGCGCGGCCCCGGCGAGCGGCTCACCCCTTCCTGAGCACCACCACCCGCCGTGTCTTGCCTTCGATCGCGTAGGCGACCTCGCGCTCCAGCGCGAACCCGGGTACCGTGGGCGCCTCCTCCCGCGCCAGCATCAGCACGGCCAGGCCGCCGGGGACCAGCAGGCGGGCGGCGTGCTGCAGAAATAGCGGGGGCGGAGCGAAGGCGCGCGAGATCACCCCGTCCCAGGCCGCGGCGGGCAGGTCCTCCACCCGGAGGCACAGGACGTGGAGGTTGGTCAGCCCCGTGGCGGAGCGCACCTGCGCCAGGAACGCCGCGCGCTTGTTCCGGCTCTCCACCAGGCTGACCTCGGCCCGGGGGTGGGCGGCGGCCAGGGCCACGCCGGGGAAACCCGCGCCGGAGCCGAGGTCGGCCCAGCGACCGCGGGCCGAGAAGGTGCCTACCGCGGCCTCGCTGTCCTCGAAGTGGGGCTCCAGGGGACCGGGCCCCACGAGGTTCATGGCGGTGCGCCAGCGGGTCAGCAGGGCCAGGTGGGCGGCGCGGACGTCAGGCATGGACGCCTTCCTTCATACAGGCCTCCCGGGCGAGGTGGACCGCGAGCACGTGGACGGCGGCGGGGGTGACACCGGGCAGGGCGGCGGCATCGGCCAGGGTCGCGGGGCGGGCGGCGCGCAGGCGCTGGCGTACCTCCACCGAGAGCCCGGGGAGATCCTGCTCGAGAAGGCCTGCGGGGATCACGGCCTCGGCCAGCCGCATCGCCTCCTCTGCCCGGCGCCCGTCGCGGGCGATGTAGCCGGCGTACTTGAGATCCGTGACCACCTGCTCGGCGCTCTCGGCGTCCAGCGCCGAGAGATCGGGCCGCAGGGCGAGCAGCTCGGTCCAGCCGAAGCCGGGGCGGCGCAGCAGCTCCGCCGGGGCGGTGGGATGCTCCAGGGGGGAGGTGCCCAGGGACGCGAGGCGTGCGTTGGTGGCGGCGTCGGGCCGCAGGCGCTCGCCCTCCAGGGCGGCCTCGGTCTGCTCGATGGCCTCGAGCTTGCGCGCGAAGCGCGCCCATGCTTCGTGGTCCACCAGCCCCAGGGCGCGCCCCCGGGGCGTGAGGCGGCGGTCGGCGTTGTCCTCGCGCAGGGAGAGGCGGAACTCGGCCCGGCTGGTGAACATGCGGTAGGGCTCGCCGCCCACACCGCGGGTCACGAGGTCGTCCACCAGCACGCCGATGTAGGCCTCGTGGCGGGCCAGCACGAAGGGGGCGCCCGTGGCGGCCGAGACGCCGGCCACCAGCCCCTGGGCCGCGGCCTCCTCGTAGCCCGAGGTGCCGCAGACCTGGCCCGCCAGGTACAGGCCAGGGATCGAGCGATGCTGCAGATCGTGCCCCAGCTGCCGCGGGTCGGCGTAGTCGTACTCCACCGCGTAGCCGTACTGCAGGATCCGGGCGCGCTCCAGCCCCGGCACGGCCGCGACCATGCGGTCCTGCACATCGGCGGGCAGCGAGGTGGGCAGGCCATTGACGTAGATGCGGGGGGAGTCCAGCCCCTCGGGCTCCAGGAACAGCAGGTGGCGGTCGCGCTCGGGGAAGCGCACCACCTTGTCCTCGATGGAGGGGCAGTAGCGTGGGCCGCGGCCCTGGATGGCGCCGGTGAAGAGGGGAGCGCGATCCAGGTTGGCCTGGATGAGCGCGTGGACCTCGGGCGTGGTGCTGGTGGTGTGGCAGTCGCGTCGCGGCAGGCGCTCGGCGGGGGGGGTGAAGGAGAAATGTCCGCCGGGGAGGGTGTCTTCCTGGCGGGGGCAGCGGGCCCAGTCCACGGTGGCCGCCTCGACCCGCGGGGTGGTGCCGGTCTTGAGGCGACCGAGCGCCACCCCGTGGGAGGCGAGATCCGCGGAGAGGGCTCCGGCGGCGGTGTCGCCGATGCGCCCGCCGGGCGTGCGCCGCGCGCCCTCGTGCATGACCGCGGCCAGGAAGGTGCCGGTGGTGAGGATCACAGCCCCCGCTAGGATCGCGGTGCCGTCGGCCAGCGTGATCCCCGTGATGCGTCCGTCCGCCGCGCGCAGGCCCGTGACCTCGCCCTCCAGCAGGGTGAGGCCAGGGATGGCCCGCAGCGCCATGGCCATGGCCGCCGGGTAGCGGGCGATGTCCACCTGGGCGCGGGACGCCTGCACCGCCAGTCCGCGGCGTGTGTTGAGGCGCCGGAACTGGATGGTGGCCTGGTCGGTCACGCGCGCCATCAGCCCGCCCAGCGCGTCGATCTCCCGCACCAGGTGTCCCTTGCCCAGCCCACCGATGGCCGGATTGCACGACAGCGCCGCGATGCGGTCGAGCCGTAGGGTGACCAGCACCACCCGCCGCCCGAGCCTGGCCGCCACGGCCGCGGCCTCGCAGCCGGCGTGGCCGGCGCCGACGACGCAGATGTGGAAGGTGGGGGGCATGGGGAGACTCCGGGGGCAGCGGTCTATCTCATCCCCCGTGGAGCCGACGACACGCGCGGCAGCTCGCGTACGGCAGTCAGTGAGGAGATCACCTGGCGTCCCGTGGCCCCCACCGAGATGCTGTGAGGGTCGCCCAGACGGCGCCGCGAGCGCTGATCTGAGCACCCCGCGCGGAGAGGGGATAGACAGCATTCGTCCCCCCTCCTGGAGCACCTCATGGAAAAGAACACCCCGGCCTCGATCTCACTCTGGACCGGTGTGGGCGTCATCGCGCTCTTGATCCTCATGTTCTGCCTGGGGTTCATCCCCCTTCTCAACCTGCTCGCCCTGTTGCTCTTCCCGGTTGTGCTCATCGGCGATGGGGTGGCCATCGTCACGGGCATCATGGGGATCAAGAGGGCCAACGTGCTCAACGGGCTCGGCAAGGGCGCGGCCATGGGAGGCATGATCATCGGCATCCTGCACCTGCTGCTCCTGCTGTTCGGCTTCATCATGGCGATCCTCTTCGGCGGCCTGGCCCTGCTCGGCGGGATGCTCGAGTCCCTCGTGTAGAGTCCCCGAAAAAAGCGGGACAACCAGTGATATTCTACCTCGGAAGGGTATGCGCGGCTGGTAGGCACATGGAGATGGCGATCCGCATTCAAATGCCGATTCGGCCGCTCGTCCCTGTTTCTTGGGGTTCTCGCGAGGGCCTCGTGCTTCCAGGCCTCCAGTCCACGCGTGTCTGACCAGGTGATCCCGTCGCGCCCCTGGCGCCGCGCCGTCTGGGCGGTGGCGCTGCTGGGCTGTCTGCTGACCTGGGCCGCCACATGGCACCGCACCCCGACGGTGGACGAGCCGCGCCACCTGCAGATGGGGCGGCAGGTGCTCACCGAGGGCGACTGGTCGCGCTTCGACAACTCCAAGATGCCGGTGAGCGCGCTCAACGCGCTGCCGACCCTGATCTCGGGGCTCCCGCGCGATGCCGGGCCTGAGATCACCCACCGCGACTGGTTCTGGCCACGGCTGCCCCAGGCGCTGTGGCTGTTGGGCTGCACCCTGCTGGCGGCGCGCTGGGCGGAGCGGCTCTGGGGGCCCCGCGCTGGGCTGGCGGCGGCGGCCTTCGTGGCGTTGGACCCGAACCTCCAAGCCCACGCCGGCCTGGTCACCACGGATCTGCCCTGCACCTTCTTCGTGCTCGCCACGCTCTTTTGCGCCTGGCGCGCGGTGGAGACCGGCACCTGGCGCGCCTGGGCGCTGGCGGGCGCTGTCTTCGGGCTGGCGCAGGCGGCCAAGTTCACCGCGGTCTTGCTGCTGCCCATCCTCGCGGTGGCCCTGCCCGTGGCGCTGCTGTGGCGCTGGCTGAGCGCGCGCCGCTGGGGCCTGCCCTTCGGCGGTGCCGGGGCCTTCCTGCTGGCTGGTTGGCTCGCGCTGAACGCGGCCTACGGCTTCCAGGGGGTCTTCACCCCGGCCGCAGACATCGGCTGGCGCTCGCAGCTCTTCCAACCCCTCGCCCAAGTGCAGCTGCCCCTGCCCGTGCCGCGTCCATGGATCGAAGGGGTGGACTGGGTGCGCGGTGACGATGAGATCGGCCCCGGCAACGTGTACGCCGACGGGGGCTTCACCGCGGTGGGTCAGGTTGACCACTACCTGCGGGCCGCCACCCGCAAGCTGACCCTGCCGCTGATGGCGCTCGGGCTGCTCGGCCTGCTCTGGCCGCGGCGCCAGGGGCGCGAGGCGCTCTGCACTGCCTGGCCGGTGGTGTTCTTGCTCGGCTGGTTCTCCCTGGCCTTCAACTTCCAGATCGGGGTGCGCTACCTGCTGCCGCTGCTGCCCCTGCTGGCGCTGGCGGCTGCGCGGCTGCCCTGGAAGCTGGGGCTGGCGGGCGCCGCGCTGGCGGGGATCTCGGGTCTGACCTGGTTCCCGCACGGGCTCTCCTACCAGAACGAGCGCCTTCTGCACCGGGTGGAGGCCTGGCGCCACAGCGCCGACTCCGACCTGGACTGGGGCCAGGAGGGCCGGGCGCTGGAGGCCTGGGAGGCCGCGCATCCCGGGGGCGCGGGTGACGCCGACGTGCCCGCGCTCGGCCCCATGCTGGTGGGCGCCAACCGCCTCGTGGGGGTCTGGGGCGACCCGGTGCGCTTCGCCTGCCTGCGGCAGCACCTGCCGCCCCGCGCGGTGCTCGCGGGCGTCTGGTACCCCTACGATCTCACCGCCGAGGAGGTGGCGCCGTGCTTCCCGCGCCAGGACTACCTCCCGGGAGAGGGGACCTGGCGCTTCGCTACCGACGGCACGCCCGCCCTGCTGGTGGCCCGGGTGCGCGGCCCGGCCAGCCTGACGGTGGGCGGGGGGGAGTCGCTGTCGGCCGAGGCCGGCCCCCACGAGGAGCACCTGCTGGCGGTAGTGGTGGACGCGCCGTCGGGCGAGATCGCGGTCTCTGTGGAGGGGTGGCTGCAAGGGCTGTATCTTGACGGCAGGCCCCACCCCGACGCGCCCTACGAGGATCGCTGATGCCCCCCTGGCTCCGCCGCCACTGGGCCGATCTGCTCGGCGTGCTCGGCCTGCTCGCCCTGGGCGGGCTCGCGCACTGGCAGCTCGACTGGCTGGGTACGGATCTGCACACCCCCATCTCCCACGGCGTCAACGAGGACTGGGACTGGCAGCTCGGGCTGTACGAGGCCAGCCGCGCCTCGCTGCTGCGCTGGCACCAATTCCCGGCCTGGAACCCCTGGGTCCAGGGCGGGGTGCCCTTGCTGGCCAACCCAGAGTCGCCCTTCCTCTACCCGCCCTTCGGCCTGATCCTCCTCTTCGGCAGCAGCGCCGGGCTCAAGCTGTGGGTGCTCTTCCACCTCGGCCTGCTGATGGCGGCGGCCTGGTGGGCGGGGCGGGAGCAGGGGCTCGGGCCGCTGGCGGCCCACGGGGCCGGGCTGGTGATGCTGTGCTCGGCGCAATTGCCGGCGCAGACCGCCATGGGCCACATCATGTACCTGCCGCTGGGCTGGCTGCCCCTGGCCTGGCTCGCCCTGCGGCGCGGCTCCTGGCGCTGGGCAGGGGTCTGCCTCGCCATGCCGGTCCTGGCCGGGGCGCACCACGTGGCGCTCTACACCCTGCTGCTGCTGCTGGCCGACACGCTGCTGCGCTTCCTGGATCCCCGGCGAGCCTGGGCCCTGGGGCTCTGGCTGCTCCTCAATGTCTTACTGCTCGGGCAGGGCTGGGCGTCCTGGCCGCTGATGGTGCTGGGGTTGGTGGCCCTCGGCTGGCAGCGGCCCCAGCCGGGCGGGTTGCCCTGGCGCGCGCTGGCGGTGCTCGGCCTGGCTTTGCTGCTGGCGGGTCTGCTGTGCGGGCCGAAGCTCTGCACCCTGCCAGCGCTCTGGGCGCGGGCGGAGCGCCTGACCTCCCAGGTGCGCCTGTCCATCGCTGACGACTATAGTCCCTGGATGGCCCTGCGGGTGCTGCTCGGGCTCGTGGACCGCCCCAGCGCCCACAACGGCCAGAACGTGTTCTACTCGCCCGTGCCCCTGGTGCTGGCCGTGTTGGGGCTGGTCTGGGCGCTGCGGCGCCAACCCGTGCTGACCGTGGTGGGGCTCTTGTTCCTCGATCTTGGCTGGGGTGGGGCCACGCCGGTGAACCTGCTGCAGGTGGTCCACCGCCTCCCCCCCTGGGACCACATCCGGGTGGTAGAGCGCTACGGCGAGGTCTGGTCGCTGTTCCTCGGTTGGTTCGCCGCCTGGGGGGTCTGGGGCCTGTGGCGCTGGCCCACTCGAGCCTGGCTGCGCTGGCCGCTGCGTGCCCTGCTCCTGGGTGCGGTGGGCTGGTATGTCGCCGTCGCCGCACCCCATGCCGCCTGGCACTATCGCATCGGGCCTGGTCGACCCCACCCGATCCCGGAGCTGGGTTCCTTCGTGCAGGTGGACGACGCGCTGACCACCTGGGAGTCCATGCGGGCCAACCGCGGCAGGCCGCGCTGCTGGACAACGGCCTGGCTGGCGGATCCTGGGCCGGTGAAGGCCCACGGGGACGAGGGCTATCGGGGGGAAATCTACCTCGCGGACGGCACGCTGGTGACGGGTCAGATCACGCCCAACCGCATCAGCTTCGAGGCCCCGGTGGCGGGCACCCTGGTGGTGAACCAGAACGCTTTCGCGGGCTGGAGCTACCAGGGGGAGCCCGCGGGCTCACGCGATGGGCTGCTGTCGGTCGAGGTGCCGGCAGGGGAGGGGGAGCTGGTCTACTCGCCGCCGGGGCTCTGGCTGGGGGTGGCGCTGATGCTGGCGGGGCTGGGGTTGCTGGTCTGGCCGCGCAGGGTTGCCGCCAGGGCCGCCGGGTCGTCGCCCGCGGCCAGCGCGCCGGCGTAGAGGGCGTCGAGCCCCCCCCACCAGCCGCCGGGGACGTTCACCCAGGCCGGGAGGTCGGCGCCGTGGGGATCGCGGAGCGGGTCGCGGAGCACGGTGGGGAGCCCCGAGGCCGCGGCCGCCACCGCCCAGGGACCGACGGCGTAGACGCCGAGGGGTGGGTGGGCGAGGTCGGCGGCGGCGTGGCGCAGGGCCCCGGCAGGGACGTCGGCCAGGGCGTGGCCAGTGACGGTGGCGCGTAATTCCCAGGTTTCGTCGGGAACGAGACCGATGGAGCAGATCTGCAGGCCGGCGGCCGCGAGCGCGGCCTGGTCCGAGGCCTCCGTGCCCACGGCCAGCACGACGGGGCCCTCGCCTGCGCAGGCCATGGTGTAGGCCTCCTCCCCCAGCGGCGCGGGCGTCCACGTCCGGGGCCCGCCCCGCGCGAGCGCCAGGTCCAGCAGGCTCATGGCGCCGTCGTCCGTGGGTGAGCGCAGGGCTTCGCCGGGTGTGTAGGGCGGCCGTTCCAGGATCTCCGCCGCCCGGGCAGGGTCCATGGGGGAGTGGCCCAGGGTGGCGTCCAGCCAGGGTAGGGCCACCGCGCGCATGGCCGCGGTGTAGGAGTGGGGCCCGGGCACCACGGCGTAGCGCGCGCCGGCGGGCAGGCCCTCGGGCGGGAGGCGATCTTCCTCGGCCAGCCACAGGCTGGGGGTGGTCAGCGCCGCCAGCAGGGCCGGCTCGGGCCCTGGGTGGCCTGGCAGCACGTCGCAGGTGCAGCCGCCGCCGTCGGGCAGCCGCGGGATCGGCACATAGGAGGCGGCGATGAGCGCCTCGATCCGCGGATCGGCCAGGGCCAGGTAGGCGGACAGCACGGCCCCGCCGCTGGCGCCGGTGGTGGCGAGGTGATCCACCGGGGCGACGGCCTGCAGGGCGTCGAGCCCCCGCCGGGCAAGCGCCACCTGCAGACCCAGGGCGCTGCTGCCGGCCGCCACCAGCACGCCGCGGTTGAAGGCGCCCGCTTCGAAGTGGAGCTGCCGGCCGGGTGTGTCCCACTCTTCGAGCCCCGGGGTGTCCAGGGCGAGGGCGGCGTAGCCGCGGGCCGCCAGGGCGTGGGCCACCTCCTGGCACTCGCCGGAGGCCTTGCCCTCGCCGAAGTGGCCCGGCAGCACCAGCACCCCGGGGAAGGGGCCCTCGCCCTCGGGCCGCCAGAGGGCGGCGGAGGTGCGGAGGTCGGGCCAGGGCTCGAAGGAGACGGGCGTCACTGAGTAGCCCGGGTACTCCGTGGGCGTGCCCAGGCGGATCGCCAGCGGAGCGCCCTCCTCCCAGAGGGCGAGGCCCATGGCGGCGAAGACCGGCGCGAGGTCCGCGGGGGCCACCGCGGTCGCGGGCACGGCCATGGGGGCCGGGGTGGAGTGACAGCCGAGCAGGAAGAGGAGGGGCAGCATGGGAAGACGGTAACCGGGGGGCGCGTGGGGTGAGGGCGGCTCCATGGGCAGCGAGGCGTGCGCCAGGCGAGCGAGGAGGGGGCCAGGCGCATGCGGGCTTGGGCGCCTCGGCGGCGGCCTGCCGGTCCGGGGCCCGGATCGCGCCAGAGCGCGCCGAGATGAATCATCTCGGGCCGGAGCGGCGCTCCCGGGGGCCCGGATCGCGCCAGAGCGCGCCGAGATGGATCATCTCGGGCCGGAGCGGCACCCCCGGGGGCCCGGATCGCGCCAGAGCGCGCCGAGATGAATCCAGACCTCCTGACATGGTCCTCCAGAACTGACGTTGGACCGTAGTGCGCTCGGAGGGGCCTCGGACCAATACCTGTCCGGTTTTTTCGGCGCGGGCGTCGGGAACCCGCCTATACGGCGGCATCCGGCGGCCGAGG
>JBDRKM010000034.1:0-11686 GCA_043814015.1 Pseudomonadota bacterium
GCTCGGCCCGCGCCGGTGGCCCCCGCGGCCCAGCCCGCCCTGCCACCACGCCCCGTCACCGCGCCGTCCAGCGCGACCTCTGCGTCGCCTCCCCGGCCCCCCGCGCCGCGCGCCGCCGTGCCCACCCCGCCCTCCAGGGGCGCCCCGCCTGCGCCCAGGACGCCGCGGCGCAAGCGCAGCCTGCTCAGCCGTCTCGTGTTGACGGTGCTGGTCCTCGGCCTCGTCGGGGCCCTGGCCGGGGCCGTCATGGCGGGGGGCGCCATCCTGTTCTACCGACGCGACCTGCCCACCCTCGAGACCCTCCAGGACTACCAGCCCCCCACGGTCACCGTCATCTACGACCGCCACGACCGCCTGCTGGGCGAGATCTACGAGAAGCGGCGCTACGTGGTGGACCTCGAAGAGATCCCCGTGCACGTCCAGGAGGCCTTCATCGCTTCGGAGGATGCCAACTTCTGGCACCACGCCGGGGTGGATCCGATGGGCATCGCCCGCGCGGTCATCCGCAACGCCCTCAAGGGCAAGAAGGCTCAGGGCGCCTCCACCATCACCCAGCAGGTGGCCCGTAACTTCCTGCTCTCCAGCGAGAAGAGGTACTCCCGCAAGATCAAGGAGATGATCCTGGCCACCCGCGTGGAGCGGGCCTTCTCCAAGGAGCACATCCTCTACCTGTACCTGAACCAGATCTATTTGGGCTCGGGGGCCTACGGGGTCGAGGCGGCCGCCCGCACCTACTTCGACAAGCACGTCCAGGACCTCACGCTCGCCGAAGCCGCCATCCTGGCGGGGCTGCCGCAGCGCCCCTCAGACTACTCCCCCCAGAACCACTGGGAGAAGGCCCGGGCGCGGCAGCTCTACGTGCTCGGCCAGATGCGCGAGAAGGGCTTCATCGACCAGGCCCGGTACGACCAGGCCAAAGCCGAGGTGGTGGAGATCTCCCAGCGCACCAACCCCTTCCTGGAGCAGGCGCCCTACTTCACCGAGCACATCCGCCGCTACCTGGTGGACACCTACGGCTTCGACAAGATCTACAACGACGGCCTCGTGGTCCACGCCACCTGTGATCTAGATCTGCAGAAGGTGGCCCAGCAGGCCGTGAAGGACGGCGTGCTCGCGGCCGACAACAACGTGGGCTGGCGCGGCGCCGCCGAGCAGCTCCCCGCCGGGCAGATCCAGGCGAGGCTCGACGCCCAGGAGCAGGCGCTGCGCGAGGCCATCTCCCATCTCCACCTGCGCGTGGCCGCCACCGATTCCGCCGAGGGCGGCTTCGATCCGCTGCCCGACCGCGCCAGCCTGACGGTGGGCGAGCGCTACGACGCCGTGGTGCTCGAGGTCTCCGACAAGCACGTCGTGGTCGGCATCGGCGCCTCCCGCGCCCTGATCCCGCGCTCCTGGACCGAGTGGGCCCACACGCCCAACCCCGATCGCTCCTACCGCTACCGCGCGGCGCCCGCCTTGAAGGATGTCCTGCAGCGCGGCGATCTGGTCCAGGTCACCATCGAGGCCGCGGACGCCTTCGCCTCCAAGCCCTTCGAGGGGTACACCGAGGCCGGCAGTGGCCCCTTCGCCGCCGCCCGCCTGTACCAGGCGCCGGATCTGGAGGGCGCCTTCCTGTCCTATCGCCTCTCGGACGGCGCCGTGCTCGCCATGGTCGGTGGGTACGACTTCGCGAAGTCGGAGTTCAACCGCGCCATCCAGGCCCAGCGCCAGGTGGGTTCCACCTTCAAGCCCCTCGTCTACGCCGCCGCCATCCAGACCAGGCAGGTCACGGCGGGCACCCTCATCCAGGACGCGCCCATCATCTTCAACGTGCTCGACGAGAAGCTCTGGAAGCCGGCCAACTATGGCGACGAGTACCTGGGCAACATCACCCTGCGCAAGGCGCTGCAGCTCTCCCGCAACGTCTGCACCGTGCGCGTGCTCGACCGCGTCGGGCTCGATCCGGTCTACGAGCTGGCCGGCCCCCGCCTGCGCATCGGCTACCAGACCCCCTCCTGCGAGCGCACCCACATCCCGGCCGACGCCGAGTGCAAGGGCACGAAGACCCCATCCCCCGTGCAGGGCATGGCCTGGTGCGAGTACTGCGACCCCCACCTCCTGCCCCCTCGTGCTCGCCGGCGGCGAGAACACCTGCATGGATGAGCCGATCACCATGGACGACGGGGACTACTGCCACTCCTGCGACGAGAACATCCGCGTCTGCGACTGGCTGCCCCGCACCCGCCTGCGCGAGGACGAGCGCTGCATCGGCCAGCGCAAGGACTCCCAGGGTACCACCGTCTGTCGCGCTTGCGACCTCTCCATGGGCCTGGGCTCCTCCTCCCTGACCATGGTCGAGCTGATGCGCGCCTACACCGCCTTCGCCACCTACGGTCAGCTGGTGGAGCCCCACTTCATCGACTCGGTCGTGGACCTCGACGCAACGGTCATCGAGACCTGGGAGGCACCCGAGGCCTGGCCCGAGGTGCTGGATCCCGCGGTGGCCGGCATCGCGCATTGGCTCGTGCGCCAGGTGGCCACCGGCGGCACGGCCGCGGCGAGCAACGCCCTGGGGCTGCATCTGGCCGGCAAGACCGGCACCACCAACGACTTCTTCGACGCCTGGTTCGTGGGCTACAACACCGATCTCATCGCGGCCGCCTGGGTGGGCTACGATCAGCCCCGCTCCCTGGGCCAGTCCTTCACCGGCGGGCGCACCGCGCTGCCCATCTGGATGGACTACATGAAGGTCGCGGCGCCGCGCTCCGAGGATCACGATTTTCCGGTCCCGACGGGGGTCATCTGGGTCCCCATCGACGAGACGACCGGGCGCGTCGCGGGCGGGGGGCTGTCCATGCCCATGCTGCCGGGCACCGTCCCCGAAGGCTCCTCCGAGGTGCTGGTTGGTCAGAAGACCTCGCAGGACCTGCTCACCACCGACTTCTGATGGCCAGTGATCCCTGATGGACGGTGACAAGCCCCTGCTGCTGCTGGCCGAGGACGACGAGGCCGAGCGTCAGCGCCTCGCCGAGCTGGCCGAGGATCTCGGCTTCGGGGTGGTCCTCGCCGGGGATGGGCGCCGGGCCCTGGCCGTGGCGCGGCGTCACATGCCCGACGTGCTCGTCACGGATCTGTACATGCCCCTCGCCGACGGCCTGTACCTGGTGGAGAAGCTGCGCGCGTTGCCGGGGGGCGACCGCGTGCCGGTCTTGATGATCACCTCCGACGAGCTGCGGCGGACCAAGATCCGCGCGCTGCAGGCCGGCGCCGACGACTTCCTGGTCAAGCCCGTGGACCACCTGGAGTTTTCGGCGCGGCTGGGGGCGCTGGCGCGGCGGGCGCGCCTGGTGGGGCGCCTCGGCGCGGCGCTGGCCGCCCAGGAAGCCGCCAGGGTGCGCCTCGAACGCGACCTCGCGCGCCCCTCGGCCGCTGTGGTGGCGCTGGCAGCCGCCATGGAGCGCGGCCCGGATCCTGCCCTCACCCGCGCCCACCTGCACCGCGTGGCCGATCTCTGTGCGCTCCTGGCGCGCGCCTTCGGGCAGGATCGCTCCTCGGCCGAGCAGATCCGGCACATGGCCATCCTGCACGACGTGGGCATGGTGGCGGTCTCCGAGGCCACGCTGCGGAACCCGGGGGCGCTCTCCCCCGCGGCCCGTGAGGAGATCCGCACCCACACCCTGCTGGGGGCCGAGCTGCTGCGGGAGGCGGGTCTGCCGGCCGTGGCCTGCGATATCGCCGCCTACCACCACGAGCGCTGGGACGGGAAGGGCTACCCCCACGGCCTCGCGGGCAGCGATATCCCTCTCGCGGCCCGGATCGTGGCGGTGGCCGACTGTTTCGACGCCCTCGCGTCCAGGCCACGGGCCCGCGAGGCTGAGGGGATGGAGGTGGTCTGGGAGGATCTCGAGGCCGCGGCCACCACGGGTCAGCTCGATCCCGACCTCGCGGGCACCCTGCGGGCGGTGGCGCGCTACGTCGAGCGCGTCCTGCAGGCCTGGCCGCCCTCGCGGGTGCAGCGGCAGGGGTGGGAGCCGTGACCGTCGATCACCCCCAGGCCGGCGATCGCTACGGCGGCTGGACCCTCCTGCGTCCGGCCGAGGCCTCCGAGTGGGAGAGCTGCTGGATGGTCGGGGACGGCGCGGGGCGCCGCGGGGTGCTCTACCTGCTCGACGACCCCCCCCAGGCCGAGGCCTCTGCGCTGGCGGCGGTCCAGCATCCCGGCCTGGCGCGGGTGGTCGGCTGGGGGTCGGCGCCGCGGCCCTTCCTCGTGCGCGCCCGCTGCACCGGCAGGCCGCTGACGGCCTACCTGCTCTCGGGGCCCGCGCCGCGCCCCCTGGCCGTCTCCATCGCGGCCCAGGTGGCGTCGGCGCTGGCGGCCCTGCACGCTCGCGACCTGGTCCACGGGCTCTTGTCCGACGCACGGGTGATCGTGGAGTCGGTCCGGGAGCCGCGCCTGCGGGTGGTCGGGCAGGGCCTGCTCGGGTCCCGTTGGCGGGGCGGCCTCGATCATGCCGCCCCGGAGTGCATGCGCGGCGTGCTGCCCACGGCGGCGGCCGATGTCTACAGCCTGGGTCTTCTGCTGTGGCAGCTCCTGCACGGGCGCCTCCCCTGGGCCGAGCTTGGTCGCTCCCAGGCG
Source organism: Pseudomonadota bacterium (assembly GCA_043814015.1). Lineage (GTDB taxonomy): Bacteria > Myxococcota_A > UBA796 > UBA796 > JAFGLY01 > JBDRKM01. Next base: position 4,616 of record JBDRKM010000034.1, read on the forward strand.
CTGCTCCGGCGGGCGCGTCAGCTGCCGCCCCTCGATCTGGAGCCGCCCGGTCTGGCCGCGCTGCTGTCCGCCTGCCTCTCCCTCGATCCGGCCGAACGCCCCAGCGCCCGCTCCGTGGCCGAGGTGCTGGTGGAGTCCGGCGCCGTCCTCACCGCGCCCAGCAGCGGCGATCTGTTCCGGCAGCTCAAGGCCCAGGCGGTGGCCGATCCCGTGGCGGCCCGGCTCTCGGAGCGCTGGCTCACCGAGGGCGGGTGTTTCGCGGTGGTCGGTGCTCCCGGCAGCGGGCGCTCCCGCTTCCTCGACGGCCTGGCCGATGCCCTGGCGGCGCGCCAGCGCCCGTACCTGCGCATCGGTCCGGGCTTGCACGCCTGGGATCCGGTCATCCTGGCCCTGACCTCGCCTGGCCTGCCGGGGCCGGCGGTCCCGCTGCCCGACATGGCGGGGGACGATGCCCGCCTGCAGGCCGCCATCACCGCCCTGACCGCGCGCTGCCCTGCCGGCTTCCACGTCCTGGTGGACGACTTCGATTGGCTGGATGGCCCCTCGGCCCGTCTGGTGGCCACCCTCGCCCGGGAGGAGCACGTCCACGTCTGCGTCGCGGCGCGGTCCGCGCCCCACTGGTGCAATCGTACGGTGGCGCTGGGGCCCTGGACCCGGGGCCAGGTGCGCCGTCTGCTGCGCGCGGTGTTCGGGTTCCAGGAAGGCATCGAGGCTCTGGCGGCCCAGCTCTGGACCGTGGCCGGTGGGCACCCGGGGCTCACGCTGAAGCGCCTGGTGGGCCTGCAGCAGGGCGGCGCCCTGACCTGGCAGGTGGTGGGCTGGCGGATCGACCCCGCGCGGGTGGACGCCGCCCTGGCTGACGCGCCCGGACCATCCCCCGCGCCGATCCCGCTGGGGGCGGATGCCCGGCAGATCGGAGGCTTCCTGGCCTGCACGGGCGGCCCGCTCACACCGGAGTACCTCTTCTTCCTGGCCTCCCTGCCCGAGGATCGCGGCTGGGAGGCGCTCGACGCGCTCGCGGCTGCCGAGCTGATCCGCGTGGAGCACCGCCAGATCCTGGTCCGGGACGCCGACGCTCGGGCCCTGCTGCTGAGATCCTGTGCGGACCCGGTGGCGGTCCATCGACGTTTCCTGATGCAGGCCCTGGAGCTGCCCGATCCGGATCCGGTCCAGGTGGGTTGGCATCTGCTCGGGGCCCGCTCGGCCGAGCACGTGGTGCGCCATGGTCCTCGCGCCATCGAGGCCGCGGTCCGGCGCGATCCGGTGGACGGCGTCGCCCTCGCGGAGGGGCTGTGGGAGTTGGTCCCCCACCGCGCGTTGGCCGCGCCGCGCATCCAGGCCCTCGCCCGCGCCGGGAGGGTCGCGGAGGCCCTCGCCTTCGGCGAGGCCGTGCTGCTCGATGCCCGCGATGCGCCAGGTTCGTTCAACCTCCACGCAGCGCTCGCGGCGGTCCTGGCGGAGGATCCTGCCCGAGCCGAGGACGCCCTGCGCCATGCGCAGCGGGCCAGGGGAATGTCCGGCGCCGAGGGGTCGATGCTCGATGAGATCGAGGCACGTCTCTGCCTCGACCGAGGTGACCTGGAGCGGGCTATCGACGCGGCCCGCCGTGTGGCGGACCTGCCCCCGCCCGAGCCCGCCCGGGAGCTGGACCGCTGGTTGGCCATGCGCGTGCTCTGGGCCCGCGCCGAGGAGCAGCGAGGGCGGGTCGATTCGGCCATCGGCGTGCTGGACGTCCTGCCGCCCCGGTTGGGGGAGGAGCGGCCGGCGCGTGCGGCGCTGGACGCCTGCCTCGGCGAGCTGCTGGGCCGCGCCGGCCGCCTCGCCGAGTCCGTCGAAGCCATGGAGCGGGGGGTGCGCCGTGAGGGCGGCACGCCCCCCGCGGCGCGGGCGCGGCTGCTGTACGAGATCGGCCGGGCGCGGAGGGATCTCGGGCGCCGGGAGGAGGCCCTCGAGGCCTGGCGCGAGGCCCTCGACCTGCAGGAGCGGGCGGGTGAGGCCGAGGCGGCTCAGGCCACCCTGCTGGAGATCGCCGCGGGGCTGATCGATCTCAACCGGTCCGACGAGGCGGAGGCCGCGGCGCGCCTGGCCCTGACGCGCGCCAGTGATCTCGGGAACCGTGAGGGCCACGCGAAGGCGGCCCTGGTGTTGACAGACCTCGCCCTGGAGCGGGCCACCTGGCCTGAGGCCGAGCGCTGGCTCCGGCGCGCCGCCGAGGGGTCCGAGGGGGCGCCCTCGCTGCGCGCAGAGGTGGCGCGCCGGCGCGCGGAGCTGGCGCTGCGACGGCGGGACACCAACGCCTCCGTGCTGGCCGAAGAGGCCGCGCGTCTGGCCGAAGAGGCCGGCTGGGCTGGCAGCCGCGCGCGCGCCATGCTCGTTTGTTGTGAGGTGCGGGACGGCAAACATGGCCGCATCGAGGAGGTACTGCGCGAGACCATCGCCCCCCTGCGCAGGGCCGGGGCCTCGCTGGAGCTGGCCGAGGCGCGGCTGTGGATCGCGGAGGCCCTGCTCGCCGCGGGGCGCCTGGTGGAGGCCGAGCAGGAGGCCACCCGCGCCCTGTTCTTCGCCCAGGAGATGGGCCACATCCGCATCCAGGTCCGCGCCCACGCCCTGGTGGCCCGCGCCCGGCGCACCCTGGCCGACGATCCCGAGGCCCGCCAGCTCGCCCAGCTGCTGGAGCTCTCCGTGGCCCTGGTGCGGGAGCGGGAGGCGCCGGCCCTGCTGGAGCGCATCGCCACCGCCGCCCTCGATCTGCTGGAGGCCGGCCGCGCCTTCGTGCTGGTGGAGCATGACGGCGGCCTGACCGTCGGCGCCGCCCTCGCCCGCGGCGGCGGTGACCCGGGGCGGCCCTCCGGCTCGGTCCTCAGGCGCGTGCTCGGCTCCGGCCGCGAGATCATCGCGGACAACCTGGAGGAGCGCGCTGATCTACGAGGCGCCACCAGCGTGGTGGATCTCGATCTCGGCTCCGTGCTGTGCGTGCCCATGGAGGAGGACGGGCGCCCGCTCGGCGCCATCTACGTCGACAGCCCGCGGGCCAACGTGCTCGATCCTTCCTCCGCCGCGCGGCTGCTGCGTGCGCTCGCGGCCCACGCCGCCGTGGCCGTGGCCAACGCCCGCCACCTCGCCGCCCTCTCCAGCAAGGCCACCGAGGCGGCCGAGATCGCCCACGACCTGCGCAGCCCGGCCTCCTCCATCACCATCCTGGCCCAGGAGCTGCAGGGTCAGCTACCTGATGGGCACCCGGGTCGCGATCGGCTCCAGCGCATCCTCGAGGCCTCCCAGCGCATCCGCGACCTCGCGGGCTGCTTCATCGAGGAGGATCTCTCGGTGGCCAGCCCGCTGGACCTCTCCGACCTCGTGGCTCGCACCGTGGCCCTGGAGGAGCCGGGAGCGCGGCGGGCCCGGATCCAGATCGAGCTGGAGCTGGAACCCGGCCTGGTCGTGGCGGGGCGCGCCCTGGCCCTCGGGCGGGTGCTCTCCAACCTGTTGGTCAACGCCGTGCGCCACAGCCCGCGCGATGCGGAGATCATCGTCAGCCTGGCCGAGGAAGACGGCGCGGCGGTCTGCCGCGTGCGAGACCGCGGGGTCGGGCTCCCCGCGGGCCAGGAGGAGCGCGTGTTCGAGCGCGGCGTACAGGGTCCTGGACGCGAGGGCCAACGCGGCCTGGGGCTGGCCATCGCGCGCCGCATCGTGGAGCAGCACGGTGGCCGCATCTCGGCCCGCACCCTGGACGAAGGGGGCGCCGAGGTGCGCTTCTCCGTCCCGCTCAGGCGCGGCTGACAGCTCCGGTGCGGTAGGATGACGGCGGAGGTCTCGATGTTTCTCGCCCTGCTGCTGGCGCCCCTCGCGGGCGCGCTCCCGCCCGCCATCCCCGACACCGACGCCCACGCCACCTGGTACGGTGAGTCCGCCGGCGACTACGCGGGCCGCACGATCTCCGGGAACGCCGACACCGACGGCGACGGCTACCCGGATCTGCTGGTCGGCGCCTACGGATCGGACGATGGCGGCACCTCGTCCGGGGAGGCCTACCTGCTGCTGGGCGGCGCCACTCGCTGGTCCGGCAGCCTCGGCCTGGCGTCCGCCGCCGCCTCCTGGGTGGGCGACACCGGCGAGTACGTCTCCCTCGAGCTCGCCCTCGTCCCCGATCTCGACGGTGACGGCCTCGACGACATCGCCATCGCCACCTACTCCAACAGCCAGGTGGCCGCCGAGGCCGGCAAGCTCTACCTGGTCTACGGCGGCGGTCCCCTGGGTGGTGACCAGGACCTCGGCGCCGTGGCGGACGCGGCCTGGCTCGGCGAGGAGGCCTACGACCACGCAGGCCGCTCCGTGGCCGGCCTCGGGGATGTGGACGGCGACGGCTACGGAGATCTCATGGTAGCGGGCTGCTGGAACAGCGGCAGCGGGGCCTACCAGGCCGGGCGGGCCTACCTGCTGCTGGGCGGCCCTGCCCGCTGGTCGGGCGATGCCTCCCTCGCAGGGGCCGACGCCTCTTTCGACGGCGAGGCCGCCGGCGACTACGCCGGCCGCAACGTGGCCGCCACCGGCGACGTGGACGGCGACGGCCTGAGCGACATGCTCATCGGCGCCTACTGTGCCGACACGCCGGGCGGCACGGACGCGGGCGAGGCCTACCTGGTGCTCGGCAAGCGCAGCGGCTGGAGCCTCGACACCCCCCTCGGCACGGGCGCGGACGCCAGCTTCCAGGGTGAGAACGCCGACGACCGCGCGGCGCTGGTGGTGGCCGGCGCCGGGGACGTGGACGCCGACGGCTACCAGGACATGCTGGTGGCCGCCTACCGCCACGACGGCGGTGGCTCCGACGCGGGCGCCGTGTACCTCGTGCGCGGTGCGGCCTCGGGCTGGGCCCTCGACGTCTCCCTCGCCGCGGCCGACGCCCTCTATGTGGGCGAGGACGCCCTCGACTACGCCGGGCGCTCCGCCGGCGGTGTGGGCGACGTGGACCAGGACGGCTTCGACGATCTGCTCATCGGCGCCACGGACGCCGACGACGGCGGCAGCAACGCCGGCCGGGCCTACCTCGTGCTGGGATCGGCCGCGCCTTCCGACCGCGACCTCTCCGCGGCCGACACCATCATCACGGGCTCCAACGCCGACGCGGACTTCCCGTACGTCCTCTGCTGGGCTGGCGATCTGGACGGTGGCGGCAGCCCCGATCTGGTGCTGCCCGCCTACCACGACTCCTCCGTCGCCAGCTCCGGCGGCCTGCTGCGGGTGGTCTACACCGACGACTGGCTCGATCGCGACGGCGATGGCTACTCCGCCCCCGACGGTGACTGCGACGACGGCGATGCCAGCGTCTACCCCGGCGCCCCCGAGATCCCTTGCGACGGCGTGGACCAGGACTGCGACGGCGCCGATCTGCTGGACGCGGATGGCGACGGCTACGACTCCGACGCCTTCGGCGGCACGGACTGCGACGACTCGGACCCCGCCGTACACCCCGGCGCCGTGGAGCTGTGTCTGGACGGCGTGGACAACGACTGCGACGGCTTCGTGGATTGGGCCGACGCGAACGGCGACGGCATCGACGACTGCGCCTTCGAGTGCCCCGAGGGGATCGAGGACGCCGACCAGGACGACGACGGCGCGGTCCGGGCCGAGTGTGGCGGCAACGACTGCGACGATCTCGACCCCGAGGCCTTCCCCGGCGCCGAGGAGGTCCCCTACGACGGGGTGGACCAGGACTGCTCGGGAGAGGACCTCACGGATGTGGACGGCGACGGGTGCGACGGCGGCGCGGCCGGCGACGACTGCGATGACGCCGACGGCGCCGTGCACCCCGGCGCCGAGGAGGTCCCCTACAACGGCGTGGACGACGACTGCTCCGGGGGCGACCTCACGGACGTGGACGGCGATGGGCACGACGGGGAGCCCGCGGGCGGCGACGACTGCGACGACGAGGAGCCTGACGTGAACCCCGACGCCGAGGAGATCTGCGACGACGGGATCGACAACGACTGCGACGACGTCGTGGACGATGAGGATCCCGACTGCGGCGCCGGGGGCGACACGGGCGGCGAGTGCGTGGACCCGGACGACACCGGGGAGGTGGACAGCGCGCCCGAGGACACCGGCTCCGAGACGGTCGACCCTGTGAAGGGCTGCGGTGGCTGTGCCGGCCTCGGCGGCCGGGGGCTCTCGCTGGGGTTGCTGGTACTGGGGATGGGGGTGCGCAGGCGGCGCGTGCGGTAGGGGAGGCCGCTGAGAAATTCGCGAAAAGGCGCCAAGACGCCAAGAGGCGGTGGCTGGCGCGTGGCGTCGGCGAAGGGGGGTGGACGCCGGATCCCACGCCGAGTCCTGTGGACCGTGACGAGATCCGCAGAGGAAGGAGCGCGGGCTGGCTGGGCTGACGGCGGGCGTTGGGTCGGGGCGGGAGCGCGCACAGGTCCTGCGCGAGGTCACCTGGCGCGCGCGCGACGTCGTGGTCGGCACAGCAGGATTGCAGGGCTGCCGATCCTCTCTCGTAGCGGGTGGTGGCCGACGGGGCTGGCGAGAGCCTGGGCGAGGCGTGTTCGGAGAGGGGTGACTCCCCGCTCCTCGATCCCGGGATCCGGGAAGCCCGCGGTGTCACGTGCGTCCGAGGCCGAGCACGACCCGGCGGGGGGTGATGGGGCGCCATCCTCCACGGGGGAGCGGATCCAGAAACGTCACGCCTGCCGCCCGAGTGCCTCCCAGAGTCATGCCCCCTGATCTGCACCAGCCTCGCAGGTCATGCCCCCGTTTCTGCCCCATCGAGGATCGCAGGCGTGGTCGTGACGAAGGAGGAAACACTATTTTCGAGGTGTGTCTGCCTCGGCCACGGGCTGGGGCCGTGCGTGATGGGGCATGTCCTGGGGCATGACCCCGCCGGGCGGTGCAGATCGGGGGGCATGACCCACGGATGGAGGCCTACATCGCCTCGCTCGCCGCGCAGCCGCTGCCCACCGCGGGGCTCATCGTGGCGCCGCTGACGTCCACGCTGGAGAGGTAGCGCAGCAGGAGCCAGCCGGTCGCGCCGCCGCCGCCGCCCGACTCGCGGGAGGCCGCGCCGCCGCCGGGGCCGGTGCC
>JBDRKM010000035.1:0-10043 GCA_043814015.1 Pseudomonadota bacterium
CGCCGCAGGCGCGCGCGCAAATGGGCGGCGGGGGAGGGGGGTGCGCCAGGGGTGGGGGGGGGAGGCATCCACCCCCCGCAAAAAAAGGGCAGCGCGGCCGGTGCGATCACTTTGGGTTGCGGGCGGAGCCCCGCGCTGCGCGGCCGAAGACCCTGGTCTTCGGGAGGGCCCTGACCTTCGGGGCGGGGGAACGGGTGGACCGGACCAAGCTGGCAGCGCGCCAGGCCGTGTCCAACACCCCGGATCTGACCGAGGGGACCGAAGGGCCGGCCCAGATCCCCTGGCTGGGCGCCACGGAGCAGCAGATCGAGATCTACTCCACGCTGTCCTGCCTGCGCAGGGCGGGGGTGGAGCCCAACCCCTACGTGGATCGGTACCCCACCACGGGCCTCGCCGATCAGGACCTCGCCATCGCCCTGGCCGCGACGCTGGCGGAACGAACGACGCCCCCGTCTCCCGAAGACCGGGTCCAACCCAACGCGAAGCTGGGCATGCGCAACCCGCTGCTCATGCTGCCCGAGGAGACCCCGTTCGGCCCCGCATCCGGATCTTCGCCCGGCAAGGTCAGCACGACCATGTACGGGAGCATGTGGCAGATGATGCGCGACATGAGCCTGGCGGGCCTGTCCATCGCCTCCCACAGCCACACGGGCGATCTGGCCTGGTTCATCCTCGCGGCCATGCGCGAGGAGGACAGCGACCACGACCAGATCCCCAAGCCGAACGACCTCATCGAGCAGCTCACGGAGGAGGACTTCTTCGCCTTCCGCGGGTTCACCCTCTTCGTCCTGTGCTGCCACCTGTACGGCATGAAGGGCGTGCCGGTGCTGTGGGACTACGGTGGTGGCTCACGGTTCAACCTGATGGACGTGACCGCCGACTGCAGGCAGCACGGTGATCCGCTCTGGGCCACCGTCAAACGCGCGGAGGTCAACGCTCAGCGGCCGGCCCACCAGCACAAGGCCACCCTCGTCAGCGAAGAGGGCTGGGACCCCTGGTACTGGGTGCACACCAAGGAGAGAGCGGAGCGGAGACACGCCACAGGCGTCCTCTTCCAGCGCTGGGCGGTCAACGTCTGGTGTTCCGAGGACGAGAGCGACTACATGCAGGAGTGTGCCCGGCGCAAGTCGCTCGGGGTCGCGGCCTACGGGGTCGCGATCGGGCGCTACTTCGCCGCGCTGGACGCCGCCCTGCGGAGCTGCCTCGACGTCTGCCTCACCGACTGCATCCCCTACGTAGACTGCTGCAACGAGCTGGACAGCATCTGGGCCATCGACGTGGAGGCATACCGCGATGGCACCTGGGACGGGACCGGGAACGCGGACATCGTCTACGAGCTCGGTCGGCTGCTGGCCCTGTTGGCGGGTGGAGTGCGGCAGGAGTTCGGGGCCATGCGCTTTCGCACGCCCGATCTGTTCGGCTGCACGAAGGAGATCCCGTGGGAGGCGAGGTGCACCTGGCTCCGGCAGAGCCTCGAGTACGGGTTCATCGCCGAGGTGTCGCGCTGGACCCGCCTGTGGCGGGTGCTCGGGGCCGCGGCCTCCAGCGGCGACACCACCTCCACCGAAGAGATCGGCGCCTGGCTGCAGGAGGAGGGTAGCTACCAGGTGGAGGTCGCACTGGTGAAGGGCTGGTTGACCCCCGACGACTTCGAATGGTACCTCACCATGCAGCAGGGAGGCGGCGAGGATGCCTTCTTCTGGCCCCTCCGCGGAGGCTGGACCGTCCGCGACCTGGTGCACCAGGTGGGGTTCCACTTCTTCCCGAGCCTGACCCACCAGACCAGCCCCGAAGGAGAGATCCGTACCATCGATGATGAAGATGTCACGCCCGGTGTCGGAGAGTTCTACGGCGATGAGCTGGTCATCGAGGATCGCGCCAACGTCCTGAACAGCCACTGCATCGCGCCCCTGCGGGCGTTGAACTTCGAGCTGAACTGGTCGCTGTTCGCCATGTGCCACCCGGCGACCCGACCCGAGGAGCCCGCGGTCCTGGGAGACTCCTGGTTCGAGGGCACCAACCCGGCGTATCAGGCCGGCATCCTGGCGCGACGGGTCCTCTACACGCGCGCCATGCGCTACCAGCCGGACATGGTGCTGTGGTACACGGTGATGGCGGATGTGATCACTGCGGATCCAAATGAGCGTCTCCACCAGGCGCGGACCGAGACTTGGGGGCTGTATACAGCTACGGGATACCGAAACGACGTAGTATACCCAACCAGCAGGAGAAGCAGTCTGGACGACGAGTTCCTTGGCGGGTACCGCGTGTCTCCCAGGCCCAGTGTGCCTCGTACATCACCGCTCGCTCCGTTCTCACAGGCCGAGCACGCCTGGCGCCGCCGCTCCTGGTTCACGCTGCGGCGGCTGGTCTGGCTGCTGGCGCGCACGCAGACCGTCGAGGCTATCTACAAGAACAGCTTGAAGAGCGAGGTGGTGCTGCGCCTGGTCGCAGAGAGCGGCAAGTCGTTCTACGACCCGGACGCGTTCACCACGCCGCACGAGGCCGGCGCCCTCCCGACCTACCGCTACGCCTACGTGGCCTGGAAGGACCAGTACTCGCCGGAACACCCCGAGTCCTTCTCCTTCACCCTGACCGGCGCCCACGGGGACTACCTGCGTCTGGCCCTGGTACCAACCGTGGCCTACGACTGGAATGCCGCCACCGTGGACCCCCGGACCGGCTACCCGGACATCGAGACCCCGGACTGGACCGATGACCTGGTGAACGCTGCCGTGGTCATCCGTGGCGACGATCTGGTCATCGGGCTCACCAGGGCCGACGGCACCACCAACCCCGCGCCCCTCTGCCTGCTCACGGATGCGGAGCCGGCGAGCAGCGGCCTGGTGATGGCTTCCAGGTCGTCCCACACAAGGAGCCAAGGCCAGGGCAAACCCACTGACCTCGGGCATGAGGAGGGTGAGCCCGTGCAGAGCTTGCCCCAGGATCTGCTCGATCCGCACTGATAACCCCAGTCAGAGCCCCCAATCTCCCCTGCCGTACCAGAGGAAGAGGTCACCGTGATCGTCTTGCCCATACCCAGGGGAACCGATGAGCAGGTCGTCCAGGTCGTCGCCGTTGACATCGCCGGCGAGGGCCACCCCCTCAAGGACCTCGCTACTCGCAATCGTCACGTCCGCGTCCTCCGCGCCGTACACGCCCGGGGCCGGGGCGAAGTAGATCAACGCGCTCTGGTAGCAGTAGGGGACCAGGGTGTAGGACAGTGCCAGGTCCGGAGTCCCGTCGCCATCGTAGTCACCTTGTCCAGCCACCACCATGCCGAGGGAGTCGCCACCGTTCCCTCCCTGAATCTGGATCTCCGCCTCCGCCAGGGAATGGACACCCTGAACCGACCCGAGCACGACGTACACGATCCCATCCCATGAACCCGTTGACTCGCTGCTCGATAGCGCGCCCACCAGGAGGTCCGCCGAGCCATCGCCGTCAATGTCGCCAGTTGCTGCCATCGAGTAACCGGCAGCAGCCCCGTCCACATCTCCCAGGAGTTTAGCGTCTGCATCCGCCAACGAGAGAGTACCCGAGACGGGGCCGGAGATGACATAGGCTGCCCCTGGCCAAGAGCCGTCCTCCGACAACGCCGACGGGGCGCCCACGGCCAGATCCGTCACCCCATCGCCGTCGATGTCACCCGGTCCTGCTAAAGCATCACCCGCAGTGTCTCCCTCCTCCCCGAGAAGGAGGAAGGATGCATCAGTCAGCGGCATTTCTCCCTCCACAGCTCCGACGAAGCCGTAGACGGCCCCGGCCCAGTCGCCGCTCGTGAAGTCCCCGCCCGCCCCCAGCAGGACACCGTGGAATTCGTCGGCGCCATGTCCGAAAGAGCACCTGTCAGTGGGCCTGGATCTGTCTTGAGTGGTGAAGATCCAAGCATCCGCGACATCGTAGGAGTACGTCTCGCCGCCCGAGAGCGGTCCGTAGACCAGGAACGCGCCATAGGTCTCGTCCCCGCGAGAGACCGAGACGAGATCTCCCAGCCCATCGGCGTTCAGGTCTCCCGCAGATGCTGCCCACCCGTCGATGACCACGTCAGGGGTATCGTCGTCCAGACCGCCGAGCCCACCCTCCAGGGGCCCAAACCAGATCCCAGGAGACCCACCGTACTCCCATGTACTCGCCCATACATCGTCGTACCCATCCCCGTTCACGTCCCCGATCCCTGCTGCGGGCCACCCGAACTCGTCTCCCGGATCTCCCACAATGGTGACATCTGCACCCTCCACCGGCAGCACCCCGTCGGGCAGCTCGCAGGGGCTGTCCTCGCCCCCGGTGTCCTCCCCCCCCGTGTCCTCCGGCTCGGTGTCCCCCGGACCCGTGTCATCGGCCGGGTTCTTCTCCTCGCCACAGCCAACCGCCAGGCACACGGGCAGGACCCCAGCCAGCAGCAGGCGGACGGGGAGCGAAGCTGGTCTCGTGGACATCATGGCGACCTCCAGGGTCACGGCAAGGGATCAAGGCGCAGGCCCAGCCGGCCGCCAGCGCAGCGTGACGGTGGCCCCGTCTCCACAGGTTCGACAGACCTCAACAAGCGGATCATCGGCGTCACCCAACCCCAGACACCCCCGGCAACCCAAGGGCACCAGGGCCAGCAGGCGCAGCCCGCCGCCCCGCGCGCAGGGCCCGGCACAGACACTTTCCACCAGCTCCTCGCCGAGCGCGGCCGAGGCCGCGGCCAGTCGCGCCACCAGCCCATCGCGCCGTCGATCGAGGGGCTCGGCGCCCGCCTCCTCCTCGCCCACCGCCGCCCGCACCAGCGCCTGAAGCTCCGTGTGGCTGCGCACGGGCTCCTCCCGCTCGGCCAGCAGCGCCCCGAGGCGCCCGAGCACCTCGCCGTCCACCACCACCAGGCTCTCGCAGTGGGCCGCGCCCAGCTTCCTGGCCTGCACCGGGCCGATCCGCGCCTCCACCCGCAGCCCGCAGAGGGCGCGGCGGAGGTCGCGCCGCAGCGATGGCCGCGCCTCTCGCGCACGCAGTGGCTGCCGGAGGTCCATGGCCCCATGGTAGCCCGAGATGAAGGCGTCCAGGGTCTCGCCGCGACAGGTCTCCGCCATCAACGCTTCAGGCGTCCGTCCGCTGTGGTGAGCCAGACACCGGAGCTGGCCCATCAGCGGAGGATGCTCCACCACCCCCGCGAGGTTGCCGAGCTGGCGGCCCAGCCGCGCCGCGATGGGCGTGTCCACGGGCAACCCGCCCTGTTCGGGCGGCAGCGCCGGGACCACCTCCCCCAGCCGGTAGCGCACCGCCGCCACCAGCTCCTCGAAGGGCAGCGCCAGCTCCCGGGAGAGGCGCCGCAGCCGCCCGTAGGCGGGCGAATCCGCCCGATAGTGATCCGGCTCGCCGCCGTAGGCCCGCGCCAACGCCAGCGCGCCGAGCTCGTTCCCGCGCAGCGCCAGGAGCGCCTCGCCATCCCCAGGCCGCGTCAACCGCTGCCGTTCCTCCCAGCGCTCGTGCGTCGTCCCCCGCATGATCCCTCCTGACTCCAGGCGATCCGGCCCCAGACCTCCGGCGGCCGCTCCCACCGGAGAGAAGCGACCGTCGAAGGGGCGCTAATGTGTGTGTGTGTGTGGCGCAAGCCGCCGCGACATTTCTTGACAAGTAAAGCCTGAGGTGACGGATCATGGCGAACAAGGTCAAGAAAGGGGCTCGGTCAACACCCTCTCACCCACGCCCCGGGGGTCCGCTCACCGCGGGCACCAGGGTTCGGGGATCGGCTCCTCTCCGAAGGCTCCGCTCCCCAGCACATGGGTGGTCCCGCTGGCCACCACCCGGTGCGGGAGAGGTGTGGCAGCCCCATGAACCAGGGCTGCACCCACCGACAGACCGCTCGCCAGCCCGGAGGGCCCCAGCCAGGACTTCCGCGCGCTCTCGACATTCTCAGCGCCTCTGCGTGAGATCCAGCGACGCTGCGCCCTGCCGCCGTCCGCCACCGTCATCTTTGCGTCTTCGCGTCTTTGCGCGAGATCCATCTGCCCCGAGCTGTTTCTTGATAGACCCCCCGCGCCCCCCCCCCGAGAGGTCCCCCTTGCAGCGCCCCTGGCTTCGCTTCGCCCTCGGCGTGCTGCTCGGCGTCGCCCTGCTCGGCTGGTTCCTGTGGACCACCGAGTGGTCCGCCTTCGTCGCCGCCCTCGCCGACGTGCGCCCGGGCTGGGTGCTCGTCTCCATCCTGATCCTGCTGGGCGAGTTCGTCATCCGCGCCATCCGCTGGCGCACACTCCTCAAGCCCGTGGCGCCCCACGCCACCTTCGGCGCCCTGCTGGCCGCCACCCTCATCGGCGGCGCGGTCAACACCCTGCTGCCGGCGCGCGCGGGCGACGTGGCGCGGCCGCTCATCGCCCACCGCCGCACCGGCGTGCCCATCACCACGCTCGTGGTCACCAACGTGGTGGAGCGGGTCTTCGACCTCGTGGGCCTGCTCTTCGTCCTGCTGCTGGCCCTGGCCACCCTGCCCTCCACCGACGGCCCCGAGGGTGTGCTGGTGGACAACCTCCGGCGCTACGGCCTGCTGCTGGGCGGCGGCGGCATGTTCGGGCTGCTGGCGCTCTCGCTCATGGCCCGCAACCGCGCCTGGCTCACCCCCTGGGCCGAGCGGCTGGTCGCCGCCCTGCCGGAGGCCCCCGGCGCCATCGCGCGCCGCCTGCTCACGGGCCTGATGGACGGCATGGCGGTCATGGCCCACCCCAGCCAGATCCTGGCAGCCATCGGCGCCTCGCTGCTGCTGTGGTTCAACGGAGCCCTGGCCATCTATGTGCTCTTCCAGGCCTTCGGCCTCGCGCTGCCCTTCGGGGCGGCCGCCTTCACCGGCGTGGCCCTGGCGCTCACGGTGGTGCTGCCCCAGGCCCCCGGCTTCGTGGGGGTCTTCCACGTGGCCATCGAGAAGACCATGCTGCTCTGGGGGCTCGCCGTGGCCCCGGCCAAGGGCTACGCCGTGGTGCTGTGGGGGGTGAGCTTCCTGCCCGTCACGCTCCTGGGCCTGGTCGCCCTGTGGCGCGAGGGGCTCACCCTGGGGGACTTGCTCGCCCATGACAACAAGGGGCTTGCCCGCCGCGACACTTCGTGCCAAAGTCCATCATGAGCGCGGGCGCCTTCCCGCCCCGCGTGTGCCCGGAGGTCGCCATGAGGTTCCTGGCCCTGCCCCTCCTGCTCGCCTCGGCCTGCGCGGTCCCGGTGGTGGATCTGCCCTTCGACGGCGACCGTGACGGCCTGCTCGACGACGAAGAGCAGGAACTGGGGACCGACCCCCTCCTGCCCGACTCCGACGCGGATCGCTGGCTCGATGGCGAGGAGTTCAACTCCTTCACCGATCCGCTCGACCCGGACGACCACCCCTACACGGGCGGGTGGCCCATCGGGGAGTGCAGGCACTCGCTGCAGGGCACGGGCTGGACGCAGGGCGCGGTAGTCCAGAACACGAACAACCCCGATCAGTTCGGCGACAACGTGAAGCTGCACGACTTCTGCGAGGTCCCGTACATCTTCACCTACTACGCCTTCTCTTGAGGCCTCTGTGGCGACGCGCAGGGTGCGCGTTCCCTCTTCACCCAGTACGCGGATCGGGGCCTGTTCGCCGTGGTGGCCGTGCTCGACGGCACCGGCGAGGACGGCAACGCCACCACGGAGGATCTCTCCGGCCTGGCCTCCTCGGTGGACAACGCCTTCGCCTTCATCCAGGACACCGGCGCCGCCATGTACTACTCCGGCCAGGCCAACATCTACCTGGTGGCCCCCGGCGGGCAGATCGTGGCCACGGGCGAGTACGCCTCGGACATCCCCGCCGAGACCATCGAGCAGTACCTGGAATGAGTCTGACGGTCGCTTGACCGCGGGGGCGGGATCGGGGCGTGCAAACGCGCTAGGGAGGCGTGGGTGCCCCTGCCTGTGAGGAGTCCACGTGTCGCCGCTCCGCCTCATCGCAAGCCTCGCCCTCTGGTTGGCCCTCGTCCTCGTCGCCCCCGCGCGCGCGGAGACCCTCGTGGTCCCCACGGGCCCGCTGCTGGGTGATGGCCGCACCACAGCCACGGTCCAGCTCCTCCTGCCCGACCGCGTCACCGGCGAGAAGTACAAGCTCAAGCCCGATGAGGGCCGCGCGGGCACGGTGGTGGTCTCCCCCGATGGCCTGCTGTCCTTCCCCTACACCCCGCCGCGCATCCTCAAGCCCCAGGTGGTGGGCTTCTCGCTGCAGCGCAAGGGCGGGCCCGTGCTCGAGGACCGCTTCGAGGTCACGCTCGTGCCCGCCTGGGCCGGGGAGCTGCGCCTGGAGTTCGATCCACCCGAGCTGCTCGCCGGCAGCGGCACCGCCCTGGTGCGGGTCACCCCCGCCGCCGACACCCCCCAGGCCGGCGAGTCGCGCCGCTTCCTGCTGTCGGCCTCGGCCGGCGAGTTGGCCGCCGCCATGCCCGCGGGCGACGGCACCTGGGTGGCGCGCTACACGCCGCCCGCCCAGGTGGCCGGCCCCCGCACCGTGATCGTGGCCGCCGTCGACGCCGCCGCGCCGGATCTGGTCTTCGGCTGGGCCGCCCTGCCCATCCGGGTCAAGCAGTCCGTCTCTGTCAGCGTCGAGCCCGACGCCAACACCATCCTCACCGTGGGCGACAAGCAGTACGGGCCCCTGCAGGCCTCGCCGGCCGGCACCGTGGCCTTCGACGTGGAGCTGGATCCGCGCCTGCCCACCGGCTCGGTCCAGGCGGTCCACCCCCTCAAGGGCACCACCACCCTGCAGATCGATCTCCCCGCAGCCCGACTACCCCCGCCTGGGCTTCGTGCCCCTGCCCGCCGGCATCCCGGCCGACCCGGTCCACGTGGATCTCCCCATCCGCATCGTGGCCACCGATCTCACGGGCCAGCCCCTGCGCGCCAGCATCCCCACCCTGCACGCCTCCGCGGGCCAGCTCTCCACGGTGGAGACGAGCCCGGTCCCCGGCGTCTACGAGGCCCACTACACCCCGCCCTCGGATCCGGGCGCGGTGGTGTTCACCGCCGAGGCCGAGGGCTCCACCACCAGCGCCACCGTCCAGCTCCTGCCCCCCATGACCCGCCTCACCCTGAGCGCGGAGCCGGCCGAGCTGCCCGAGAAGGTCCGCGACTTCACCATCACGGCCCGGGTCCAGGATTCGGGCGGGGCGAGCGTGTCCGGGCGCCTGCCCGAGCTCGACATCCAGGGGGCCACCGTCTACAAGAAGATGAAGGACAACGGCGACGGCACCTACACGGGCACCTGGCGCCTGGCCTCCGGCTCCGAGGCGGCCACGGTCCTCGGCGTGCCGCCGCTCAAAGCCTCGGGCCTGCCGCCCTACCGGCTGCTGATCTGGCCCCGCCAGGCCGCCTGCCCGGCCGACGGCAAGGCCAGGGTCCCGGTCACCATCGCGGCGCTCGATCGCTTCGGCCTGCCCGTGCCCGGGGTGGACATCAAGCTGGCCGTCCCGAGGGGTGACGCGGCCCTGCCGGCCAACACCCGCACCAACGAGCAGGGCCTGATCATGGCTGAGCTGCGCGCCGGGCAGACCCCGGGCCTGGTCACCCTGCGCGCCGAGGCCGCCGGCCTCATCGCGGAGGCGCCCCTGTTCCAGGTGGCGCAGGGCCAGCTGGCTCCTTCCGTGCAGCCCGCGGGCGATCCCGAAGGCCTGACCGCCCTGTCCCTGTGGCGCTCGGCCGTCACCACCCTGGCCGTGGCCCGCGAGGGCGCCGCCCCCGCCGCCGGGCCGCCCGCCATGGTCACGGTGGCCACCGTGCCACCCTTCACCACCCCGGGCGCGGCCATCCTGGTCAGCGTGCAGGTGGCCGACGCCATGGGCACCCCCCTGCCGGGCGTCAAGCTCGAGGTGCACGCCAGCCTCGGCACCGTGGGCGCCCTGACCGACAACAAGGATGGCTCCTACAACCTGCCCGTGCAGCTTCCTCCGGGCGTGGACGGGCCCCTGACCGTCACCGTGAAGGCGGGCGATGTCACCCGCCCGCTGCTGCTCCCCACCCTGGCCCAGGCCGGCGCCCAGCCGGTGGCCACCGCCGGGAACGCGGGCGGGAACCAGGGC
>JBDRKM010000036.1:0-3828 GCA_043814015.1 Pseudomonadota bacterium
GGGCGTCGAGCCAGGCGGCCTCCAGGGCCCAGGGGTGGCCCGCGGGGTCGAGGTCGGAAAAGACCTCCGCGGGGGGGCGGGCGGTGGCGCCCTCCGGGGAGACGGCCACGAAGCGCACCCAGTGGAGCCCATGGGCCCGCGCCCAGGCCGCGAGCGCGGCGGTGGTGCCGGAGTCGGGCGGGACGCCGTGGACGGCGCCGAGCGTGGCGGCCTCCAGGGCCCCGGCCCCCGGGGCGGCGCCCAGATCCACCTCCACCGCGAGGGGGTGATCGGGCAGGACCCGGAGCTCGCCCACCCAGGCGGTGCGCCGACCGGTGGACTCCACGCTGGCGCGGTGCCAGCCGGGGGCCAGCTCGTAGCGGCCGGGGACCTCGCCCACGCGTAGGCCGTCCACGAACAGGACACCCCGCCGCGCGCCGCTCTCGAAGCTCACGGGGACCGGGTGGCGGGTGGCGTTGGCGGCGAGGTCGGCGGCCTCGAGGTAGCGGGGCAGGGCTTCGGGGGAGAGCGGCGGCAGATCGTAGATGCGGCCCTGGGAGCAGGCGGCGGCATCCGCGAAGGCCTGGGCGGCACCCAGCTCGTGCCCGGCGGCGAGCTCCTGCTGCCCCAGCTCGGCCAGCAGGGCGAAGAGATCCTCCAGGGGCACGGTGTACGGCAGGGCGCGGAGGGCCTCGCGGGCGGCGCGGGCGCGCTCCAGGTCTGGAGCGCGGCGCAGGGCGCTCATGGCGGCGAGGTAGCGCTCACGGGCCTCCTGGTCGCCCCCGCCCGCCAGGGCCACGGCGTCGAAATCGAGCAACGGCAGGCCGAGCGAGGCCATGTGGGCGGAGAGCGCCCGGGCCTCGGGCGCGCAGCCGTCGGCGCGCTCGCAGAGCATGACCGTGGCCGAGACGGCGCCCGGCGGGACGTCGGTGACCGACTGGGCGTGCAGGCTGGCGGTGAGGAGCAGGAGCGCGAGCATGGAGACCTATTATGTGGGCGCATGCCTGTGCGCTTGCTCCTCATCGCCCTGCTGCCCCTGGCCCTCGGGGCCCGGCGCCCCGCCACCGCCAACCTGGTCCTGTGCCCGGCCGAGGGTGACTGCGCCGACGCGCTGATGTGGCTCGACCAGGTGCCCTACCTGGACGACGCGCCCCTGCAGCTCGTGGAGGCGGTCATGGGGGCGGACAGCGGCGGCTGGGAGTCGGGCGAGCCCCTGGAGGACCGCTACCGGACGGCCATGCAGATCGCCCGCGACGCCATCGCCGAGCACCACTGGGTCACGGCCGACGGCGCCATCGAGGACGCCGAGCGTTGCCTGGAGCGCTGGGCCGGCACGGTGCCCAACGCCGAGCTGTTCGAGCTGTTCTACCTGCGCGGCGTGGCGGGCCTGGGCCAGAAGGAGGGCATGCGCGCCCGCCAGAGCTTCGAGCGGGCCGCGGTGCTCTCCTGGAACCGCAGCCAGACCCTGCCCGTCACGGATCCCGAGGCGCGCGACTACTGGTACTCCGCCCAGAAAGCCCTGCTGGAGGGCGAGACCGGGCGCCTGCGCATCGGCGGGGCCACCAGCGCCGAGCTGTACCTCGACGGCGTGCAGCTGGGCGCGCCCCCCATGGAGCTGGTGGTCTTCCCCGGCCGCCATCGCCTCACCGCCCGCGACAGGGATCACGAGCTGGCCTGGAAGCGCGACGTCATCGTGCACCCCGGCGCCACCACCACCATCGCCGCCCGCTTCGACCAGAGCGGCGACGCCGCCTGGGTGACCGAGCGCCTGCGGGCCGCCATGGACGGTGAGGCCGCCCCCGCCGAGGTGCTCGACGTGCTGGCGGACTGGTCCCTGCGGCACGGGGTCCGCACCCTGCGCATCCTGTGGGCCGTGCCCATCGAGGGGCGGGTGCGGGGGGACGAGGGGTATCTGTTGAGGGAGCTGGACTTCGATCCGGTGCTGCGGCGGTTGCAGGCGCCGTAGTGGGGTGTCCTTGCTGTAGGGACGGTATGTAGGTATCCTGTCCTTTGTGCAAGGACGGATCTCCCTGGAGCCGTCCCCGCCGGCCCTCTCCCAGCGGGAGCAGCATGCCTCGAGAAGTCTTCGCCTCTCTCATCGCCGAGTTCGAGGAGCGGATCCTCCCCCGCCCGACGCCCCGCACCATCGCGTTGGCCGGCCTGCCGGGGAAGGCCGACGCGTTGATCGGCATGCGCCGGGTCGGGAAGACCTGGCGGATGTACCAGCACATGGGAGATCTGCTCGGCGGAGGCGTAGCCCGGGGCCGGTTCCTCTACGTGAACCTCGAGGACGAGCGCCTCAACGTCCAGGCGCATGAACTCTCTGAGCTGATGGACGCCTGGTACGCCAGGCACCCGGAGGTGGTCGGGCAGGATCTCTGGCTCTACCTGGACGAGGTCCAGAATGTCCCGGGATGGGAGCGATTCGTCCGGCGGTTGCTCGATCAAGGCAATATCCACGTGCTCGTCACCGGGTCGTCGTCGAAGATGCTCTCGGCCGAGATCGCCACGAGCCTCCGTGGGCGGGCCCTCGCGACCGAGGTGCTGCCGTTCAGTTTCCGGGAGGCGCTCGTCCACGCCGGGAGTGCGGCGCCCGTCACCTGGCCCGTGGGCCCGGCGGACCGCGCACGGCTGACCCACAGCTTCCAGGACTACCTCGAAGGTGGTGGTTTCCCCGAGGTCCAGGGGATGGACGCGCCGCTGCGCCGCCGCGTCCTGCGAGAGTACCTCGACGTCGCCGTGCTCCGGGACGTGATCGAACGGCACGGGGTGAGCCAGGTCCCGGCCTTGCGCTGGTTGGTCCGGCGCCTGCTGGCGAACCCCGCCGGGCGTTTCACGGCGAACCGTCTCCATCGCGACCTGCGGTCCCAGGGCCTCGCCGTCGGGAAGGACACCGTGCATGAGCTGCTCGCCCACCTCGAGGACGCCCACCTCGTCTACACGGTCCCGCTCTGGACCCCTTCCACGGCGCGCCGGCAGTCCAACCCCCGCAAGGCGTACCCGGTGGATCCTGCGCTCTCGCGGGTCGTCGCCTTCGCCAAACCCGGGGATGTCGGTCACCGGATCGAGAACCTCGTCTACCTCGAGCTGCGCCGCCGAGGGTGCGACGAGCTGGGCTACGTGGACACGAGCGCCGGCTTCGAGGTGGACTTTTGCGGCCGGAACCTCGACGGCGACCTCCTCCTCGTGCAGGTGTGCACGACGCTCTCCGAGGCGGAGACCCGAGCGCGCGAGGAGCGCGCCCTCGACGCCGCGATGTCTGAGCTGGGCGTCACGAGCGCCACCCTGGTCACCCTGCACGAGGAGGCGACGCTGCACCTGCCGGCCGGTCCGGTCCGGGTCGTCCCGGTGTGGAGGTGGCTCCTCGAGGGTGACGCTACGGAGCGGTGACGCGGCCGGGCGCGGGCGCTACATGAGCCTGGTGCCGGCCCAGGACGGCACCCGGATCGGCGCGGGCAGCGGCTGGCCAGAAGGGGACGACAACCTGGACTGGCTCGGGAGCGGCATGGGCCAGACCACCTCCACCGCGAGCGCCGGAAGGCAGACACTCGCCCTCGTCGTGCGCCGCGCCGGGATCGAGAACCCGGCGCCGTTCTGTGTCCTCACCGACGCGGCCACGGTCTCGTTCGGTCCCACGCTGGTCGAGGGCCCCGCGGGGGTGACCCCCTGGGAGGGTCCGCTGGACGACTGGCGCCCGGCGGACCAGCGCCTTCGCCCGGAGGCCCAGGATCGCCTGCGGGTGGACCCCCTGCGCGCAGTGGACTTTCACCAGCCCATACCAGGCCCCATCATCGACAGCCTGCCGCGCACCTCGGCCGAGGAGATCGATGAGCTCGTCGAGGAGGTGGC
>JBDRKM010000037.1:0-4527 GCA_043814015.1 Pseudomonadota bacterium
CTGGCTCTGCCCTTGGCGTCTTTGCGTCTTTGCGCGAAATTCCTGTTTCATGGCTCCGGGAGCCGCGGCCCCCGCGGCATGGGGAACTATCAAGAAACAGCCGCAGGCTCTCGTACCCGTACCCGTACCCGTTCCCGCGTCTGGAATCAGGGCTCGGAGGCGACGCGCGTTCCAGACCACGTGCGAGGGCAGCCCCGCCGGTCCAGACTCCGGTCCATCCTCGGAGCCACGTCGGTCGGGCACGGGGCCGCGATGGATGCGGTCCCGGGAACTGGAACGGCGGTTACAGACCTAAAAACGTGCTGTATCATCCCCCGTGGGAGCGGCTCGGCGAGCCGAATGGCTCACCAACCAGAAACAGCACCAGGATTTCACGCCAAGCGGCCAAGCCGCCAACATGTCGGTGGCTGGCGGCGTCCGCACGGAGGGCGTCGCCGATCCGGGGCCCCGCGCGACAGAGCTGCCCGAGATGGTTCATCTGGGCGAGGAGCGTCGCCGAAACGGGGCCCCGCGCGACAGAGCTGCCCGAGATGGTTCATCTGGGCGAGGAGCGTCGCCGATCCGGGGCCCGAGCCCATCCGGCGCCCGTATTCGGGACAGGAGGGTATTTTTTGACCGCCAAGGCGCGAAGGACGCCAAGGTGTCGTGACGGGGTGGGCGTCCGATCAGGCCCAAGGCAAGCTCGGCTCTCCACACCAGCGCGCGGGGTTCCTCAAGACGGCGCAATGGTGCGCCCCCCGAGAGAGTGATACTCTCCCGGAAACGAGGAGGTGTCACGTGTTCAAGAGCATGAAAACCTTCGCTGTCACTTCTGTCCTGCCAGCGATGTTTGTTGCCAGTGAGGCTTTGGCCCAGCAATACTCGTCTGGGCAACCAAGCGACGCAGAGGCTTGCGCCGCATGTGGTTCCTGCGGCCTGACCATGGCCATGCCGTTCGTGATTGCTGGCGTCATCATCGTCTTGAACATCGCCCTTCTGGTGTGGGTCGCCCGGGACGCCAAGGCGAGGGGAATGGACAGTTCTGTGCTCTGGATGCTGCTGGTGATGTTCACCGGCCTGGTCGGCCTGATCATCTACCTCTTCGCGCGTCCGCAGGGCAACATCATCACGTGCCAATACTGTGGCAACAAGCGTCTTCAGGCGAGCATCAGGTGCCCACACTGCGGCAATGCCTGAAGCGCCCTGCGCCGTATCTGGCTTGCGCCGTCCTGTTCTATGCGCTGGTATGCGCGGACACCTTTCGCGAACCAGAACAACAGGTCACGGGAAGGTTGTTTGTCGATGTGGTCAGTTTGTACCAGGAATATGGGCACCTGGTCCTGAGAGGGCACGTCCAGTGTCGGTTCGCGCCAACCTGCTCCCACTACTCCCAGGAGGCGGTGCGGAGGTTCGGGATACGTAGAGGGTTGATTCTCAGCTACCAGCGCGTCAGGCGTTGTCAGCCCGACGTTCCTTTCGGCACCCACGATCCTGTGCCGGATCCCGATCACGTCGACTGAAGAGCCTCCGCCAGCCCCAACCGCTCCAGGTGCGCCGCATCCGCGTGGCCGGTGCCCAGATCCCAGTGCATGGCGCGGTAGTACTCGCGGATGAAGCCGTCGGCGTCGAGGGTGGCCTTCTTGTGGGGGCCAGTGCGCAGCGGGGGCTCGCCGATCATGCGGGGGTGTGGGCGCCAGTCGCGGGCGGGGTTGATGCCCTCGCGGACGTTGAAGGCGTGACGGAGCTGGTGGATGCGCTCGCCGATCTCCAGGTAGGCGTCGGCGGAGAGGCTGCGGCCGGTGGCGGCGTTGAACCACTCCACCAGGGGCAGGGGACCGCCCACCGGGTGCCGAAGAAGCAGGCGCCGGCCACATCGACCAGCATCTTGTACCAGGAGTCCACGGCGATCATCTCGCCCTTGCCCGCGGGGTTGCCCTTGCTGCGCTTGAACGCGATGGGGGGCAGGCGAGGGGCCCTGCTGAACTGCTTCTCCAGGGTCTGCAGCTCGAGGTAGGTGAAGGCTGAGATGGTGTGGCGCCCGGGGGTGGGCTCGCAGACGTAGGTGGCGGCGTAGGCGGGATCGAACTTGGCGTCGTGCATGGGCAGCTCCACGCCGCCCACGTGGACCGCGAAGCGCTCGGCGCCCTTCCCGATGCGCTCGGCCGCGCGCTTGACGCCGTCGGCGAGCACATCCCCGATGCCCTGGCGGGCGATGATGTGCTCCACCAGGGTGACGATGGCCTGGGCTGCGCCCCAGCGCAGCTCGAGGCCGTCGGTGTCCTCCAGGGTGATGAGGCCGGCCTCGAAGCACTCGACCGCGAACGCCACGGCCCCCCCGGTGGAGATGGTGTCGATCCCGGCGCGGTTGCACAGATCGTTGATCTTGAAGATGGAGGCCAGATCGTCGTTGAGCAGCAGGGCGCCGAAGGCGCAGAGGGTCTCGTACTCGGGCTTGTGCATGGTGGCGATGGGCCAGGGGCCGCCCTTGACCTCCACGATGCCGCCGCAGCGCAGGGGGCAGGAGAAGCAGCCGTAGGGCTTGACCTGGTGCCGGATGACCGCTTCGGCGCCGAGCTTCTGGGAGCGCCTGAGGGGGAAGTCGTCGGCACCGGAGCCGCTCCAGTTCTTCACGGGCGAGTCGCCGCTCGCGCAGGACATGGCCGTCAGCGCCGGGGTGCCGAAGCGCGCGAGCATCAGGCGCCAGAGGTCGGCGGGCTGGCGCGGGGAGAGGGGGTTGACCCGCGTGAGCCAGCCGGTGGCGCCGATGAGGGTGTCGCCCAGGACCTTGCTCATGGGGCCTTCCATGGGGACCGAGGCCTTGAAGGCGCGGGTCAGCTCGGTCATGCGCTCTTTTTCGGCCACGGGCACACGCGCGCCGCCCACAGCCACCACGGCCTTGAGCTTCTTGGAGCCCATCACCGCGCCGAGCCCGCCGCGGGCCGCGATGCGACCGTCGTCGTTGCAGACCCCGGCCATCAGCGAGAGCTTCTCGCCGGCCTGGCCGATGCAGGCCACCTGGGCCTTCTTGCCGTGGCGCGCCTTGAGCCGCTCCTCGGTGACCGAGGCGTCCAGCCCCCAGAGGTCGCCGGCGTCCTCGATGGTGGCGCCCTGTTCGGTGACGAGCAGGTAGACCGGGCGCTCGGCCTGCCCGCGCACGAAGAGGCCGTCGATGCCGCAGCGCTTGAGGATGGGCGAGAACATGCCGCCGCAGTTGGCGTCACCCCAGCCGCCGGTGGCCGGGGACTTGCCCACCACCAGGAAGCGCCCGGTGAACAGGCTGGCGGTGTCCGTCAGGAGGCCGGGGACGAAGCCCAGGACGTTCTCGGGGCCCAGCGGATCGGCCCCGGCGGGGATGCGATCCCAGAGGACCTTGGCCGCCAGCCCGATGCCCCCGAGGAAGCGATCGTAGACCTCGGCGGGCGGGCGCTCGTGCTCGATCGCTGCGCTGGAGAGGTCCACATGGAGGATGCGCCCCCAGGAACCGTTGGAGGAGGGGGTGGATTCGGTCATGGTGGCCTCCGGGCTGGTACCGGAGGCGTAACCGGATCCCGGGCCAAAATCGTCACCCGCCGTGTGTGATCCGGCCTCCGCCCTCCCAGGAGACGGAGAGCAGGGCGGCGCCCACGATGGGGCCGCAGCCCAGGGCCCGCTGCACGGGCTCCAGGGGCAGGAAGTCCACCGCGCCAAAGACGCCGAAGGAGATGCCATTGTCGAGCGCCCAACCCGCCTCGCCGCCGAAGGCGAGGTACTGCATCCCGTAGCGCTCCGTGCCGAGGTAGAAATCGTTGAAAGCCTTGTTTCCGAGGGAGATGCCCAGGCTTGCGCCGAGCGACAGGGCCTCGGTGGGCGCGACATCGACCCGCGCGCCGGTCTCGGACCACCAGCCGGGGCGACCGTTCCAGAAGTCCACGGCGTGGCTCGAGTAGAGGCCGAAGACCCGCGGCTGCCAGCCGAAGTCGCCCAGCAGCTCCGCCGTGGGCTCGAGATCGGGCTGGCCGGGGAAGAGGTAGAGGACGACGGCGGGATCGAAGGTGAACGCCTCGTGGCTCTGGGAGAGGGAGAGCGTCAGATCGAGCTCGGAGAAGGCCGGCGAGTCCATCCCGGTGAGGTTCACGTTGGACCAGGCCGAGAAGCTCACATCGCCGAGCCCGAGCCAGACCGTGGGCTGCAGCGCCGGGCCCTCGCTCGCGTACATCCCGCGCCACAGGTAGCGGCTGACGGCGTCGATCTCCACCCCGGCGGACACATCGACCCCGGGGGCCAGGGGGACGGGCTCCTCGGCGAGGGCCAGGGCGGGGAGGAGCAGCAAGGTGGGGAGCATGAGGGGCCTCCGATGACGGGGGACTTGAATAACCGGAAACAGCGCGATTCCCCGGTCCACCCTCCAGGCAGGCAGGGCCGGGCAACAACCGCAAAGGCGCAGAGGCGCAAAGGGCACTGCAACGAGGTCGTTCGCCCCATGGTCTCCAGCCGGCAGGCCACACGCAGCGCGGGCACCCACCCGGCCCACACGACGCCCCGGCATGTGCGGGCGTCGGCAGCCACCAC
>JBDRKM010000038.1:0-12929 GCA_043814015.1 Pseudomonadota bacterium
CGCGCCGGTGGTGGCCACCTACGCCCCCGTCGCCGGCGGCGCCTGGCCCCTGCGCCTCGTGGCCACCGTCGCCGGCGCCCAGCCGCCGCGCGCCATCCTCGGCCTGCCCGGCGGTGCCGAGGTGGTGGTCACCCCGGGCACCATGCTGCCCGAGGCCAGCGTCGTGGTCATGGCGGTGGGTGCGGCCAGCGTCGAGCTGGCCGAGGTCCGCCCGGCGGGCGACCACGCCGTGGTCCAGCCGCGCACCCTGTTGGCCCTGCAGGGCGCGCAGTAGCCTCGGAGCGCGGTGGAACAAGCTCCTCCTTCCTTGCCGGACCCGGGTAGCCCGGGGCGCGGCGGCCTGCTGTTCGACCTGGGCCTGCTGGTCGCCCTGGGCACGGCGCCGGTGCTGCAGGCGCTCGGTGCCTTCGGCCGCCTGCTCTGGCGGCCCTACGGGATGGACAGCCACAAGTGGCTGGAGGCCGCCGAGGTCCTCGGGCGCGGTGACTGGGCGGGGTTCTCCTCTTCGGGCCCATCAGCCTGTGGGTGCAGATCGTGCCTCCGCGGGAGGAGGCCGGGTCCCAGCGGGAGCCGCGCCGGGATCACGGCCCCACGTCCCCGAGGGCGTTGTTCTGGTAGGTGTTGGCTTCGAGGGTGGGGTTCGCGTCGCCCACCACCAGGATGCCCCAGCCGGCGGAGTAGCTCACCAGGCTGTCGCGCACGGTGGCGTCGGCCGCGAGGGTGAGGTTTGCTCCCCCGTCGGCGCCGCCCTGGGTCACGGTGGCCCCGTCGAACAGGGCGTCATCGCTGCCTGCGGCCACGGTGATGCCGGCCCAGCCGCCCGTGGCGCCGCCCTCGTGCTGGAAGGTGGTGCCGGTGGCGGTGAAGTGCGCGCCGTCCACGGTGAGGCCCACGCCGTCGGCGAAGGACAGCCGCCCGTCGGTGAGGTCCACGGCGCCGCCAGTGAGGGACAGATCGGCGCTCACCAGGACCGGGTCGCTCGGCCAGGACGCGATGACGAGCCCCTCGGACACGGCGCCGCCCGCCACGGCCACGCCGTCGAAGGCGGAACCCGAGCAGTCGTTCTCGCCCACCAGGGGCAACAGATCGAGGTCCACCACCAGGCCCGGCGCCGCGCCGCTGAGCGTGTTGTCGTCCAGGTTGCCGGAATCGTCGTCCTTGACGCCGCCGTGGACCGTGAGCGCGGGTTGGTCGAGGGCCGAGACCTCAGTGTCGGTGAAGAACAGGGCCGGGGCGTCGGAGACCACCGAGCCGCCGCTGACGATGGCGTAGCGGAAGGTGGCCGCGGTGGCGGCGGCCCCGAGGTGGACCGTGAAGCCGCCATCGGTCTCGCCCGCGGAGAGCACGGCACGCTGGATGGTGTCGCCATAGACGGCCAGGCCCCCGTCCTCGACCTCGATATCGCCCGACAGCTCGAGGGTGGCTCCGCCCGAGACGGTGAGCTGGCCGCCCCCCGAGATGGTGAGCCCCTGGGAACGGTAGGGGTAGTCCTGGGCGATGAGGGTGGCGGGCTGGGTCAGGGTGTCCTCGGACAGGGCGATGACCTCGTCGCCCACCTCCTGGAAGAAGATCTCCCCCAGCACCTGGGCGGCGGTCCAGGGCAGGACCAGGGGGGCCGGGACGTAGGCCACCTCGATGTCGTGGATGGCGGAGAAGGCGGTGCCGGTGGCGTACAGGCCCTGGGAGATCCCGTTGCTGAGGATGACGCTCTCCAGGGAGGCGCTGCCGCCGGCCAGCGAGATCAGGGCGCCCTCGCTGCCCGCGTGGCGCAGGGTGACCGAGGCGAGCTGCACGTCGGCCTCGTCGCCCACCAGGCCCACCCAGTCGCCGGCCAGCGGGAAGCCCTCGTGGCTGGCCAGCAGGATGGGATCTTCCCCGCTGCCCTGGGCCACCAGGCTGCCGTGGTCGATCGCGAGGCGCGTGCCGCGATCCGCGTAGACCTCGCCCCCGGGGGCGATGGTCAGGGCGCCGGTGACGGTGACGTCGCAGGTCAGGACGTGGATGGCCGAGGCCTCCCAGGTCTCCTCGCCGTCCACCGTGCCGCAGTGCTCGATGATGACGGGGCCCTCGGGGCCGGTGTCCTCGGGGGACGTCGGTGCCCTTGCGGCATGCGCCGAGGAGCAGGGCGAGGGTGGCGGGCAAGAGCAGGAACGGTGCGGGCATGGGGACTCCCCGGAGGCGGCTGCGGTGCTCGCGGCAATATACGTCGACCGTCCCCAGGTCGCCCCCATGCCCATCGCCTTCCGCGCCTTGCTGCTGTGGCTGCTGCTCGCGCCCCTCCTCGCGGGAGTGGCGGGCGCCTCGCCCGGGCTGGACGCCGTCTCAGACGGGGATCGCGCCTGGTTCGCCGCGGATCGCCGTGCGGCCGTGGCGTGCTGGCGCGTCGCGGCCGAGGCCGGCGAGCCCGCGGCCGAGGCCATGGCCCACCTCAGGTTGCTTGCGTTCTCCGGCAACCTGGGCCTGTCGATCCATGGGCCGCGCATCGATCGGGCCCTGGCCGCCTGCCCCACGGAGGAGCCCTGGTGCCTGCTGGCCGAGGCCGACTACCACCTGTTCGCGCCCGCCGAGCTGGGTGCCCGGCGCGAAGCCGCCCTCTCGTTGGCCCGCCGTGCCCAGGGCAGCCTGCCCGGTCCTGCCCTGGCCCGCGCCTGGCTGGCCGTGAAGGCCCCGGCCGATCTGACTGCCCTGGCCGCGGAGGAGCGCGATGGGCTGGGCGACGGCCTGGTAGCGCACGGTGGTCGCCTGCCGGCCTACCCCGGGACCTGGCTGCTGGGGCTCGCCCCCGTGGGTGGTCCGGGCCTGGGGGTGGGTGGCGGGCTGCACTTCGAGCACCCGGATCTCGGCTTGCGCGGGGCGCGCATCGCGCTGGAGGCGGGCGCCACCAGCCGGGGCAGCGCCTGGCTGGCCGCCGCCGGGCAGGGCGCGGGCGCCGTCCGCCCCACCGGCAGCCTGCACGTGGCCCGCATCGTCCAGGACCTCTACGACGGCGAGACGGCGCGCACTTCGGAGGTGGCGCAGGCGCGGGCCGCCTTCGGGCCGGGCTTTGCGTGGGGCCTGCAGACCCTGCAGCTTCAGGCCGGGCCGCGCCTGGACCGCCTGGACGGTGACCTGCTCATGGGCAGCGGGGTCTCGGCCGCCTGGGCCCTGGACGGGCGCGCCGCTCTGGAGCGCCACGGTCGGGGCGGGCGCCTGGGGCTCGGGGTGACCTCCGCCCTCCGGCCGCTGGGCGCCGACTACGTGCACCTGTCGCTCTCCGCGGACGCCCGCGGCTACCTGCGCCTCGGCCCGGCCGGCACCCTCGCCGGGCGCCTGCTCGGGGAGCGGGCCCTGCTGCCGGAGGTGCCCTGGTTCGTGCTGCCCTCGGCCGGCGGGGCCGACGTGCTGCGCGGCGCGGCCGCCGGGCGCTACCGTGGGCGCAGCCTGGTGGCGGCCGACGTGGAGTGGCGCCGAAACGTGCTGCCGGCCCTGGAGGGCGTGCTGTTCCTGGCTGGGGCCTGGGTGGAGGGCACCGGCGCGCACCCGGCGGGCGGTGGCGGGATCAGGCTGCTGCTGCCCCCGGGGCATACGCAGGCGCTGAGGGTGGATCTCGGCGTGAGTGATGCGGGGTGGGGGGTCTCGACCGGGTGGGGGGAAGTGTTCTGACGTCGCTCCGTCAGGGTGAATCAACCACCTCGACCTCCGCGCTCGCCTCGTCGTATGTCCTCATGGGGATCTCGGCCGAGAGCGATCCGTGGACTTCGGCGCCGATCCAGACCCGGCCCGAGGCCTGCACGGCGATCCGGACCTTCTCGGAGCAGTCGTGCCGCCGGTCGCAGTCGCCGAGCACGAGGGTGGAGAGGGTGACGGTCTCCTTTTCGCCCGCGAGCAGGAACAGCTCCTCGGTCACGGTGCCGTCCGGCGTGGTCAGGCTCACCAGCACGTCCACCTCGGAGGCCACGTCGTCGTCCAGGAAGGTGTGGACCGTCACGGGCAGGGTCAGGCTGGTGGCGCAGTCGCTGCGGTCCCGAAGCGCCTCGTTGGGTGTGACCTCCAGGGTCCAGGCGATGGTGGTGGTGGCGGGTCGGGGGACGAAGTCCAGGTCGATGGGTTGCTCCCAGGGCGTGGGGCTGCTCTGGGAGACGATGAGGCCGAGCAGTACGAGCAGGGGGATCATCGGGCGTCCTCCTCGAAGGGCCAGGTGTCGGTGCGCGACCAGGAGCCGACGTAGGCGATGGCGTCGAAGAGGTCGTCCCAGCCGGAGTTGTAGCAAGACAGCTCCAGGACGGGCTCGAGCAGGACATTCGCGTCCCCCTCTGTCCAGAAGGCGATGTCCGCCTCGGCCCGACAGAGCCCGTCGTCGCAGCGGGTCCAGGGGAGAACTACCTCCACCTCCGGGGTCTGCGCGGTCAGGACGACATCGAAGGTCTCGCCGTAGGGGCTCAGCAGCGTGAGGGTGGCGGCCCCCTCGCCCGCGAGCACGTCGGCGTGCAGGTAGCCCACCAGATCCATCACCTCGGTGGGGACGTCGGTGATGGACTCCGCCGTGATGGTGACGTGCAGGACCTGCTGCTGCAGATCGGGGCCCAGGTGCAGGCCGGGCAGCGCGACGGTGGGGACGACGTACACCGGCTCGTACAGCGGGCTGGTGGCGATGTAGAGCACGGAGGAGCCGGTCAGGAAGAGCAGGGAGAAGAGTGTTCGGCGTGTCATCGCGACCTCCGCCACGGGTAAAGCAACTGGCGTGCCACCGCGAGAGCTGGCGTTCATCCGTGCCCAGGGCTGCGGGTGCACGACAGCTGTGTCGCGGTGGCCGTGGCCTGGTGAAGTCGCCGCCTCCAGAGGCTATGCCTGTCGTGGAGGTGATCTGTGCGAACCCTGCTTCTCTTCGCCCTCCTGCTCTGCGCCTGCCCGCCCGCCGAGAAGCCCGCTGGGGACGACACCGGGCCGGGCCCCGACACCCAGGACACGATCCCCGAGGACACCGCGCTCACGGACTGCGGCCTCATCGACGGCATCGCCTTCGATCCGGGCGCCGATGGCCAGGTTCCGGGCGCCACCTTCGCCATCGCGGTCCGAGACGCGGGCACGGGCGCGCCCTACACCGTCGCATGGAGCGCCTCCTCCGGCACCATCGCCGACCCTGCCGCGGCCGAGACCACCTGGACCGTGGGCACCGACACTGCCACCTGGGTGGGTGAGGTACTGGACCTAGAGGTGGAGGTGCTGGCCGAGGGGTGCGCGCCCGAAACGCGGCAGATCGGCGTGGCGGTGGACTGGCCCGCCGCCGCCCGCGTGCTGGTGATCTCCAACCCCAACGTGGCGCGCTCCGACGAGGTGGCCCTGGCCTACGCCGACTTCCGCGGGGTCCCGGCCGAGAACCTCTGTGCCATCCCCGCCGCGGATGCCACCACGCTCACCGCCGCCGACGCCCCGGCCTTCGCCGCCGCCCTCGAGGAGTGCCTCGCCGTCGCCGGCCCCAGGTCCACACCATCGTCCCGGTCTGGGGCGTGCCCTACAAGCTCTCGGGCCTGGTGGAGGACATCTCCGGCACCGGCGCGATCGCCACCGTGAGCCTCGACGCCGCTATGTTCCTCGGCCCGGAATTCGCAGCCCAGGAGGAGGCCTACTACAACCCGCTGTACCAGGACGGCAGCAGCCTCACGGGGGTCTACGATCCCTTCGTCGACGTCCTGCTGGCGCAGTCCCGGGTCTACGACGACTGGGGCCTGCCGGTCTACCTGGTCACGCGCATCGACGGAGCCGGCGCCGACGCCGCGCTGGACCTCATCGATCGTACGGCCGAGGCCGAGGCCCTGGCCCAGGCCGGGGCGCTGGCGGGCAACGTCTACGTGGACGCCCGCTGGGGAGATTCCCCGCCCACCACCGACGCCTTCGGCTCCTACGAGGGCGGCGACTGGAACATGTGGGGCACGGCGGCGGTGTTCGAGCAGGCCGGGGCCTACCCCGTGATCTTCGACTCCAACCCCGAGGAGTTCGGCACCGCCCCGGCCCCCATCGAGTGCCCCGACGCCCTGTACTACGCCGGCTGGTACTCCTACTACAACTACAACGACTGCTTCGTTTGGGCGCCGGGCGCCATCGGCGGGCACCTGGACTCCTGCTCCGCCTGCACGCTCCGCGACGGCGGCACCTGGGCGGCCGAGGCCCTGGAGCGCGGCATCACCGCCACCTTCGGCGCGGTCAGCGAGCCCTACGTGGCCGGCATGCCCGAGTACGACCAATTCTTCCTGTACCTGCTGCAGGGCGCCACCTTCGCCGGCGCGGCCTACGAAGCCACCGTGGTGGGCGGCTGGATGATGGTCTGGGTGGGCGATCCGCTCTACCGGCCCTACCCGGAGCCGCTGCTGGAGCCCTGATCGGGGTTAGCTTCCTCCACCCCCGCTCCCGGAGGCCCCCCGTGGACTACGAGCTCTTGCGCCTCGACCTCGAGAAGACCATCAGCGATGAGCTGTACAAGCTCTTCCGCGGCGACGTGATCCAGCGCGTGCTGCGCGAGGGCAAGGTGGAGTCGAGCCAGGAGCACCTGCGCATGATGCTCGAGGGCCACGCCTTCCGCATCACCGAGCGCATGGCCCCGCGCCTGTCCCAGCTCTGCCGGGAGGTCCAGGAGGCCCTGCGCTTCGAGGAGCCGGTGGAGTTCTTCGTGCGCTCCACCCCCGAGCTCAATTGCGCGGCCTACTCCCG
The DNA here is from genome assembly GCA_043814015.1 of Pseudomonadota bacterium. GTDB lineage: Bacteria > Myxococcota_A > UBA796 > UBA796 > JAFGLY01 > JBDRKM01. The sequence goes on from JBDRKM010000038.1 coordinate 6,685, forward strand.
GGTCGAGGAGGATCAATCCCACATCGTGATGATCAACTCGGGGCTGCTGGAGCGCTTCGACGACGCCGAGATGCGCTTCGTCATCGGGCACGAGCTGGGCCACCTCATCTCCCGCAACTCCGAGCTCACGCGCATCGTGGAGTTCGTCTTCCCGGGGGACACGGAGGTCCCCCTCATCTTCCAGAACCGGCTGGCCCTGTGGGACAAGCTCGCGGAGCTCTCGGCGGATCGCTACGGCTACATCGCGTCGCCCAACCTCGACAAGTGCATCTGCGCCTTCTTCAAGCTGGCCTCCGGGCTCGACACGGACCGCATCAACTTCGACGCCATGGCCTACCTCGAGGAGATGGAGAAGGTGGTGGAGTTCTTCCGCGACAAGGGCTCGGTGCAGGGCTCCCACCCCGTCAACCCGCTGCGCATCAAGGCCCTGCAGATCTTCTCCCAGTCCGCGCTCTACCGGCGCGTGGCCGCGGGCGAGGCCCTGGAGCCCGACGCCGATCTGACCGCGAAGGTCGACGAGCTCCAGCAGATCCTGCTGCACGCCGGGCTCTCACCGCTCGACGAGCAGCGCAAGCGCTTCCTCGCCGCGGGCGGCCTCATCGTGGCGGGCGCGGACAACGAGCTGTCCATCGACGAGCTCGAGCGCATCCTGGCGCCGCTGGCGGCCGTCAGCAGCTTTCCGAGGAAGTACCTGGAGTCCGTCGTGGCCTCCGGCGAGGTCGGGAACATCTTCAACGAGGCGGTGGCGGCCATCCTGGAGGCCAACCCGTCCGAGCGCTACCCCCATGTTCACCTACCTGATCGACGTGGCCCTGGCGGACCGTTCCATCCAGGATCCGGCGGTGGAGCTGATCTTCGAGCTCGGCGAGCAGGTCTTCGGCTTCCCCAAGAAGGAGGTCGCCCAGATGCTGGGCAGCGCCATCCAGCACTCCTTCATCCCCAGGTTCGCGGGGTAGGCCTTGGAGATCCCGAGCCGAAGCCAGGTCCTCGACACCTGGAGGGCCGCGGGCGGCCGTGCCTGTGTGGTCTTCCCCATCCATCACCCCCGCGCGCTCTGGCGGGCCTTCGGGTTTCTGCCCGTGGAGGTCTGGGGTCCTCCGGGCACCGAGCCCAGCCTGGGCGACGCCCACCTGCAGGCCTACACCTGCTCCATCGTGCGCTGCGGGCTCGCCTTCCTGGAGCAGGGCGGGCTCGACGCGGTGGACCTCATCGTGGTGCCCCACGCCTGCGACTCGCTGCAGGGCCTGGGCTCCCTGCTCACCGACCTTGCGCCCCCGCGCCAGCCCGTGTTGACCCCCTACCTGCCGCGCACCCGCGGCCCGGCGGCGCGCGCCTTCCTGGCGGCCGAGCTGCGCGCCATGGGCACGAGGCTCGCCGAGATTTCCGGTTCGCGGCCAACGGACGACGATCTGATGGCCGCCGCGCGCGCCGAGGAGGAGGCCGATGCGCGCGTGTCTGCGCTCTTCAGAGGGCGCCGGAGCCTGGCCCTGGACAACCGCGGCCTGTACCGGGTGCTGCGCGCCCGCGAGTACCTGCCGGTGGAGCGCTTCCTGGCGCTGTGCGACGAGGCCCTGGCCGAGCGCGGGGCCCAGGAGGGCCCCGGCGTGATCCTCTCGGGCCTGGTGCCCGAGCCCATGGCGCTGCTGGGCGTGCTCGACGCCCACGGCGTCGTGGTGGTGGCCGACGATCTCGCTTGCTGCGGCCGCCGGCTCGCCCCACCGGGCACCGCGGTGGACCCCTGGGAGCGCATGGCCGAGCGCCTGCTGTCCGGCGCGCCGGATCCCACGCTCGGGCACCCGGTGGCCGCGCGCCTCGCCTGGATGCAGGCCCACGATCCGCGCGCGGTGCTCTTCTGGGGCGTCAAGTCCTGCGAGCCCGAGCTGTTCGATCTGCCCCTGATGCAGCGCGGCCTGCGCGCGGCCGGTGTGCCCAGCGTGGCCCTCGAGATCGATCTGGCCAGCCCCGCCTGCGAGCAGGCCACCACGCGGATCGAGGCGCTGCTGGAGGGCCTGGAGCCATGAGCATCGCCTCCGCCACCCGCTACCACCTGCTGCGCACCGCGGGCCGGACCGCCCTGCGCTGGGAGCGCCGCGGCCTGGAGAAGAAGGTCCGCCGTCCCTGGGCCCACGAGCACCTCGGGCCCCCGCCGAAGAGCGGCCCAGCCCTCAAGGAGCTGATCGGGCGCCACTACCTGGAGGGCCAGGCCGCCCGCGGCCACCACCCCGTGGCCTGGGTCACCTCGGGCGCGCCCATCGAGTTCCTGGTGGCCCTGGGCTTCCACCTGCACTACCCCGAGAACCACGGCGCCGTCTGCGGGATCCGCCGCACCGCCGAGGCCATGTGCGTGGCGGCCGAGGAGCAGGGCTTCTCGCGCGACGTCTGCTCCTACGCCCGCACGGACTTCGGCGTGGTCCACACCGGGCAGAGCCCCACGGGCAAGCTCCCCCCGCCCGATCTGCTCGTCTGCTGCACCAACATCTGCCAGACCGTGCTGGCCTGGTACCGGGTGCTGGCGGACCACTACCGCTGCCCGCTGGTCATCATCGACACCCCCTTCCTGTACGCCGAGGCCACGCCGCATGCCGAGGCCTACGTCCTGGCCCAGATCCGGGAGGCGGTCACCGTGGCCGAGAAGGTCGCCAGGAAGAAGCTCGATCCTGCGGAGCTGCGCGCGGTCACCGTCCGCTCCCGCGAGGCCGTGGACCTCTGGATGCAGGTGCTCGACCGCTGCCGGCACACGCCCTGCCCCATGACCGCGTTCGACGCCTTCATCCACCTGGCGCCCATCGTGGAGATGCGCGGGGCCGACTTCACCGTGGCCTACTACCGCGCCCTGCTCGCGGAGCTGGACGAGCGCATCGCGGCCGGGGTGGGCGCCTTGAAGCAGGAGCGGGTGCGCCTGGTCTGGGACAACCTGCCCGTCTGGCCCCGGGTGCGCTGGATGTCGGAGCGCCTCGCCGCCCGCGGTGTGGCCCTGGTGGCCTCCACCTACACCAACGCCTGGGGCGAGCTGGCACCCCTCATCGACCCGGAGCAGCCGCTGGAGTCCGGCGCCCGCACCTACCTGCACGCCATCCTCAACCGTGGCACCGGGCACAAGCTGAAGATCATCCGCCAGTTGGTGGCCGACTACGGCGCCGACGGCGTGCTGCTGCACTCGGATCGCTCCTGCAAGCCCTACTCCGTCGGCCAGATCGACCAGCGCGGCCGGCTCACCGGCGAGGACGGCCTGCCCGCCCTGCTGCTGGAGGCGGACCACAACGACCCGCGCGCCTTCTCCGAGGAGCAGGTGGCCGCGCGGCTGGACGCCTTCCTCGAGGTCCTGGGCGCGTGAGCTTCACCCTCGGCATCGATCTCGGCTCCACCACCACCAAGCTGGCGGCGGTGGACGGCGAGGGGCGTCTCCTGCGGGGCTGGGTCGAGCCCACCTCGCCCGCCATGGCGGAGCAGGCCCGGGGCCTGGTAGCCCGGGCCGAGGCGGAGCTGGGCGTGTCGGGAATGCCGCTGGTGGCCACCGGCTACGGCCGCGCCCTGGTCCACGGCGCCACGCGCCAGGTCACGGAGATCACCTGTCACGCCCGCGGGGCCTTCGAGGCCCTGGGGCAGCCTGGCACGCTCATCGACATCGGCGGCCAGGACACCAAGGTCATCGCGGTGGGTCCACGGGGCCGGGTGCTGCACTTCGCCATGAACGACAAGTGCGCCACCGGCACGGGGCGTTTCCTGGAGGTCGCGGCCCAGCGGCTGCAGGTCCCGCTGGACGACTTCGGCCCGCTGGCGCTCTCGGTCACGGCCGAGGAGCCGCTGTCCAGCACCTGTGTGGTCTTCGCCGAGTCCGAGATGATCTCGCTGTTGGCTCGCGGTGTGCCCCTGGCGCCTATCGTGCGCGGCCTGCACCGCTCGCTCGTGCGCCGGGTGGTGGCCCTGGCCCGCGGCGCGGGCTTGACGTCGCCCCTGATGCTCACCGGGGGAGTGGCCAGAAATCCCGCGGTTCGCGCCTTGCTGGCCGAGGATCTGGGCCAACCCGTCGCGGTCCCGGAGCAGCCGCAGTTGGCCGGCGCCTGGGGGGCGGCGTTGCTGGGGGCCTGATCAGCGCTCTCCCACCGCGGCCAGCAGGTCCTGGACGGCCATGGGCTTGTGCAGGACACGGATGCCATCCTCGGGGGCGAGGCCCTCCAGCCGGCCCTCGCGGTCGATGCCGGTGCAGACCACGGCGGGCAGGCCCGGGAGGCGCTCGCGCAGGGCGGCGATGCAATCGAGCCCGTCCATGTCGGGCATGACGAGGTCCACCAGGGCCAAATCGAGGCGCTCGCCTCGCCGGAGCAAATCCTCCACCAGGGAGACCGCCCCAGCGCCGCCACCGGCCGCGAAGACCGTGTGGCCGTGCAGATCGAGGATGTCGACGATCACGTCGCGCACCTGGACATCGTCGTCCACCACCAGCACCCGGCGTGGTGGACAGGGCTGCACCGCGCCGGGTGTGTGGCGGCTCGCCGGGCGCGGGCGCACCGGGAGGTAGACGCTGAAGCGTGTGCCGCGACCGGGCTCGCTGTCCACCTCCACCCAGCCGCCGTGGTTGCGGACGGCCCCGAAGACCACAGCCAGGCCGAGCCCCGTGCCCTTGCCCGCCGGCTTGGTGGTGAAGAACGGCTCGAAGATACGAGGCAAGGAGGAGGACGGGATGCCGTGGCCGGTGTCTTCGACCTCGAAGCGCAGGAAGGGGCCGGGCCCGCGTTCCGGGGGCTGATGGGCGGTGAGGGCGACCCGCAGGACCAGGCTGCCGCCGCCTGGCATGGCATCCACCGCGTTCAAGGCCAGGTTCATCAGGACCTGCTGGAGCTGGTCCGAAGAGATGGCCGCGGCGGGGAGGTCGGGCTCGACCACCACCTCCACGCGCACCCCGGGGCTGATGGAGTGCTGCAGCAGCTCGACGGTGTCGTTCACCAGCCCTGCGGGATCGGCCACCTCGTCGTCGGCCGCCCGTCGCCCGGAGAAGGCCTGCAGTTGGCGGGTGAGCTGGGCGCCCTTCTCGGCGGCGGTGGTCGCCCGGCGCAGCATCGGGAGCGGATCCTCCCCGCGGGCGAGCTGCTCCTGGGCGATGGAGAGGTTGCCGATCACCGCGGTGAGCAGGTTGTTGAAGTCGTGGGCGATGCCGCGGGTGAGGGTGCCGAGGGCTTCGAGCTTCTGGGCCTGCTCCATGCGGCGCGCCAGCGCGACGCGCTCGGTGATGTCCCGCAGGGCCCCGAGGATGTGGACCGCGCCGTCGTGGATGTAGGAGGCGACGAAGATCTCGAGATCGACGCGCTGGCCGTCGCGGCGGAGGCCCTGGAACTGGTAGTGGTCCGGGACCGGCTCGCCCGCGAGGCGGCGCGCGCTGTAGTCCAGCAGCCGGGAGAGATCCTCGGGCGCCACGAAGGACTCCAGCGTGCGCCCCAGGACCTCGGCCGGATCCGCGAAGCCGTACAGCCGGGCAAAACCCTTGTTGGCCCAGGCGATCTCGCCCTCGCGCTCCACGCCGATGCCGTCCGGCAGCGCGTCGAGGATCGCGCGCAGGTGCTCGGGGGGGATGTGGAGGGCTGGTGCCATCGGCATGGTGGGGAGAGGCGACGCGGAAATGTAGCCGATAGAGCGACGGGCCGTGTCAAACGTCGGTCGTAACCTTGATTCCAGGATGGCCGCGCCAGCCCCCCGCCGGTGCACGGGGCCGGCGCTGGCGAGGGTCGGCTGGGCAGGTGGCCGACGAGGTCTGGCGGACCCCGCCGCCCACGTCACCGTGAGAGGTCCGCTTCTGGGGCACCGGGCGGTCAAAACTCGGGCAGTGGGTGGCCACTGGCGGAGATATGACCGTTTTTCGGGAGGATCGCGGTCAAAACTCGGGCAGTGGGTGGCCACTGGCGCGATGTTGGCCGTTTCTGCCATACCATCAACAGTTCTCTCGCGGGAGGCGGTGCCCTCGCCGGCGTCGGCACTGGGGCAGGAGGGGGCCCCGCGCTGCACCCGTGGCGCCGACGAGCGGCTGGGCGAGCTGGTGAACGCCCATGGAGAGAAGTCCGAACTGGAGCATGCCGCCCTGGCGTCCGTCGAGGGCCCGCCGGGCAGCGGCACTAGAACCTCATCCCCACACCCCACCTGAACACCATCCCGCGGGTCTGCAGGGTGCCCAGTTCTTCCATGTCGGCGGGTGAGAGGACCTGGTAGCCGAGCTCGAGGTAGGAGGCGACGGCCATCCGGCCCTGGGCGAAGGG
>JBDRKM010000039.1:0-51455 GCA_043814015.1 Pseudomonadota bacterium
GATCCCATGCGTCGTGTCCTGGTCCTGCTCGCCCTCGTCCTGGTCATGGGTGGTTGCTGGAAGAAGCGCGTCAAGCATCTCAGCGCCGCTGAGTTCGACCACTACTACGCCCTGCGCCCCTTCATGGACGAGGCCATCGAGAAGGGTTTTCTCAAGGGCAAGACCGAGGAGCAGCGCAACGACTACCTCAAGACCCACACCTACCAGGACCACCCCCTGTGGGAGCTCTTCTACCAGTACGACGAGGCGCAGCGCGAGGCCATCGTGGCCGGCGAGGTCGTCCTGGGCTGGTCCAAGGACATGGTGCTGATGGCCTGGGGTGCGCCCTACGACAAAAAGAAGCTGGCGGGTCGCCCGGCCCAGCGATCGGAGCTGCTCCTCTACCGCTTCGAGGTCCAGGAGGACGGCACCATCATGGTCTTCGATCCCGAAGATGGCTCGTCGTACCACGCCATCCGGCGCTTCACGCGCGAGGTCGTGCTCGACAACAACGTCGTGGCCGAGATCAACGAGCGCGAGGGCTGGTAGGTCAGCGGTAGGCCCAGAACACCGCTGCGGCCATCAGGACAGGGATCGCCAGCGCGAGCGCCACGCCCACGTACCTGCGGTAGCGGGAGCGCGAGCTCTCCTCGACCGGCTCGGCGACGGCCTCCACATCCGCGGCGCCCACCAGGACCTCGCCACAGTGGGGGCACTCGTCGCCGAAGGGGTAGATCCTCCGGCATCGCGGGCAGCAGAGGTCTTCCGTCGGCATGTTGGCCGTGACGTCGCCCCGCTTCTGGGTACGCTCCAGGCGCGCCCGAGCCCGTGCACGGTGCTCCTCCCGCCGTTGGGCGTTCTCCTCCATGGCCTTGCGTGCCTGCTTGGCGAGCTGGGCCATCCCGTCGAAGCCGCCGACACCCATGCACACCTCCGTGACGAATGTAACAGGAACGAACCTGAGCGTTGACGTCCCCGGTCCGGGATGGCTACCCTGCGCCCCGCCTCGCGCCGGAGCCGCCATGAAGGTCGCGCTGATCAGCCCCTACCCCGACATCACCAACTACGGGCTGCGCTCCCTCTCTTCATGGCTGCGCGCCCATGGGCACAGCACCCAGGTCATCTGCGTGCCGGACCGCATCGGCGAGGGCACCACCGAGCACGTGGCGCAGGGCGGCGAGCGCTACAGCGCGCGGGAGATCGAGGATCTGCTCGCCATCGTGGCCGAGGCCGACCTGGTGGGCGTCTCGCTCATGACCCACTACTTCGCGTCCGCCTGCCAGATCACCGCGGCGGTCCACGCCAGGCTCGGCAAACCCGTGGTGTGGGGCGGCTTCCACGCCTCGGCCCGGCCCGACGAGTGCATGGAGCACGCCGACTACCTGGTGGTGGGGGAGGGGGAGCATACGACCCTGGCTCTCGTGGAGCGCCTCGCGACCGGCGACGTGGACGACCTCTCGGACATCCCGGGCCTGGTCTGGAGACGCGGCGCCGAGGTGGTGCGCAACGCGCCTGGAAAGCTGGAGCAGGATCTGGACATCTTCGGCATGCCCGACTGGAGCCTCCAGGACCACTGGTTCGGGCGCGACGGTCGCGTGGTGCCCGCCACCAAGGAGCTCTTGCGTGCCTTCATCGCCGAGGGCACCGTCGCCGCCCAGTTCGGGCGCCTGGGCTACCAGACCATGACCGGTCGCGGCTGCCCGCACGCCTGCGCCTACTGCGGCAACAGCTTCATGCGCAGCCTCTATCCGCGCCAGCGCTACGTGCGCTTCCGGTCCGTGGAGAACGTGCTGGCCGAGCTGGAGTGGATCAAGCGGGAGTACCCCTGGGTCGATCTCATGTGGCTCTCGGACGACTCCTTCTTTGGCCGCACCGTCGAGGATCTCCGCCACTTCGGCCGGGAGTACAGGGCCCGCATCGGCGACCCGCTGTACCTGCTGGGCTCGCCCGCCACCATCACCGAGGAAAAATACGCCCTGATGGTGGACGCGGGGCTGCTCTGCATCCAGGTGGGCATCGAGCACGGCAGCGAGCGCATCCAACGCCTGTTCCGGCGCTCCTCCCAGGGCAACGACAAGATCCTGGCGACCGCCCGGATCCTCGCGAAGTACGCCGATCGAACCGCGCCGCCCCACTACGACGTCATCTACGACGTGGCCTACGAGACCCTGGAGGACCAGCTCGAGACCCTGCGCTTGATCGCCCGGCTGCCCAAGCCCTACCGGCTGCAGGTCTTCACCCTGGTCTACTACCCTGGCACAGCCCTGTACTCGCTGGCCAAGGCCGATGGGCTGATCGTCGATGAGAAGGCCGAGATCTACGACCGCATGTTCTTCGAGCGGCACGACTCCTACGCCAACACCCTGCTGTTCCTCGCCCGCACCGGCCGCTTCCCCCACCCCCTGCTCAAGGTCCTGACCCACCCCAAGCTGGCGGAGCTCATGACCTCCGAGACCATGGGCCCGGTCTCCGACAGCGCCAAGGCGGCGCTGAAGGGCCTGCGCCGGGCCAAGCGCCGCTACGGCCACCTGCCGCGGGAGGCGAAACGGGCCCTCGACGCCCTGCGCGGTACGGCCCCGCCGCCCCGCACCACCTGATGGCCGAGCTCCCCCCAGGCTACCGCGTGCGGGTCGCCCGGCCCGATGACGCCGGGGCCATGCGGGAGCTGCGCCACGCCGTGCTCTGCGAGGGCGGCTGGTTCGCCACCCTCCCGAGCGAGCAGCGTGCCACCGTGGCCGAGCTGCGCGCCGCCCTGACCGCCCAGCTCCAGCAGGCCAACAGCCTGGTGCTGTGCGCCTGGAGCGGCGCGCGCCTGGCGGGCTTCGTGTCCATCCACGGCGAACCGCTGGCGCGCATGGCCCACGTGGGGAGGCTGGAGATCCTCCTCGCGGCCCAGGACCGCGGCCACGGCCTGGGCACGGCGCTCCTGGCCGAGGCGGTGGCGAGGTCCGCCCGAGGGGGCGTGTTGCGGAAGCTCTCCCTGGCGGTGTTCGCGGACAACGCGGCCGCGCTGGCGCTCTACCGGCGCGTGGGCTTCGTGGAGGAGGGGCGCCGCGTGGGGGAGTACCGCATGGAGGACGGGGCGCCCAGGGATGATGTGCTGATGGCGTTGTGGGTGGGGTAGGGCGGATCACCCTCGCTCGCCGGGCGGGCGGTCCGGGACCCCCGGCCGCGCGGCGTCGCGGGGATCGCTACAGCGCCGCTGTGAGCAGCGCGGTCAGGGACGCCGCGCGCGGCGGCGTGCGGACCGCGAGGTCTCGGGATCGGCATCCGTCAGGACCGGACCTTCGGGCGGGTTGGCCACGAGGGTGTCGTGGTGGTCGCGGTAGGACGCCACCAGGAAGGCGCGATCCGTGGGGGTGAGGCGCGCCAGCAGGGAGGAGATGTCGCCACCCTGTTCGAGGCAGGTGGCCAGGGCGATCTCCGCCAGCGGGCTGCGGGGGAAGTGTGCCACGAAGTCCACCCAGGCCGCGAGGCTGTCGCCCGCGCTCATGGTGCTCTCGGCGACGGCGTGGAAGGCGGCGATGTCGGCCCCGGCCTGGACGGGATTGGGCGCAGGGGACTGCGCGTGCAGCGGGCTGGAGAGCAGCAGTGCCAGGGTCGGAGCCAGGAACAAAACGCTTCCTCGGGGCGGGCTTCGGCGAGGTTCCGGCGAATCTACCGGATCTCCGGTAGCGCCGTCAAGCCGCCAGAGACACTTTCCCAGGATCACCCATTCCGGAGGAACGTCCAGTCGAGCGGGCCTTCCCGCACCGAGCGCGCGAGGCGCGCGAGGACCACGTCCCACGCCTCCTGGAAGTAGTCGAAGGCCTGGTCCCACTGCTCTCCGGCTCTCCAGCCGAGGTGGTACAGGGTGATCCTGGTGGCTCCCTCGGCCGCGTCCTCGAAGGTCACCACCACCCAGTTGCGGTGGCCGCGCACCTCGGGCAGGTGCGGTGGGGCGTCCCACTGGAAGGAGAGCATGCGCTCGGGCAGGCAGGAGAGCAGCACCAGATCCTCCGCGCCGCGGGCTCCCGGCGGGTTCTCGGGGAAGAACCACACGTGGAACGGGGTCAGCGGCCACAGCGCGATGGCGCAGTCCGGGGCGAAGAAGGTCTGCAGGCCGGCCGGAGTGGTCCAGCGGCGCCAGGCTTCGGCGCGGGGGAGGGGGATGGTGACGGACTTCTCGATGGCGCGATCCACGGGGGCTCCGGGTCAGGGCCGGCGCCGCGCCAGCAGGGGCAGGGCCAGCAGGAGGAGGGCAGGGGGGAAGCGCAGGGGGAAGCCGGCGCAGCCGCAGCCGGGCTCCCTGCCGTCGCCGGTGTCGTCAGGGGCCTCGGTGTCGTCGGTCGGCTCGGAGTCGTCAGGGGCCTGGGTGTCGTCCGTCGCCTGGGTGTCGTCAGGGGCGCCGGTGTCGTCGGGCCCGGCGTCGCAGTCGAAGCCCACGCCGTCGGCGCAGTCGGCCGCGGCCTCCGCGCGGGTGTGCATGGCCAGCACGTACAGGCCGGCGCCGAAGCCCATCATGGGGGCGGGGCCCTCGTAGTCGCCGGTCTCCGGGTGCATCAGCTCGGGGATGGTCCAGTGGTTCTGGAGGGCCTGCTGGGTGATCCAGTCCTCGAGGGCCTGGGCGTCGCCGGGCCGACAGGCGCGGCGGTAGGCTTCGGCCAGCCGCAGGTCCACCATCACCCACTCCTGCTCGTCGTAGGTGTCCCCGTCGTCGTTGCGCTTGAAGCCGTGGCCGGAGGGGACCGCCAGGTGCTCTTCCCAGCGGGTGAAGCTGGCGGCGGCGGTGGCCCCCGCGGCGTCCAGCGCGCCGTTGCTGAAGGCGTCCACCGCGGCGAGATCGTCGTAGCCCCAGCCCTGGGTGAGCTCCTCCAGGTTGCCCGAGAGGGCGCCGTCGCCATCGCGCAGCCAGGCGCAGGCGGCGTCGCGGATTTCGGTGGCCCGCATGCGGTAGATGTCGTGGTGGGGGCGCTCATCGCCGGTCCAGAGGGTCCAGAGATCCTGGGCGGCCCGCAGCCCGGCCACCGCCCAGACCGAGGAGTAGGTGAAGTGCTTCTGGTGGCCGTTCCAGTGGCGTTCCCAGATGGAGGAGTCGGCCGGGAGCAGGCCCTCGCCGAAAACCTCCTGCTCGCGCAGCCCCATCAGCACGTTCGCGAGCTTGTGGAAGACCACCCCGTCCACGTCGATCCCCAGCGCCTCCAGGCTCCCGCCGGCCGCCACCCAGGCACCCAGGGCCCACAGGGTGAGCCCGAAGTCGTCGAATTCGATGTTGGGGCCGTTCTCGTCCTCGTCGGACCATTCGGAGCCGTCGCCGTAGCAGCGGCACAGCGAGACGGAGTAGTCGTCGCCGTTCACGTAGTCACGGTAGCCGCCGGCCTTGTCTTGCAGCAGGAAGGCCAGGGCGTCACCCGCCTCCTGCAGGTGGCCGGCGGCGGTGAGCGCGCGGATGGCGTAGGCGCCGTCGCGCACCCAGGCGATGTTCCAGGTGTGGGAGAAGCCGCCGCTGCCGGCCGACAGCGGCAGGGAGGCCAGGATCTGGCCGTGGGCCGCGCCCTCCTCGGCCACCTGGCCCATCTTGAGGAACACGAGCTGCTGCTCGTAGACCGCGCGCTCGTCGTCGCTCATGCCGTCGGGGGCGGCACCTTCCGCCAGCCAGGCGGCCCAGGCCGCGCGCTCGTCGGTCAACAAGGTCTCGGCGTCGCGGCCGGCGCGCCAGGCCTCGACGGTGGACCGGACGTCGCCGCTGTCCCAGTCGGAGAAGAAGGCCTGGACCGTGCCGAACCAGGCGGTCTCACCAGGCGCGAGGGGGCTGTCCCACTGCAGCGCGCCGACCTTGTCATCGCCCTCCCAGCGGGCGTCGGCGGTGCCGCAGGTGCCGGGCAGGGTGGCGCCCGTGTTCACGGTGGACCAGACCTGGTCGCAGCCGTAGCTGGCGGGGGGAGTCAGCGGGATGAAGCGCATGCCCAGGCCGGTGGCCGCGCCCCACTCGGAGAGGGTGTCGCCCTCCATCCAGATGGCCTCGCCGTCGTCGTCGGCGCCGTCACCGTCGGTGTCCTGGCCCAGGTGGAAGTTGTGCAGGGAGTAGACGTGCAGTTCCTCGGCCGCGGTCTGCAGGTTCTCCACCCGGAAGAGGTGGACGAAGCCGGGAGCGGGCAGGTCGAGGGGCGCGAAGGCGTACTCCGTGACCGCGATCCCCGTGCTGGAGCGGTCGATGGCCAGGATGCCCGTGCCGTGCTCGTAGTCGTAGGCGCGTGCCTCGGTCAGCCAGCCCTGCCCGCGGGAGCAGCCGATGCCGAAGTAGGTGTCGTACAGCAGATCGCGGGTCTCCTCCTGGTCGGGCTGGTACTGCTTGTAGAGGTGATCGGAGAACAGATCGAGCACCGGGCCACTGCCGTTGTCGCCGTTGAGCACCACCACGCCCCGGCCGTTGGAGGAGACCAGCTTGTGGTAGGAGGGGTGGGGGTCGGCGGCGATGGCGGTGCCGAGAACGAGCAGCAGGGCGAGGCTCATGGGGGGGCTCCGCGGCGGGCGGGTGGTGGGATGACCTGTAGCCTGCCGGGAGCGCCGGAGAAATCACGCCAGGAACATGCGCGAGGGCAGTGAAAGCGGCTGCCTGTCCAGCGCCACCTGCGTTAGGCACACAGCCCTTTCCCATGCCTGTGCGCGCGGTGTGCGGCCAGGCCGTCTCCACCCTCCCGTCACGGAGTCATCCTCATGCCGTACGACAAGAAGCTCGACCTCGCCGGCCCTGGCATCAGCACCTACGAGAAGGTCCTGGAAGTTCTCCCCGAGAACTACGATCCGATCCTCTCCCGCAAGGACACCCAGAAGGCCATCCAGCTCGCCAAGATGAAGATGGAAGAGGGCCTCTGCAAGCGCCTCAACCTCTTCCGCATCGAGTGCCCGCTGATCCTCGAGAAGGCCAGCGGCATGAACGACTACCTGGATCGCGATGGCTCCCGCACCCCGGTGGACTTCGAGGCGGGGCTCGGCCTGGAGAAGCGCATCGAGGCCCAGGTGGTGCAGGCGGCCACCAAGTGGAAGCGCTTCGCCCTCGAGCAGTTCGAGTGCGACATGCACGAGGGCATCTACACCGACATGCGCGCCGTGCGGAAGGACTACTTCCTCGACCACGACCACTCCTCCTACGTCGATCAGTGGGACTGGGAGCGCGTGATCACTCCGGCGGATCGCAACCTCGGCTTCCTCAAGGAGACCGTCCGCGCCCTGTGGGCCACCTTCCTCGAGGCCGACGCCGCCCTGCGCGCCGAGTTCAAACCCCTCGCCCAGAAGCTCGCGCCCCTGCCCAGGGAGCTGGTCTTCCTGCACGCCGAGGAGATCCTCGCGATGTACCCCACGCTGCCCCGCAAGGAGCGTGAGACCCTCATCGTCCAGAAGTTCCCGGGCGTCTTCATCATCGGCATCGGCGCCACCCTCAAGGACGGCTACCCCCACGAGATGCGCGCGGCGGACTACGACGACTGGTGCACCCCCACCGTCAAGGGCCCCGACGGCGACCAGTACTACGGCCTCAACGGCGACATCCTGATGTGGAACTTCGTCACCAAGCGCCGCCACGAGCTGTCCTCCATGGGCATCCGCGTCACCAAGGAGACCCTGGTGCAGCAGCTCAAGGAGACCAACCAGGAGCACTTCCTGCAGCTGCCGTACCACAAGATGATCCTGGCCGACGAGATCCCCCTGTCCATCGGCGGCGGCATCGGTCAGTCCCGCACCTACCAGTACCTCCTGGGCAAGGCCGCCCTGGGCGAGTGCTCGGTCACCATCTGGCCGCACCAGCTCCACGAGGCGTGCGAGAGCAAGGGCATCCGCCTGCTCCGCTAAGAGCTGCCATCTCCTGAAGGCCCGGGTCTCGTGCCCGGGCCTTCGCGCTTCGGAATCCCTCGCCGGGGCCCGGGGTTCGTGTCAAGCTGTCTAAACCCTGACAGGATGACACGATGGACGAGACCAACTTGATCCTGGTGGTGGACGACGAGGCCTCCAACCGCGAGGTGCTGGCGCGCATCCTCACCCGCGAGGGCTACGCGGTGGAGCAGGCCGACGACGGGCGGCAGGCGCTCGACCGCCTGCGGGCCGGCGGGATCGAGCTGGTGCTCACCGACCTCAAGATGCCGGGCATGGACGGCCTGGAGCTGCTGCGGGCCGTGCGCGCCCTGGGCCAGGACGTGGAGCTGATCGTGATGACCGCCTACGGCACGGTGGAGGCCGCGGTGGAGGCCATGAAGGAGGGGGCGTACGACTTCATCACCAAGCCGCTGAAGCGGGTCGAGCTGACCACGACGGTGCGCAAGGCCCTGGAGCGGCGGCGGCTGTCGGCGGAGAACCGGCGCTTGAGGGCGCGCCTGGCCGAGAGCGACGAGGTGATCGGGCGCTCGGCGGCCATGCGGCGGGTGCTGGACGAAGCGGAGCAGGTGGCGCCGTCGGAGGCCTCGGTGCTGCTGGAGGGCGAGAGCGGCACGGGCAAGGGGCTGTTGGCCCGCCGGATCCATGCCTCGAGCGCGCGGGCGGGCGGGCGGCTGGTGACGGTCAACTGCGCCGCCATCCCCGAGAACCTGCTGGAGAGCGAGCTGTTCGGCTACGAGGCCGGCGCCTTCACGGGCGCCCGCGGTCGCAAAGAGGGGCGCTTCGACCTGGCCGCCGGGGGCACGCTGTTTCTGGACGAGGTCACGGAGATGTCGCCAGCTATCCAGGTGAAGCTGCTGCGGGTCCTGCAGGACGGGGAGTACGAGCGGGTGGGTGGCACCCGCACCCTGGAGGCCGACTGCCGCATCCTCTCGGCCACCAACCGCGACCTGGACCGCGCCGTGGCCGAGGGGCGCTTCCGCGAGGACCTGTACTACCGCCTCAACGTGATCCGCCTGCTGGTCCCCCCCCTGCGTGAGCGGCCCGAGGACGTGCCCCTGCTGGCCCAGGCCTTCCTGGCGCGCTTCGCCAGCAAGAACCGCAAGGAGATCGGTGGTTTCACGTCCGAGGCGCTCGACGCCATGGGCGCCTACCGCTGGCCGGGCAACGTGCGCGAGCTGGAGAACGTGGTGGAGCGCGCGGTGGTGCTCTGCCGCGGACCCCTCGTGACCCTGGAGAACCTGCCCGAGCCCGTACGGCAGGGCAGAGGAGCACGCCAGGCGCTCACCTTCCGGGTGGGCTCGCCCCTCAAGGAGATGGAGCGCGCCATGATCGAGGCCACCCTCAAGTTCGCGGGCGGCGACAAGAACCTGGCGGCCAACCTGCTGGGCATCACCGCCCGCACCATCTACCGGCGCGAGGCCGAGTGGGCGCAACAGGACGATCCAGAGGGTGGGCTGGGGGCGGAGTTGGAGGGGTAGGGAGGCCTCGGCGCTGTTGTGCTACAGTGCCAGGAGGAGGTCGCCGTGAGCGTCGCACCTGTCATTCCCCCGTCGTACCGCATGACCTTCGCGGACTGGCTGCGGTTCCCGGACGATGGGCGGCTCTACGAGATCCTGGGAGGAGAGCTGCACGTGGCCCCACCGCCGTCCATCCTGCACCAGCGCGTCTCCCGGAACCTCGGGGTCAAGCTCGTCCATTTCCTCGATCAGGGGCACCTTGGCGAGGCCCTGCTGGCGCCCATCGGTGTGCGCTTCTCGGACGACGACGTCCTGGAGCCCGATCTACTCGTGGTCCTGGCCGAGCACGCGCACCGCGTGCGCGAGCAGTTCGTCGAGGCGCCGCCCGATCTCGTGGTGGAGATCCTCTCTCCGGGTACCGCCGGCCGGGACCTCGGGGCCAAGCGCCGGCTCTACGAGGCCGCGACTGTGCCCGAATACTGGATCGTGGACCCGGAGAGCCGCGCGGTCGAGGTCCTCGTGCTGGAGGGCGGGCGCTACCGCCGCTTCGGGCTGTTCCGGCGCAAGGACACGCTGCGCTCCCAGGTGCTGGAGGGGTTCGAGTTGCCGCTGGCCGAGGTCTTTCCGGCGGACGGGTAGCCACTGGCGCCGCCGCACGGCCGCGAGGAGCAGCGCGAGTCAGCGGCGGAGTGGGCGCGCCCCGGGGAGGTGCCATCCTGGGGCCCGCCCGCACCCGGAGGTCCCCGATGCCCGCACGCATGCCATCCCTCCTGCTCGCGACCGCGCTCGGTACCCCGGCAGCCGAGGCCGCCTTCGTGAAGGGTCCCTACCTGCAGAACGCCGCGCCGGACGCGATGGTCGTCTGCTGGCAGACGGACGCCCCGAGCTCGGGCGAGGTCCGCTATGGCCTGACCTCTGCGTTCGGGAGTGTAGAGATCACCGCGACCACCGCCGACTTCCAGGCCGTCCGCCTTCCCGGCCTCACGCCCGGCACCGTCTACTACTACCAGGTCAGCGCCGGCGGCGAGACCTCGCGCATCGCCAGCTTCGCCACCGCCCCACAGCCCGAGCAGCCCTTCACCTTCGTGGTCGTCGGGGACACCCGCACCGATACCGACGCCCACCAGTCCGTGGTCGACCGCATCCTCTCCACCGTGGGTGCGCCCGACCTGGTCCTCAACACCGGCGACCTCGTGGAGGAGGGCACCTCCGCCGACCAATGGGCCGAGTTCTTCGCCATCGAGGGCTCGCTCATGGCCTACTCGCCGCTCTACCCGGTCGCCGGCAATCACGACGATGTCGAGAATGACAGCTACTACGTCCAGTTCTTCGACCTCCCCAGCTCGACCTCGGCCACCGAGAGCTGGTACGCGTTCACCTATGGCAACGTGCGCTTCGTGGTGGTCGACACCAACGAGGATTTCGTCACCGGCTCCGAGCAGGTTGAGTGGCTGGAGGGCGAGCTCTCTGCGGCCAGCGCGGACCCGGCGATCCGCCACCTCATCGTCGCGTTCCACAACCCACCCTACACCTCGGGAGCCCACGGTGTGTTCGATCCCGACGACTGGCAGCCGCCGCGCACCTACCTCACCCCGCTCTTCGAGCAGTACGGCGTGCAGGTCGTGTTCAACGGCCACGACCACCACTACGAGCGCACCGACGCGACCCAGACCGGGGGTGTGCTCTACGTCGTGGCCGGCGGCGGCGGCGCGCCCGGCGCGCCCGAGGACTTCGTCGAGGGCGCCCCGAGGGTCAAGCCCACTGTTCTGCACCACGCCGACGGGTCATGCCCCCGAAGATGCCCCCTCCGACGTGGCCCTGGTAGTGCACCCAACGGTCGAACGTACGTTTTCGTGCGGTACGGCTGGAGGAAAGACCCGTCAGCCGACCGCGATGGGGCAAAAACAGGCGCATGACCTCAAAGGACGGTGCATTCTCGGGGGGATGACGCAGCGCGGGGCTCCGCCCGCAACCCAAGGGGAGGCTGGAGGCTGGAGGCTGGAGGCTGTAGGCCGGACACGGCGCGCGGATCACCTGTTCGTCCTCCGCCGCGGTCCGCTGGGCTATCGTCTCCGGTCTCCGGTCTCCAGCCTTTCGCGCCTGGCGCGAGGACCTGCCAGCACAGTAGATCAGGGCCGGCGCGGTTATCCCCGGAGCCAGCCCGCGCGGTGCCCGAAAGGGGCGAAACCGCGCCGTCTCTGCCTCCAGGGTCCCCGCCGCACCCGCCAACGTGACTCGGCGCCGAGGGCGGTGGGAAAGCCCCGGGCCGTCAGGAACTGGGATAGGCCCATCTCGCAGGCGCGCGGCGGAGAGGGCGCGGGAGGGTGGTCTGGAGGGGATGGCACCCATCCGGCGTTCGATCGGTGTCGGCGTGCGCGCGGGCGGTGGCGCCTGGCCACGGTCTCCGGCCGGGGACCCCGGGTGACCCCGCCTCGCCGTGCTCCTGCTCCTCGGCATACTGCCCCTGGCGCTGGGCGCCGAGACCCGCGCCTTCCGCGATCTCTCCCCCGCCGAGCAGGTGGAGGTCATGCGCAGCGAGGCGTGGGTGGCGCTGGTCATCGGCAACGGCGCATACTCCGGGGCCGCCGCCTTGAGGAACCCCCTGTCCGACGCCCAGGCCGTGGCGGAGGCCCTGCGGCAGGTGGGGTTCTCGGTCACCTACGAGCGAGACCTCGGCAACATCGCCATGAAGCAGGCGCTGGCGGCCTTCGGGCGGCAGCTCGAGGCGGGCGGGGTGGGGCTGTTCTACTACGCCGGGCACGGCATCCAGCACGGCGGCACCAACCACCTGGTGCCGGTGGACGCCCAGCTCGCCCGGCCCGACGACCTGGAGGTCTACGGCGCGCCGGTGGAGGCCGTGCTGGCCTTTGCTCTCTGAGCCGAGGCTCGTCTGCCGACCGGGACGGAGTGGGAGAACTCTGTCCTGCTCCGTAGAAACGAACGTCAAGCGGCGTAGGGGTTGATGCCCAGCCCTGGGAAGAACCGCTCCTGTCTCGCCCCCAGAACCCTAGCGGACCATGATGCTCCTGTGGACTGGTCCTGGCGGTCCACATGGCAGGTCCGCCGCTGGACCGGAAGGAGATCTTCTCGACCTGCTGGGCGCGGTGCATGGCACCGAGCTGCACCAGGAGCACCCCGGCGTGGGCGTGACCCAAACGAAAAACCAGCTCTCCGAAGTCCGTGTCGTGGGTGAGGAGCAGCGCCCGGCTGCGCAGGGCGAGCTGGGCGACCTCGGCGTCCGCGATGCCCGGGTCGAGCTCCCCGATGTGCGCCACCTCGTGGCCGTCCGAGCGCAACCGCGCCATGATTCGAGGTGGATGTTCTCGTCGGCCAGGATGAGCAGCGGCGTCACGAGGCTAACAGCACCCGCTCGGTTCGGACGGCCTCCAGCGCGTACTCCAGGCTGCCTCGATCCCCTCGCGTGTCAGCCGGGGATGTCCCGCGAGCAGCTCGTCGAAGCTGCGCCCGAAGCGGACCTGCTCCAGGATGTACTCCACCGTGATGCGCGTGCCCCGGACCACGGGCTTGCCGCACATCATCCCGGGATCGACCACGATCAGCTCGTCGGCGCGCTCTGGTGCCATGGGCTGGGGCCTCCGCACCCAGGATACCGCCATGTAGAGGCGGCGACCACCAGGCGGCGGTGTCAGAGGTGGAGAGGTGGTGTCAAGGGGAGATCGGCGCCCCCCCCCCGCCCACGGAGTGCCCGTGCCGGCCCCCGGCTCATCCACGCCACGTCTCGGCACGCGGCAGATCCGCCAGCCACCCCCCGCCCCGCGTCAGGAGCGGCAGCCCCCGCAGATCCGGGCCACCCCCACCCCGACACCGCTCGTCAGCCGACAGACCGCGCGAAAGACCTCTGCGCTCTCCCCGCCAGCTCCGCCCACCGCCAGCCACCGACCTCTTGGCGGCTTGGCGTCTTTGCGCGAAATTATCCCAACAGAACCTACCTCAGCCCCGACGGCGCCCCGTACGCCACCTCCCGCCGGACGATCTCCACCCCCCGCTCCCGCAAGGCCGCGATCACCGGCTCCGGCGGCACGTCCCGCGCCGGGTCGAGCAAACCAGCCCCCGAGATCTCCCCATCGAGGATCATCCGCGCCGCGATGGCCGCGGTGAAGCCCACGGTGCGGTTCATGGCCATCAGCCCGCTCACCGGATCGCGCTGGTCCACGAGATCCCAGGCCACGGCGTGGTGCTCCCCACCCCGGCGCCCCCAGGCGTGGGCCCGCAGCAGCACGAGGTCGGGCTCGTCGGGTCCGAACTGCAGCCGGGGCCCCAGCCAGCGTGCCAGGAACTGCGCGGGCGAGACCTCCACACCCCCCAGATCCACGGGCTCCTCGCCAAGCAGGCCCGCCGCCCCGAGCGTGCGCCACAGGGCGCAGTGCCCGGGCCAGCGCATGGTGAAGCGCCCCATGTGGGTGAGCCCAGGCCCCAGCTCGAAGGAGCGCGCATACGCCAGGGCATCGCCGTTGGGGTAGGCCTCCATCGGCCCGGCGATGTCGACGATGTGGACGTGCCCCTCATCAAACGCGCCGAGCGCCGGCACGTCGCGGTCCTCCCCCGCCGCCCGGTAGCGCGCGGGCCGGCGGTAGGCGGAGAGCACGCCCTCGAACGACCAGGACACCTTGTAGCGGAAGGGGGGCGCGGCGTTCTCGGCCAGGGGCAGACCGGCGCCGTAGGACAGCAGGCCCTCCACCTCGTCCAGCTCGTCGCAGGCCAGACGGCAGAGCAACAGGTCGATGCCGGGATCGAGCCCCATCTCGGGCAGCAGGATCACGCCGCGGGCCCTCGCCGAGGCGTCCAGCTCCCCCAGCCGGTCGGCGTAGCAGGTGTTGACGAAGTGGGCGCCCTCGGCCACGGCCGCGCGGGCGGTGACGGCCTGCAGCGCTGGGGGCACCACGCTCACCACCAGGCCCGCGCCGTGGCGGCGGATCAGGCCGCGGGTGGCGGCCTCGTCGGAGGCGTCCAGCGGTTCGGGGATGGCCTCCGAGCGCCCGAGGGCGCGCGCGAGGGCGCCAGCGTCGAGGTCCGCGGCCACCACGGGGCCCACGGAGGGCCCGCGGCAAAGCTCGTGCACCACGGCTCGGCCCTGCATCCCGACCCCCACCACCAGCACGGACATGTCAGCCCCGGGCCAGCGCGTAGGTGTCCCGCGCGATCATCAGCTCCTCGTCGGTGGGGATGACCAGGATGCGGGCGCGACTCCCGGCGCCGGTGATGTCCGCCTCCCGCCCCCGCAGGCCGGCGTTCTTCGCGGCATCCAGTGCGTACCCGAGGGGGGCGAGCCCCTCCAGCGCCCGGGCGCGCACGAGCGAGGAGTTTTCGCCCACCCCCGCGGTGAACACCAGGGCGTCCACCCGCCCCAGCGCGGCGGTGGTCGCCCCGATGGCCTTGCGCAGGCGGTAGCAGTAGACGTCCAGCGCCTCTTCGGCGGCGGCATCGCCTGCGGCGGCGGCCTCCTCGATGACCCGGAGATCGTTGCTTCGCCCCGACAACCCCAGCAGACCGCTCCGCTTGTTGAGCAGCCGGTCCACGTCGTCCACGGACATGCCCAGCTCGCGTTGCAGGAAGAGGGGGATGGCCGGATCCAGATCCCCGCAGCGCGTGCCCATGACCACGCCCTCCAGCGGGGTCAGGCCCATGGTGGTGTCCACCGAGCGCCCGCCTTCGATGGCGCACAGGCTGGCGCCGTTGCCCAGGTGGCAGGTGATCAGGTTCAGCTCTTCAGGCGAACGCCCCAGCAGGGCGGCGGCGCGGCCTGCCACATAGCGGTGCGAGGTGCCGTGGAAGCCGTAGCGCCGGATGCGGTGCTCGGCGTACAGCGCGCGGGGCAGGGCGTAGAGGAAGGCCCGCGGCGGCAGGGTCTGGTGGAAGGCGGTGTCGAACACGGCCACCTGGGGCACGCCCGGCAAGGCCTCGCGGGCCACCTGGATACCCAGCAGGTTGGGCGGGTTGTGCAGGGGCGCCAGCGGGATGTTGGCGGTCAGGGCCGCGATCACCTCCGGGGTGATGAGCACGGTGGACGCGAAGTCCTCCCCACCGTGCACCACGCGGTGCCCCACGGCGCCGATCTCGGACAGGCTCGTGAGCGGCGCACCCTCGCCGTCGCAGAGCGCGTCCAGCACGAGGGTGAGGGCCGCGGCGTGGTCGGGGACCACCTCCCCGATGCGCTCCACGAGCCCGGACGCCAGCACCGACTCGGCCGGCATGGCGTACAGCTCGAACTTGAGCGAGGAAGAACCCGCGTTGAGCACGAGGACCTTCACGCCTTCCTCCCCTGGGCCTGCACGGCCGTGATGGCGATGGTGTTGATGATGTCCGGCACGGTGCAGCCGCGGGAGAGGTCGTTCACCGGCTTGTTGAGGCCCTGCATGACCGGCCCCACCGCGATGGCGTGGGCGGCGCGCTGCACGGCCTTGTAGGTGTTGTTGCCGGTGTTGAGGTCCGGGAAGACGAAGACGGTGGCGTGGCCGGCCACGGCGCTGTCGGGCAGCTTGGTGCGGGCCACGCCCGGGTCGATGGCGGCGTCGTACTGGATGGGGCCCTCCACGGGCAGGTTCGGGGCGCGCTGGCGCACCAGGGCCGTGGCGGCGCGGACCTTGTCCACGTCTGAGCCGTGTCCGGAGGCGCCGGTGGAGTAGGAGAGCATGGCCACGCGGGGAGTGATGCCGAAGGCGCGCGCGGTCTCGGCGCTGGACAGGGCGATCTCGGCGAGCTCTTCGGCGCTGGGGTTGGGGTTGACCGCGCAGTCGCCGTAGACCAGCACGGTATCCGGCAGGAGCATGAAGAAGACCGAAGAGGCCACGTGGATGCCGGGGCGCGTCTTGATGAACTCCAGTGCGGGCCGGAGTGTGGCGGCGGTGGTGGTCACCGAACCCGAGACCAACGCGTCGGCCTCGCCGAGCTGCACCATCATCGTGCCGAAGTAGGCGGGGTCGGCCATCAGATCGAGGGCATGCTCCAGGCTGGGCTGCTTGTGGGCGCGCAGGCGCTGGTATTCGCGGGCGTAGGGCTCGCGCAGGGGTGAGGTGGCGGGATCCACGAGGGCCACGTCGGGCAGGTCGAGCCCGAGGGCCTCGATGCGCCGGCGGATCTCGGCGGTGTTCCCCAGCAGGGTCAGGCGCGCGATGCCGCGGGCGCGCACCGCCTCGGCGGCCCGCAGGATGCGCTCCTCGCAGCCTTCGGGCAGCACCACGTGGCGCGGATCCTCGCGGGCCAGATCCACGACGCGGTGCATGAACTGGCGGGGGGTCAGGCGCTCCTCCAGCCCGCGGGTGGCGGCGCGGGCCAGGATGGGGCCGACGTCCACGTGGTCCTCCACCAGCCCCTTGACCACCTCGATGCGGGTGCGCTGGCTCGGGTCCAACCGCGCCTTGACCGCGCTGACGGCCAGGGCGGCTTCGAGGCTGTTCCAGGGCAGGGCCAGCACGGGCAGGCGGCGCTGGGTGAGGTCGAGGACCATGCGCTTGACCGCGTCCCACACGGGGATTCCGCCGGTGATGACCAGGCCGGCCGGGGTGGGGACGGCGGAGGTGAGGGTGGCCGCGGACAGCCCCAGGATGACATCGCTGCGGTCGCCCGGGACCAGCACGAGGTCACCACGGCCCAGGCGCGCCAGCACCTGGTCCAGGCCCATGGCGGCCACCTGGACCCGCTGCACGGGCACCTCCAGGCGATCCCCGCCGCTGATCACCTCTGCGCCGGTGGCGGCGGCGATCTCGGCGATGGTGGGACGCTCCAGGTCGTCGGTGCGCGGCAGGGCGCCCAGCACCTGGATGCCCCGCTCCGCCAGGGGCGCGGCCGCGTAGAAGCGCAGATCGCCCACGGCGTTGGGCAGGGTGCGGTTGAAGATGATCCCCAGGTGCTCGCAGCCCTTCTCCTGCAGGCTCTCGACCACCAGGCGCACGTTCTTGAGCATGGTCTCGAACGCGCGCGGATCGCGCACCTTGCCCGTCAGCGTGGTCTCGAAGGCGTGCTCGGCGTCGGCCACCACCACCACGGGGGCGCCCAGGTTGCGGGCCAGGTCTGCGTTGATGTTGAACTCGAAGCTGGCCATGGCGCCTTCGTAGTCGGTGCCCTCGATGACCACGAAGTCGGCGCTCGCCGCCAGGGCCCGGTAGGCCTCCAGGATGCGATCGATGAGATCTTCCCAGGTGCCGCCGGCCACGGCCCGCGCCACCTCGTCGGAGGTGACCACGCCCATGGCCGCCTCTTCCCAGGGCAGGCCCAGGGCTTCGCGCACCAGGCGCACGTCGGGCGCGGTGCCCGGGGGCGCCGGCTTGCTGATGGGCTTGAAGTAGGCGACCCGCCCGAGCACGCGCTCCAGCACGCTCACCAGGCCCAGGGCGATGGTGGTCTTGCCGGTCGCGGCGCGGGTGGAGGTGACATAGATGCTGGCGGTCATGGCGAGCCTCGCCGCGCCTCCGGCCTGGGCTGGCCTGGGGAGGGGGTGGGATTATCCGCTCGCCGTGGGCTGCCCTGCGCATGTCACCGTGGCCCTGATCTGGCGCAGCGGACCGCTGTCAGCGCCCCTCGCCCCCACCCCGCGTCCCGCTCGGGATGGCCCCCGGCAGCACCAGGCTGCCGTCCCAGGACTCGGGCAAGCCGATGGCCGCCAGGGTCACGCAGCGCTCGACGTAGTAGGCGGCGGCCTGATCCTCGGGGTCGCGCGCCAGCACGGCGCGGAAGGCGCGGGCGGCGGCCTCGGGTTCGCCCGCGGCGTACTGGCGCACGCCCTCCTCGAAGCGCGGCCGGGTGGCCACCTTGAGGGAGCGGCGCTCGAGCTGCTCGCCCTCGAACACGTCGTAGACGTCCACGGCCTGGTGCTTGCCCTTGAGCAGCACGCGGCCGAGGTGGCGCCGGGCCGGGTCCTGGCCCTCTCCGAGCAGGTCCAGGATGTCGCCCGAGACGATGACCGGCACCCGGAAGTGCTTGGTCAGATCCTCGAGCCGCGCGGCGAGGTTCACGGCGCTGGAGATGACCGTTCCGTCCATGCGCTCCTGCTCGCCCACGGTGCCCAGCATGATGCTCCCGTAGTGCACGCCGATGCCGATCCTGATGGGGCGGTAGCCGCAGTTGGCGCGATGCCCGTTGTAGCGGTGCAGCTCGTCGTTCATCCCCACCGCCGCGCGCAGGGCGTCGGCGCCGTCCCCAGGGAAGATGGCCATGAGCCCGTCGCCCATGAACTTGTCGATGAAGCCGCCGTGCTTGCGGATGATGGGGCCCATGCGGGAGAGGAAGGAGTTGATGAAGTTGAAGTTCTCCCGCGGTGTCAGCTCCTCGGACAGGCTGGTGAAGCCGCGGATGTCCGCGAAGAGCACGGCCATGTGGCGCTGCACCTGATCGCCCTGCTCCACGTCCTCGATGCGCTCCTTGCCCAGCAGGCGCAGGAACTCTCGGGGCACGAAGCGGGCGTAGGCCTTGTTGGTGCGGGCCAGCTCGATGTGGGTGCGGATGCGGGCCAACAGCTCCGCGCGGGTGAAGGGCTTGGTCAGGTAGTCGTTGGCGCCGGCCTCGAAGCCGCGCACCAGGTCGGCGACCTGGGTGCGGGCGGTGACGAGGACGACCGGCAGCTCCGAGGCGCTGTAGCTCTTCCGGATGCGCTCGCAGACCTCGTAGCCGGTCAGCTCGGGCATCATGACGTCCAGCAGCACCAGGTCGAAGCCGCGGTCCTGCTCGAGGCGCGCCAGGGCGCCGCGGGCGGAGTCCACAGCGGTGACGGCGATGCCGTGAGCCGCGAGTTGGTGCTGGATGAGGGTGAGGTTGACCGCGTTGTCGTCCACGGCCAGCACGCGCCAGGGCCGTCCGCTGGTGAGCCGGGGCACCATCCCCTCCAGATCGGAGCTGCACTCCTCCTCGTCCAGGGTGGGCAGGACGGAGAGCGCGGTCGGCGGGGACAGCGGGGTCGTGGCGCGGGCCGCGCGTTCGGCGGTGACCGGCAGTGTGAAGGCGAAGCGCGAGCCCAGGCCCACGGTGGACTCAACCCAGATCCGGCCTCCGTGCAGCTCCACCAGGCGTCGCGTGATGGCCAGGCCGAGCCCCGTGCCCTCCTGGGGCGTGTTGCTCTGGGTGGCACGCTCGAAGTAACCGAAGATCCGCTCGCACTCCTCGGGGCGGATCCCGATGCCCGTGTCGGTGACGCTGATCTCCAGCATGTCGCCTGCGCCCGTGGCGGTGACCGAGACGCAGCCCTTGGGGGTGAACTTGATGGCGTTGCCCACGAGGTTGAGCAGGATCTGCTGCAGGCGGTTCTCGTCGGCGCGCACGGCGGGCAGGTCCGCCGGCAGCTCGCTGCGCAGCCGGATGCCGCGGCGGTCGGCCAGGGGGCGCGAGAGGGCCAGGACCGACTCCACCTCCGCCTCCAGATCGAGCGCCTGGGGCTCCAGCACCACCTGGCCGTGGTCCATGCTGGAGAAGTCGAGGATGCCGTTGACCAGATGGGTCAGGCGCTGGCCGGAGCGCACGATCATGCCGAGGTTGTGGCGCGCCAGCTCCGGCATGGGCCCGGCGGCGCCGGCCAGCAGCGCGTCGGCCAGGCCGATGATGCCGTGCAGCGGGGTGCGCAGCTCGTGGGAGGTGTTGGCCAGGAACTGGTCCTTGAGGCCGTCCAGCGCCTTGAGGTTCTCGATCATCTCCTCCTGGGCGTGGCGCGCGAGGCGCTCCTGCTCCAGGAGCTGCTGGCGCACCTGGGCGTCGCGGATGCGCGCGTCGGCGAAGCGGTCCGCCAGGGAGAGGGAGAGCAGCACGACCACGACGGCGCTGCCCAGGGCCAGGAGCGGGACGTGCAGGAGCCAGGCGGCCTCCCAGCCCAGCAGGCGGACCGCGAGCAGCGCCATCACGACGGCCAGCAGGGCCGCGCCGACGGTGAAGAAGCGCGCCGATCGATCCCCACGGGACCAGCTGATGCCCGCGGCCACGGCCCCGCCCGCGGCGCCCAGCAAGCCGAGGACCAGGGCCACCTGGGCGTTGAAGGGGTAGGCGACGAAGGGGGTGACCAGGGTCCAGATCAAGGCTGCTGCCGCCACACCCTGCAGCAAGTGGGCGGTCCGCCGCAGCCGCTCCTGGAGGTCCAGGAAGCTCAGCGTGAAGGCGACGAACCCCACCGCCAGGAGGCAGGCCGAGGCCGCCAGCCCCGTGTGGACCCACGCCGTGGAGCCCGGCCAGTGCGCCACCACTCCCTGCTGGGTGGAGATGAGCTGAAACAGCGCATGCGGCAGCACGACGCCGAGGGAAAAGTTGAGGTAGTGGCGGTCTTTGAGGGAGAGGTACAGGAAGATGTTGTAGACCATCACGCCGAGCACCACCCCCAGCATCAGGCCGGGGAGTTGGTCCGGGGAGGCCACGGCGGGCTCCTCGAGCTGGCCCGCGACGGCCGGCGCCGCGGCCACCGCCAGCAGGGCCAGCGTGCCCGTGAGGGCGCGGCGCAGACGCGGGTATGCGCGGGACATCTCCACGGGTGGGGGCAGGGGCATGGGCGGCCTCGCGGTGCTCGGGCGCCTCGCGGACAGAGGCTCCGGAGGGCTCATCGGAGCGGGCGGGGCGGGATTGAGGCCCGAGGTCAGGTCCTGGGCAGCTCGATGTGGATCCGGAAGCCCT
This sequence comes from Pseudomonadota bacterium, assembly GCA_043814015.1. Taxonomy (GTDB): domain Bacteria; phylum Myxococcota_A; class UBA796; order UBA796; family JAFGLY01; genus JBDRKM01. The sequence continues at coordinate 20,883 of JBDRKM010000039.1, forward strand.
CCCCCGGGCCCGACTCGGCCCGCACGCGACCGCCGTGGTCCTCCACGATCTGGCGCGTGACCGCCAGGCCCAGGCCGGTGCCCTTGCTGCGGCGCGAGAAGAAGGGGTCGAAGACCCTGGCCAGGGATTCGGAATCCACCCCGCGGCCATCGTCGGACACGGAGAGGAGGGCGCGCTCTCCCTCGGCGGACAGCCGCACCCGGACGTGCGCGGCGCCGTTCTGGCGGGCGTTGTGCAGGATGTTGAGCAGCGCCCGGCGGAGCTGGTTCCCATCGACCGGGACGATGAGGGGCTCGTGGGGCTCGGCCAGCTCGAGGGCTACGCCCGCCTGTTGGAAGGCCGGCTCCTCCAGGCGGCAGACCGAGACGACGATCTGGCCGAGGTCTTCGGGTTCGATGCTCGGGGTGGGGCGGCGGGCCAGGTCCAGGTAGTGCTCGGTGACCTGCTCCAGGCGTCGGATCTCCTGGACGAGGATGGCCAGGATCTCGGTGGCCTCTGGCTCTACCGCGCCCGAGAGGGCGGCCAGCTCCTCGGAGAGCAGCTCGGCGTTCAGCGAGATGGCGTTGAGCGGGTTGCGCACCTCGTGGGTCACCTGGGCCAGCATCTGGCCGATCAGGGCCAGGCGCTCGCTGCGTTCGAGGCGCTCCTGGTCCTTCAGGCGCTGGGTGACGTCCTCGCCCACCACCAGCCGCCCCGCGGCACCGAAGGGCACCACCTCGACGTCCATGCGCAGGTCGGCCACGGGCAGCGCCGCGTGCCTGCCCGGTTCCAGCGGGCGCAGGACCTCGGGCAGGGGGTCGCCCTCCCGGGCGCCCCACAGGGCCTGGGCCGAGGGGTTGGACATGGTCACCCGCTCGCCCTCCACCACCAGCAGGCCCGGCTGGATGGTGTCCAGCACGCTGCGGAGGTAGCCGGAGAGGCGCTTGAGCTCCTCTGCACGCTCCTGCAGGCGCCGGTCGCGCTCCGCCAGCGCCCGCGCCATGGTGTTGAACTCGGCAGCCAAGACGCCGATCTCGTGGCCACCGCGCACGTCCACCCGGGCTGAGTAGTCGCCGGCCGCCACCCGCTGGGCCTCGACGGTGAGGCGCGTGATGGGGCGCAGGGTCACGAGGATCCAGGCGAGCATGGCCGCGCCGGAGGCCAGCGCGAGGAGCACGAGGACCGCGCCGACGGCGGTGGCCCGGGCCTGGGTCTGGGCGACCCGGTCGTTCACGCGGCGGATGCCGGCGTCCAGCGAGCTGTTGAGCTGCTTGACCACGGTCTGCAGCTCCTGGCCGCGCCGCAGCACCTCGGCCAGCGCGGCCTGTTCGTCGGCGTCGCCGCCCTGCTCGGCCAGGCTGCCCCACTGCTGGGAGGCTTGCTCGTAGCCTCCAGCCAGCTCCTCCAGGCGCCCGAGTTGACCCATCATGACTTCGAGGGCGCGGTACTCCTCGGTGCTCCAGACACCCGCCATGGCGTCGCCGGCCGTCTCGCGGCCCGCGGCGACCGCCGCGCGGATGGCGGAGGCGTGGAAGCCGGCGTTGCTGCGAAAGGCCGCCGCCGGTCGCCCGCCCTCGCGGCGCGCGGCGTCCAGATCCAGACGCTCCTGGTGGCTCTCCAGCTGGGCCACGATGCGCGCGAGCGGCAGGTAGCCCTCGTTCATCACCCTGAGGCCGTCTCCCAGCGCCCGCAGCTGGTAGGTGTCGTAGGCCGTGGCCCCCACGAACAGCGCGAAGCTCAGGGAGAACGCCAGCAGGATCCGGTTGCGCAGCGAGAGGCCCATGAATTCCTGGTAACTGAGCCGGATGAAGACAGCCTCCCCAGGTGTCGCACCTGCCCTCTGCGGCGGGTCCCCCCCCGCCTTGCTGTGCTCATTCCCCCATGATAGGTGCGCGACCCCTGCGACCTGCCTCGCGCAGACAAGCGGCGCCGTTCTACGCCAACTCCCGGAGATGACCATGCGGTCCTGGATTCCCGTCCTCCTCCTCGCCGGCCTCACGCTCGGCGCCTGCAACAACCCCGGCACCACGGCCCCCGGTGGCAAGCCCGCGGCCGGGGCGCCGCCGGTCGAAGAGGTCGGAGACACGCTGGCCACCGTCGATGGCCTGGTGATCGGCAGCAAGGCCTTCGAGAAGGCCGCCGCCCGCACCGCCCCCAAGGAGGGCGACAGCCTCTCCAACGAGGAGCGTCACGAGATCCTCGACCGCCTCATCGCCGACAAGGTCCTGTACCAGGAAGCCCTGCGCATGGGGCTCGACCAGGATCCCAAGGTCCAGAAGGTCATGGTCAACACCCTGCTGCGGCAGGAGGTCTACGCTCAGGTGCGCAACTCCGACTTCAGCGAGGAGCTGCTGCAGGCCTACTACGACGCCCACCCAGAAGAGTTCATCGTCCCCGAGAAGGTGCAGATCAAGCGCATCCTCGTGCGGGTCACGGATGAGCGCCCCGACGCGGCCGCCCAGGCCGAGGCCGCCCGCCTGCGCGGGCTGGTCGCCAGCGATCCCAAGGAGTCCTTCAAGGACGTCGCCTCCAAGAACTCCGAGGATCCCTACCGCCGTCGCGGCGGCGACATCGGCTTCGTCTCCTCCGATGGCAAGCCCGGCCTGGATCAGGCCATCGTGGACAAGGCCTTCCAGATGAGCGTCGGCGAGGTCTCCGCGCCCTTCAAGACCGAGGACGGCTACAACATCATCTACGTCGCCAACAAGCGCGAGAAGGTGGAGCGCACCTTCCAGCAGATGAAGGGCTCCGTGCTCCGCAAGGTGAAGAACGAGAAGCTCAAGGAGCTCTACGAGCAGTACGTCGCCCAGCTCAAGCAGGGCGCCAAGGTCGAGATCGACGAGACCAAGCTGGCCGCGGTCGAGGTCAAGCAGGCCGTCCGCGCCATGCCCCCGGGGATGGACCTCAACCCCATGCTCTCCCAGCGCCACGCGGCCCTGCCGGGCGGCGAGGAAGAGGATGTGGACGTGGAAGACGGCGACATGGGCGATGAGGCCGGCGGCGACGAGGACTAGCCCTCGTCTCGGCGAGCGGCGAAATCCCATGAAGCGGCTCGCACACCGGGTCCTGGTGTTCCTCGCGGCCTTCGCGCTGGGCAGTGGCCCTGCGCGGGGCGAGATCGTCGATCGCATCGCCGCGGTGGTCAACAACGACGTGATCACCTGGAGCGAGGTCTACGACCTCGGCGGCCAGCACATCGAGGAGCGGCTCGCGGCCGGCCAGGGCGGCTCGCGCCGCAGCCTCGAGATCGAGGTCCTCGACGCCCTGATCGGGCAGAAGCTGGTGGAGCAGGAGATCGAGCGCCTCGATCTGGACGTGACGGATCAAGACCGCGAGCGTGCCCTCTCCGACATCGCGCGGCAGAACGGGATCGAGCGCGACCGGCTGCAAGCCGAGGTGGAGTCCAGCGGGCTGCCCTGGAGCGAGTACCTCCAGCAGCTCGACCAGAACCTGCGAGACATGAAGTTCAACCAGCAGGTGCTGGCACCGCGCATCGTCATCCGTGAAGACGAGCTGCGCGATGCCTACCGCCGCAACCTCGACTCCCTCGCCGGCCCGGAGCGAGCCCACCTGCGGGCCATCCTGCTGCCCTTCCCCGAGGGCGCCGATGACGCCGCTCGCGAGGCCGTGCTGGCCCAGGCTCACGCCCTGCGCGCCGAGGTGGGGGCCGGCGCCGCCTTCGCGGATCTGTGCGTCGAGCGCTCCGCCGAGCCCTACGCCAGCCGCGGCTGCGAGCTGGGCACCTTCCGCCAGGGCGAGCTGGTGGGTGATCTGGACCGTGCGGCCTTCTCCGTGCCCGCCGGTGCCGTGGCCGAGCCCGTGGTGGCCCCCCAGGGCGTGTTCCTGGTGCTCGTCGAGGAGCGATCCCGCCCGCCCGCGCCGGAGTACGAGCAGGTGGAGCAGCAGCTGCGCGGCCGGCTCACCGAGGCCCGCTACCAGGAGGCCCGCGAGCAGTGGCTGGTGCAGGCCCGCCGGCGCGTGGCCGTGAAGGTGCTGCTGGAACCCGAATGACCCCTTCGAAGGCGCCCCTGCTCCTGACCCCGGGGGATCCGCGGGGGGTGGGGCCCGAGGTGGCGGTCAAGGCCGCCGTGCGCCATGCCGGGCCTCTCGTGCTGGTGGGTGAGGGTGGGGCGATCCGCGCGGAGGCTGCCCGACAGGGCCTCGCGCTGGTGGAGGTGGAGCGCCTCGAGCAGGTGTGCGGGGGATGCGCCCTGCTGGAGCCGCCCGCGGGGAGCGAGCCCGTGGAGGTGCGCGCCCTGCGGGTCGCCGTCGAGGCCTGCCTGGGCGGCCGGGCCCGGGGCCTGGTCACCGGGCCCATCCACAAGGCGCGCCTGGCGGCCACGGGGTTCGCCTACCCGGGGCACACCGACTTCCTGGGGGCCCTCTGTGGGGTCCCACGCCCGGTCATGGCGTTCGTGGGCCGCCGGATGCGGGTGGTGCTGGCCACCGTCCACCGCCCGCTGCGGGAGGTCCCCGACGCCCTCGAGGAGGCCGGCCTGCTGCACGTGATGCGCACCGCCCACGCCGCGCTCGTCGGCGACCTCGGCATCCCCGAGCCGGCCCTCGTGGTCTGTGGCCTCAACCCCCACGCCGGCGATGGCGGCCTGCTCGGGCGTGAGGAGGGCGAGGTCATCGGCCCCGCCTGCGATCGGCTGCGGGCAGAGGGCATGCGGGTCCGCGGCCCCCTCTCCGCCGAGGCCGCCGCCCGCGACGCCGCCGAAGGCCGCGCCGACATGCTTGTGGCCATGTACCACGACCAAGGCCTCATCCCGCTCAAGGTGCTGGACTTCGGCCACGCCGTGAACTGGACCCTGGGCCTGCCCATGGTGCGCACCAGCGTGGACCACGGCACCGCCGACGACATCGCCGGACGGGGGATCGCGGATCCCGGCAGCATGATCGCGGCGATTCGGCTGGCGGAGCGGGTGGCCACGGTGCGGGGGCGCTGAGCGACGGGGCGCTGAGCAACGAGGCCCCGCCACGAAGGCGGGGCCCCGAAAACGACGAGAGCGCCTGCTAGAAGGTGATCTCGCGGCAGCCGGACTCCATCACGATGGAGACGTCGGCGTCGGAGCCAGCCCAGACCACGCAGTCAGCCACGTCGGCGCCGATGTAGGCCTCGACGCGCCAGACCATGGTGCCCTCGCAGTAGGGGTTCTCGCAGGAGATGCTGTTGCCGAACAGGGTGTTGACGCTGTCCTGCTGGGCCTGCCAGTCGTCGGTGATGGGCAGGGTGATGCCGAAGTTGTCCCAGGCGCCGGCCGGGTCGAAGTCGAGCTCGGTGAGCTCGTGGTCCTCGTCCCAGGGGGAGGTGGTGTCCTGGGTGATGAACATGGTGACGGCGTCGAACCAGCCCAGGCAGTCGACCTCGTACTCCCACTCGGTGGCGTCGTAGCCGTAGCTGACCACGTCGATGGTGGGGGTGTCGGTGTCGGTGTCGGTGTCGGTGTCGGTGTCGGCGTCGGTGTCGCTGGTGTCAGCAGAGGTGTCGTCCTTGCCGAAGCAAGCGAACAGGTTCAGGGCGAGGGCGGCGAGCAGAAGCTTCTTCACGGTGCGTCTCCTTCTTGCGTGGAATCGGCGCGGACGGGTTCGCGCCACGGGAGGGTCATCCATAACCCGCCATACGCTACCTCCGCGCGCGCCAACCTGCAATGATCTTGAACGGAAAGAGCCCCGCCGGGGGGGCGGGGCTCTCGCGGGCTGCGACAGGGGCAGACCCCGCGGCTAGTTCATGGTGACCTCGCGGCAGCCGCTCTCCGTCACGAGGGAGATGTCGGCGTTGGCGCCGGCCCAGATCACGCAGTCCTTGACCGTGGAACCCTCCCACGCGTAGACACGCCAGACCATGGTGCCCTCGCAATAGGGGTTCTCGCAGGAGGTGCTGTTGCCGAACAGGGTGTTCGTGCTGTCAACCTGCTCCTGCCAGGTCTGGACGATGGGGAGATCCCTGCCCCAGACGTCCCAGGCTCCTCCATCGTCGAAGTCCCAGCTCTCCAGATCGTGGTTCTCATCCCAGGGGGAGGAGGTGTCCTGGGTGATGTAGAGGGTGACGAGATCGGCCCAGCCGTTGCAGTGGACCTCGTAGCTCCAGCTGTTGGCGTTGTAGCTGTAGGTGACGTAGTCGATGCTCAGCGGCACGGTGCCCCCGTCGGTGTCGTTGCTGTCGTACAGGCCGGAGTCGGTCTTGGTGAAGCAGGCGGGCAGGGAGAGGGCGAGCGCCAGGAGGGCGAGCTTTTTCATGGGGGCGTCTCCTTGGTGGCCGCGTGTTCGCACGGGCCGGGGTGGGGGTGTCGGGAACACCGAACCGCGCTGGAGGGCGCGGGGCGGGCGCATTTTACTTCACGAGGCTCGCGGCTGCAAAGCGGCGTGGGCGCGTCGGGTTCAGCCGCCTGCGCCGGTGTCCGGCGCTTCCCACACCTGGCTGCAGGCCGGGACCCCCTCGACCTGGTCGAAAAAGGCTGGATCCGCGCCCCATGAGCGGCAGTCCGCCGCCGCTCCGCTGCCCGGGGTGTAGACCACGGCGCGCAGGTTCATGGCGGCCAGCGTGACGGCGTCGCACAGGAAGGCCGAGGCCACGCCGGAGGAGGCGTCACGCCAGTCCGCGGCGATGGTCAGCTCCTGGATCAGGTGATCGGCGCTGCCGTCGCCGGCGGCGATGTCCGAGCGCAGCGGGTGCTGCTCGACGTAGTCGGTGTCGGTGGCCAGCCAGAGGTCGCCGTTGGCGGTCCAGGCGTCCGTGGTGACCTCGAAGGCCCAGGTGGCCTCCTGGCTGGAGCAGCCCCACACGATGCCGGTGATGGCCGGGACCTCGGTGTGCAGCGGATCGCCCTCGGCCCCCGCGAAGCGCTCGTGCCCGAGGCAGCCGACCGCCAGCAACAGGGCGAAGGGGGCGGTGCGCATCACTCCTCCTCAGGGGCCAGCGGATCGAGCTCGGTACCCTGGAACAGTGTATCTTCGATGGTGGTGAGCAGGCGCGTGAGCCCCCAGCCGTCCTTCGCGCTGACCGGGATGCCGCCGGTCTGCTCCGCCAGGGAGGCCCAGCGGGTCGGGTCTACCTGATCGATCTTGTTGAGCACCAGCAGGCTGGGGCGGTCGGCCACCCCGAGGGAGCGGAGGATCTCTTCCACGGCCTCGATGTGGGCGGACATCTCCGGATCGGAGGCGTCCACCACGTGGATGAGCAGGTCGGCCTGGACGACCTCCTCCAGGGTGGCCCGGAAAGCCTGGACGAGGTCCTTCGGCAGGCGGCGGATGAAGCCCACCGTGTCGGTCAGGATGATCTCGCGCTCCTCGGGGAAGCGGAAGCGGCGGCTGGTGGGATCGAGCGTGGCGAACAGGGCGTCGCGGGCGTCCACATCGCTCTTCGTGACGGTGTTGAGCAGGGTGGACTTGCCGGCGTTGGTGTAGCCCACGATGCTGGCCAAAGGCAGCCGCAGGCGCCGTCGGCGGGAGCGCCGGAGGTCTCGGCTGCGGGCCAGGCGGGAGAGCTCGTCCTCCAGCCGCTTCAGGCGCTCGTCGGCCCGCCGGCGGTTGATCTCCAGCTTGGTCTCACCGGGGCCGGTGCCGCCGATCCCGCCGGTCAGCCGGCTCATGGCGGTGGGCATGATGGCCAGGCGCGGCTTGCGGTAGCGCAGCTGGGCGATCTCCACCTGGAGCTTGCCCTCGCGGGTGGTGGCGCGCTGGGCGAAGATGTCGAGGATGAGCTGGGTGCGGTCGAGCACCGCCAGCTCGGTGATGGTGGCCACGTTGCGCAGCTGGGAGGGGGAGAGGTCCTGGTCGAACACCAGGTGCTCGGCGCCCAGGTGCATGGCCTTGAGCAGGATGTCCTGGAGCTTGCCGTGCCCGATGAGGGTCTTGCCGTCCAGGGCCCGGCGCTGCTGCAGCACGCTGTCGAGCACCCGCAGGCCCGCGGCGTCCGCCAGGCGCTCCAGCTCCTCCAGCGAGAGGCGCGCGCTGGCCGCATCGCCCGTGGTGACCCCGATGAGCACGGCCCCGCGACCGTCGTCCACCTGGCTGAGGTGGTCGCCACGGCGGAACTGGGCCTCCAGATCTTCGATGAAGGCGAGGAAGTCGTCATCCAGCGCCCAGACGGAGGGGCGGCGCTCCACGCGCCACATCTGTTCTGCGGCGCCCGGCGGCAGGAGGTGGGCGAACTCCACCGCCAGCGGCAGGCCCTCGATGCTGGCCTCGATCGCTACGACCGTGTCGAGCCTGAGCAGGGCGAGGTCGGTGAGATCCTCGGTGGACAGCGGCTCACTGCGCAGGTGGGTGTGCACCAGGCGCAGGCCCCGGAAGCGCCTGGAGCCCGCCCGGGAGCGGCCGAGCTCCGGGATGAAGAGCTGGTGCGCGTCGCCCACGATGACCATGTAGACGTAGCCCCCGCGATCCAGCATGAGCCCGAGCTGCCGCCCCGTGTCGCGGGACAGCTCGCAGAGGCTGCGGGCCAGCTCGGGGGAGACGAAGCGCTCGGCCGGCACCCGCCGTTGGTAGAGCTTCGCCAGCGCGCGGGCCTGGGAGGGCTTGAGCCCGGTGGTGTCGCCGTGGACGGTGGGCAAGGGGAGGACCTCGGGAGAGGGACCGGGGGGTCTAACCAGAAACAGCCATCAGGTATCAGCCGTCAGGTATCAGCAGGCAGCGCACCAGGGGCCTCGTCCGGACCGCGTGACGTTCGTCGGGCGAAGCCCGCCTCTACGCAGGTCCGGAGGGTGTACGGCTGACACCTGATACCTGACACCTGAAAGCTCCCCGCTGCTTCATGGCTCCGGGAGCCGCGCCCCGCGCGGCATGGGTGACTATCAAGAAACAGCGCTGGGGCACTTCGCCGCAACCACGAAGGCCCCGCCCCGGCACTCCCGGAGCGGGGCCCAACACACCCGTGGCTACTTCTTCGGGGCCTGCTGCGTGAGCTGCCCGAGCGCCTTGGGGATGTCCACCCCGACAGCGGCCTTGAGCTCCTCGACCAACGTCACGGCCTTCTGGGCCCGGCTGTCGGATCCGCCCGGCAGCATGGTCAGGCGGTCGATCTCGATGGACTGGACCGTACCCATGAGATCCTTGAGGATCTTGTCGAGCTTCTGCATCAGGAAGATGTCGCGCGCGGCACCGCCGCCCTTCTTCCAGGTGGCGATCATCTGCTCCAGCACGGCCACGGTGGCCTTGCCGTCCTCGATGATCTTGCGGGAGGCGCCCTTGGCCTGGGCGATGTCGGCCTCCATGTCGGCCTGGGCCGGGGCGACGATGTCGGCCTGCAGCTGGCGCCGGGCCTGCTCCACCAGGGCCTCCTGGGCCTTGAGCTCGGCTTCGGCCTTGGCCACGGCGGCCTTCACCTTGCCGACCTCTTCGGCGATCATGGCCTCGCGCTTGGTGAGCGCGTCCGCGATGCGGCGCTCGGTCTTGGCGGTCACGATCTGACCCTCGGCCTCGATCTCGGCGATGCGGGCGCTCTGGCGGTTGGAGGCGTCCTTGATGGTGGAGGTGGCGCGGGTCTCGGCCTCGGCGATCTTGGCGGTCTTGATGACCTCGGCGCTCTGCTTGCGGCCGATGCTGTCGAGGTACTTCACGTCGTCGTAGACGTTCTGGATCTTGAGGGTGTCGAGCACGAGGCCCAGGCGGCCGAGGTCCTGCTCGGCCTCCTCCAGCAGCTTCTCGGCGAAAGCGATCTTGTCCTCGTTGACCTGCTCAGGGGTGAGCTGGGCGAGCACGCCGCGCAGGTTGCCCTCGAGGGTGTCCTTGGCGACCTGCATGAGGTGGTTGCGATCGGCCTTCAGGAAGCGCTCCAGCGCGTTGGCCAGCAGGGGCTCGTGGCTGGCGACCTTGACGTTGGCGACGCCCTGGACCGTGAGCGGGATGCCGCCCTTGGAGTAGGCACCGACCACCGCGACATCGATGATCATGTTGGTGAGGTCGATCTCGTCCACCGTCTCCAGCATGGGGATGCGCAGGGCGCGTCCGCCCTTGATGTAGCGGTAGCCCACGGTGCGGTCGCCGAGGCGGTGCAGCCCGCCCGAGAACACCAGCACCTTGTTGGGCGGGCAGACGTACATGAGGTTCTTGGCGATCAAGACGGCCGCGATCAGCGAGAAGAAGCCGACGACGACCAGGATTCCGAGGGTTCCGACGATGGTCGCGGGGTCCATCAGCGCACCTCCACGCGGTTGGCGTTGAGCCCGGAGAGGATGCCGGGGACGTCCACCCCCGTATACTCTCTGAGCTCCGAGAGTATCTGCTTGACCATGGCCGGGTACGAGGCGACGTGGGCCGGCAGCGCCTTGCCGTCGCCGGCATCGAGCAGGGTCACCTCGTTGATCTGCACGTCCTTGACCCGCTGGACCACGGTGGAGAGGACGGTCTCGAGCTGCTGGAGCAGGAAGATGTCCTTGGCGTCGTCTCCGGCGGACAGCCAGGCGGTGGTCATCATCTCCAGCACCTCCGCCAGGGCGCGGCCGTTCTCCTCGATGGCGGCGGCCTGGCCCCGGGCGCGCAGCGCGGAGGCCTGGCGCTGGGCCTCGGCCGGCAGCACCTGTTCGGCGATCAGCCTCGTCTTCTCGAGCTTCTGGCGGATCTCCTGCAGCTCGATCTCAGCCTCGGCCCTGGCCTGCAGCACCATCTGCTGCATGCGCTCCTCCTCGGACCTGGCCCGGGCCTCCATCTCGCCCTTGTACTGCCTGAGCGCGTTGGCCTTCTTCACGATGGCGGTCTCCGAGTTCTGGTCGGCGACCTGGCCCTGCTGGTTGCAGTTGGCCTCCACCCGCTCCGCCTCGGCCCGCGCGTTGGACTCGGCGATCTCGGCGTCGCGCACGACCATGGCGATCTGCTTGCGGCCGATGCTGTCGAGGTACTGGATGTCGTCGGCCACGTTCTGGACCTTCAAGGTGTCCAGCTCGATGCCGAGCTTGTGGAAGTCCTCGTTGGCCTCCTTGAGCAGCTCGTCGGCGAACTTCAGGCGATCCTCGTTGACCTCCTCGGGGGTCAGCCGGGCGAGCACGCCGCGCAGGTGGCCCTCCAGGGTCTCCTTGGCCACGCGGCGGATCTCCGCGGGATCGCGCCCCAGGAAACGCTCGATGGCGTTCATGATGAGGCGCGGAGAGGAGGTGACCTTCACGTTGGCGACCGCGTGGACCTTGAGCGGGATGCCGCCCTTGGAGTAGGCGTTCACCACCTTGACCTCGATGGGGATGTTCTGCAGATCCATCCGGTCGACCTCTTCCAGGAAGGGCTTGCGCCAGACCCGGCCGGAGAAGACCGCCTGGTAGGAGCCGCGGCTGCCGTCCGTGAGCTGCTTGACGCCTCTGCGGCCCGAGACCACCAGCACCTCGTTGGGCTTGGCCACGAAGAGGAATTGTTTGGCGATGAACAAGAGCGCCAGCACACCGACTCCGGCGGCTGCGCCCAGGCACGTCAGGCCCATGATGAATTCCATGAAGGGCTCCTGGGGAGGGGGTCAGCTCGGCTCGGAGCTGGCCCCGGGGAGGGGGATGACCTCGGCCACGCCGTCTTCGACGGAGATGACCAGGACCGTTGCGTCGATGGGGATCGTGGCGCGCTCCCGGGTGCGGGCGGGCATGTCCACATCCGGACCGTCGACCGCGATGCGGATCTTGCCGAGCCCCCCCGGGCGGATGGGCAGCAACGCGCGGGCTTCGCGGCCGTGGAGGCTCTGGACGCTGGAGATGGCCCCGCTGGAGTTCTTTTTCAGGTAGCGGAAGACCCAGGTGATGGCGGTGCCGATGCAGAAGCCGGTGGGCGCCGCCACGGCCAGGGAGGCGAGGCCCGGCAGGACGGTGATGGTGAGCAGGGCGCCGGTGGCCCCGAACGAAGCGAGCCCGAAGGTCCAGAAGCGCAGGGAGAGGAAGGGCAGCCAGCCCCCGATCAGCGGGTGATCACCCGCTTGGGCCAGCTCGTGCCCGGCGGCCTGGACGAGGTCCGTGCCGGGGCCGGCGTCGGCATCGGCGTCTGCGTCTGCGTCGGCATCGGCGTCCACATCGGCGTCGGCGTCCACATCGGCGTCGGCGTCTGCGTCACCGTCCGCGTCATGATCGGCGTCGTGGCCGCCGAGGATCACGCTGGCCGCGATCAGGATGCCGCCGAGGGCGAGCGAGCCGAGGTAGATACCGAGCAACATGGGTCCGCGTGTCCTGGGCCGAGGCGCATGGGAGGTCTAACGAGCCGCGCGGGTGCCGGCAGCCCGCGCGCTGTCCTTGCGGATCGCCTGTCTCCAGCGTAGCTTGTGCCGATCCTCACGGTTTCGTCACGGAGCGTCCATGACCCGCCCCACCGCCCTGGCCCTCCTCGCTGGCGCGGCCTTCCTCGCCGCCTGCACCACCGACTACGACCTCGGCCGCAAGAAGGACGACCCGGACGATCACATCGACCACACGGACCCCCAGGACACCGAGCAGCCCGAGGACTCCGAGCCTGTGGTCCACGACTCCGAGCCGCAGTGGCACGACACCTCGGTGCCCGTGGACGAGACCGCCCCCGTGGCCAACGCCGGACCCGATCAGACCGTGGACCTCTACTCCACGGTCTGGCTCAACGGCGCCGCCTCCTACGACCCGGGCGGCAACACCCCGCTCACCTACCGCTGGAGCACCATCTCCAAGCCCTCCGGCTCCACGGTCGACATCTCCTGGATGGCCTCCTGGGCCACCCCCATCTTCTCCCCGGATGTGGCCGGCGACTACACCTTCCGCCTCGGGGTCACCAACACGCTGGGCATCTCCGACCCCACCCCCGACGAGGTCACCATCACCGCGCGCCAGCCCGGGCTGGAGATCAAGCTCGAGTGGGACACCCAGCCCACCGACATCGACATGCACATCATCCGCAGCAGCGCGCAGATCTTCGACTCGCCCGACGACTGCTGCTTCTGCAACATGGCGCCGAGCTGGGGGGTCACCGGCGACACCGACGATCCCGGCCTCTACTGGGACGACATCGACGGCTACGGGCCCGAGTACGTGACCATCGACGTGCCCGCCAACGGCGACTACCGCATCCTGATGGAGTTCTACGGCGAGAACGGCGCCACGTCCTGCGACGGCCCCTGCCAGAGCACGCGCTGCACCGTCACGGTCACCCTGGGCGGCACCATCATCGGCACCTACCGGGGCTCCCTGTCGGACGCGAACGACTACTGGGAGGTCGGCACCCTGCACATGCCGGCGGGCACCATCACCCAGACCGACACCTACAGCAGCACCACGCGGACGAGCTGTTTCTGACAGCTACCGCAGCACCAACACCCGCGCGTCCCAGCCCCCCACGCCCACGCTGAGGCTGTCGGCGCTGGCGGTGAAGGTGTCGCCCGTGAGCACATCCTCCCAGGTGCCGCTGGTGGGTAGCCCGGCGAAGGCCAGGCCGTTCACCAGGGTGCGCTCGCTGTCGCCGCGGTTGAGGATCACCAGCACCTCGTCGTCGCCCGTGGTGCGGGCGAAGGCGTAGAGGTCTTCCTCTTCCCACCACCGCGTGTCCGAGCCGCTCCAGAACGAAGGGTGTTCGCGGCGGGCGCTGCCCAGCAGGGCCACCTGCCACAGCACGTCCTCGTGCTGGTCGGGGTGGTAGAGGCCTGAGATGATGTCGTCGAGGTCGGTGTCCCCGCTGCTGATGGCGGCGTCGGAGTACCACCACAGGGGCGCGCGGTTGCCCGGGTCGTGGTAGCCGGGGATGCCCAGCTCATCGCCGTAGTAGATCAGCGGCAGGCCAGGCTCGGTCAGCAGGAAGGTCCAGGCGAGGCGCAGCATGGCGTAGCCGTAGGCGTCGGCGGGGACGTCGGCCACGGTGCAGGAGGACTCGGTCGAGTCGGCCCAGCCGCCAGCCTCGGTGTAGGAGAGGAAGCGCGAGACGTCGTGGTTGCCCAGGAACTGGCTCATGATGGCCCCGCCGTAGGCGGCGTCCGAGGCGGCGCGGGAGGCGAACAGGTCCGGCATGGCGCAGGACTGGTCGATGAAGGCGCTGCGGACCGAGTAGTACAGCGGGAAGTCGAACTGGGCGTCCAGCAGGGAAGGGCCCACGTACTGGTTGATGAGATCGTAGGAGGACGTGAAGGTCTCGCCGACCGTGTAGAAGTCCTCGTCGCCCCCGACGCTGCGGTGCTCGATCTCCTGGTCGAGGCGCCCGGCCAGGTTGAAGGGCACGCTCATGGGCACGTGCTTGGCGCCGTCCACCCGGAAGCCATCGAGCTCGAAGGTCTTGATCCACCAGACGGCGTCCTCCACCATCTGGTCGAGCGGTTCCACGTTGTAGTAGCGGATGTCGGGCAGGTACTCGGCGAACCAGCAGGTCTCGGGGATGAGGTCGAAGTTGCTGTAGTCGTCGCCGATCTTGCAGAGCACCTCGTCGTTGAACCAGCCGTGTTCGGCGTGGTTGACGTAGTAGGGGTGGTCCTCGTGCACGTGGTTGACCACCCAGTCCATCAACACGCGCATGTCGCGGGCGTGGGCCTCCTGCACCAGGGTGCGCAGGGCGTCCTCGCCGCCGAAGTGCTCCTCCACGACGCGGGCCGAATCAGGCCAGTAGCCGTGGTAGCCGGCATAGGTGCCGCAGTCGGCGCTCCAGGCGCCCTCGGCGTTGTCCTGGGGGTTGGCCAGCCAGATCACCGTGACCCCGAGATCGTCCAGGTAGGGCAGCATGTCCACCAAACCGGCGAAGTCACCGCCCTGGTAGCCGCCCAGATCGTAGGAGGCGCCTTCGGAGGTGTTGAGGGAGATGTCGCCGTCGGCCACCCGATCCGTGAAGGCGTAGTACATCAGGCCGCCGTCCCAGTCGCGTTCGTCCAGCCAGAAGGGGACGTAGACCTCGCGTGAGGCGTAGCCGTCGGCGTCCGTGATCTGGAAGCGCAGGGTGTGGCGGGTGGGGGTGAGCCCCGTGAGGTCTACGGAGAAGCCCTCGCCCGTCCAGACCGATGCGTCGAGATCCGTGCCGTCCAGGGTGGCGACCGGATCCGTGATGGCGCCGCCCTCGCTGCCGAGGGTGGCGGCGATCTCCAGCGAGACCCCGCGTCCGGCGCGGTCGATGTGCAGGGAGCCCAGGGTCAGGCTGGGCAGGGTGCAGTTGGCGACCCGGATCATGGAGTTGCACGAGGCCGCGCCGAGCGTGCACTGCTGGGACCAGGAGGTGTCGGAGGGCTCCTTGTAGCCCTCATCGCACTGCATCAGATCGGCGTTGGGGTCGCAGGTCCAGGCCTCCGCGCCGCCGGTGACCTCCACGAACTTGTAGGTCCAGGCCCCAGGCCCCAGCTCGAGGCTGAGGCTCCAGGTGCCGTCGCCCTGGTCCTCCAGCGGGGTCTCGCTGGTGCTCCACTGGTTGAAGGAGCCCGCCACGTACACGGCGTCGGGGGTGCCCTGCTGCCGGTAGGTGAAGGTCACCTCGCAGGGGTCCTGGGGGATGTCGGGATCGCCCGTGTCGTCGGGGTCGCCCGTGTCGTCGGGGTCCTCCCCGTGGATCACCGTGATCGTGTAGCTGCTGCTCTCGCCACAGCGATCCTCCACCTGCAGGGCGACCTCGACCTCGGCGCCGTCGGGCCAGGAGGGATCGGACTGCAGCTTCAGGAGATCGCCCTCGGCCCAGGCGATGAGGCCGGCGTCCGCCGAGTCGGCGGTGAACGTCAGCGCGCCGCGGTCGTCCACGACGTGCTCGGTGAGGTCCACCTGGACCTCCTCGTCCTCCACGTACAGCGGCCCGAAGGAGACCCACAGCGGGGCGTCGTTCCAGCGGCAGCAGCCGGCGCTCGCCAGCGCGAGCAGGGGGAGCGATGCGATGAGCAGCGAGCTGGTGCGGGACATGGCCGATCCGTGGAGCGGGGACGCCTTGAGCGTAACTCAAGTCTGGGTTACGCTCAACAGGCCTCTCCAAAGACCAAGATAGATGTCCTCGCGCACGACGGCCCAGCGCCCTCCCTCAGGGGGCCCCGCAGCCATAGCCGTAGAGCACGGTGACCTCGGTGTTGCCGTCGACCAGGTAGTCGTAGCGCTCCACCAGCAGTACACCGTCGGGCCCGCGATCGTAGTCGCTGCGCGCCACCAGCACCTGGTTGAGGTACCAGTCGCGCCGGATGGGCAGCCGCCAGCGCCCGTAGCGCCAGCGGGTGCGCTCCTCGAAGTCGCCGTCCATGTCGCGGTCGAAGAGCTCCTCTTCGAGGCGCCCGCGCCGGTCGTAGCGCAGCGTACGGGCCCTGCCGGGCCCCTCGCCGCGCTCGAGGTCCTCGACGGTGGCCACCTGGCGCCCTTCCTCGTCGCAGGTCACCTGGTCCAGGGCCCAGTCCTGCGGGGTGCTCTTCCAGAACCTGCGTTGCACGGGGCAGCCGTGCTCGTCGGTGGTGATCTCGCTGACCGCGAAGGCCGGGCCGTGGCCGGTGCTGGACACCTTCTCGCGGCGCTCCAGCCCCACGCCGTCGCGCGTGATCTGCTCGATGTCGTCGGCCCGTGCGTCCATCCCCCACCCGTCGCAGCCGTCGCAGACGCGGCGTATCAGCCTCCCTGCCCCGTCGTACTCGAGCCGCTCGTGGCTGATGGGCTGCCCGGAGAGGGGGATGCTGATCCTGTCGCAGGCCGCCCGTTCATCCAGCAGCCCCGGCGGCGTCGCGCAGGCCGCGCCGGCGAGCGCGGCGAGGGGAAGGAGGTGGGCGGCGAGAGGCAAGGGCTGGCTCCGGGAGCGCGCCCGTATCCTCTGTGCGCCGCCTGTGCCTCGGCCGCACCTCTCCGCCCCCGCAACCGGATATCCCTTTGCTCCTTGTCTGGAAATCCGCCCGCCTTCCCCCGAGGTCCCCATGGCAGCCCGACGCATCCCGACGTGGCCCCTCCTGCTCACCCCCTTGTTGGGGGCCTGCGCCAGCGAGGACTACGCACAGCTCTACGCCCACCAACCGGTGGCCCCGAGCCTGTCGCTGGATGATCTGACCACCTTCGAGCACATGGGCCCGGAGCTCATCGACAGCGGGGTCAACTTCTGCGCCTACTCGGAGAACGCCACGCGCATCGAGCTGCTGCTGTTCGACGATCCCGAGTCCAGCCAGCCCACCCAGCAGTACGAGCTGACCCGCTACGGCGACTTCTGGAGCATCTACGTGGAGGGGCTCGGCGAGGGGCAAGCCTACGGCTACGTGGCCTGGGGCCCGAACTGGACCTACGAAGATGGCTTCCTGCCCAACTCCGAGCTCGGCTTCCACGTCGACGTCAACAACCAGGGCGACCGCTTCAACCCCAACAAGCTGTTGACCGACCCCTGGGCCAAGGCCTTCACCCGTCCCCACGACTGGTCGCGTGGCTCCGTGGCTTCGGGTCCCTGGCGCACCGAGTCCACGTATGCAGGCGGCACCAAGTCGGTGATCGTGTCCTCGGAGTACACCTGGTCCGACAACGAGACCCTCTGGCAGCAGGCCCGCGCGGACGGCTCCCTCGCCGGCCATGACTGGAACGAGCTGATCATCTACGAGGTCCACCCCAAGGGATTCACCGCCAACACCGCCTCGGGCGTGGAGCACCCCGGGACCTTCCGCGGCTTCGGCGAAAAAGCCAACTACCTCGCGGATCTCGGCATCACCGCGGTGGAGCTGCTCCCCGTCCACCAGAAGGAGTACTCGCTGGGCGGCTACTGGGGCTACTCCAACCTCTCGTACTTCGCCCCGGAGGTCTCGTATTCGGCCGACTACCAGGCCACGGGCGAGCCCACGGTGGTCCTCGACGAGTTCAAGGGCATGGTGGACGCCCTGCACCAGGCCGGGGTCGAGGTCATCCTGGATGTGGTCTACAACCACACCGGCGAGGGCGGGCTCTGGGAGCAGAAGGTGTACTACGGCCCCGGCCCGGAGGAGTACTACACCATCTCCTGGTCCGAGGTGGCCTCCATCTTCAACCTGCGCGGCCTGGACAACAGCACCTACTACGTGGTCTCCGGCGACGGGCAGGGCTTCCACGACAACACGGGGGTCGGCCACGACGTGCGCGCCAACCACCCCGCCACCCGGGCCCTGATCCTCGACTCGCTGCGCTTCTACGTGGAGGAGCTGCACGTGGACGGCTTCCGCTTCGATCTGGCCGCGGTGCTCGGCCAGGTGGACGGCAGCCCCGACTCCTGGAGCCCGGACAGCACGGTGCTGCGGGACATCATCGACGATCCGGTGCTGCAGGCACACAACACCCGCATCATCGCCGAGCCCTGGAGCATGGGCTCCTACCAGGGCTACGACTTCCTGCAGGGCAGCTACCCCAGCGCCACGAGCAAGCCCGGGTACGCCTGGTCCGAGTGGAATGACGCCTTCCGCGACTTCTGGCGCCGCTTCATGAACGCGCCGGGCGTCGGCTACGACTACCCCCTGAGCTCAGGCATGTACTGGAACACCATCGACGGCGGCGGCACGCTCACGGGCTCCAGCGGCTTCTACGGCGACAAGCAACCCTACAACGGGATCAACTTCCTCACCGTGCACGACGGCTACACCATGTACGATCTCTTCTCGTTCAACGAGGCCCGCAACATGTGCGGCCCGCTGAACCCCGTCTGCTGCAATGATCCCTACTCGGTCTGGTGCGATCTGCAGGAGCCCTGGAGCCAGAACGAGCACGACTGGGGCGATGAGACGGTCAAGCGCCAGCTCATGCGCGACCTGTTCACCGTGCTGCTGGTCTCCCGCGGCACCCCCATGCTGCTGGGCGGCGACGAGTGGATGCGCACCCAGTACGGCAACAACAACGCCTACTCCCTGGAGGCCGACAACTCCGCCAACTGGTTCCGCTGGGGCGAGTGGGTCAACAGCTCCAACCCGCGCCGCGCCCGGATGCATGACTTCGTGCGCCAGCTCATCGCCTTCCGCAAGCAGCACGAGGCGGCCTTCGCCCCCTCCTCCTGGGACGGCGGCATGGACCTGGACTGGCTGAACGAGTACGGCAGCGCCAAGAGCGACTGGAGCGACCGCCACCTGATGATGCACTACCACGGCGGCGATGCCGGGGGGGAGGCGCCCGTGCTGGTGCTGATCAACGGCGAGTCCTACGAGATCTCCTTCACCCTGCCCTCCGGCTCCTGGGCCCGGGTGATCGACACCGGCTCCTGGTGGGACTCCTCCGACGGCTACTTCGCCACCACGGAGGGGCAGGCCGCCGATCCGGAGGTCTCCGCCAACGCCATGGTGGACGACCCCATCCCGCTCACCGACGGCAGCTACGGGGTCGCCAGCCAGTCCATCGTCGTCCTCGAAGGCATGTAGGAGGTCACCATGAAGCGCATCGGCATCCTCCTGCTCGCCTCCGCCACCCTCGCCGCCGCCCCGGCCTGGGCCGGCCGCGCCGACGTGGGCGGCTACTTCCGCATCGCCGCCCGCCCCGATCTGCAGGGAGGCGACGGCAAGCTCGGCTACTGGAACCTCTACGGTCGCCTCCTGAACGAGGGCCCCTACGCCGCGGTCGAGATGAAGTGGGACATCCTGGAGCGCGACCCGGCCACCCGCGCGGTCTGGACCAGCCTGCACGCCAAGGTCGAGGGCGGCTCCATCATGAACGCCGACTCGGGCAACGGCAGCCTGGAGAACCTGCGCATGTCCCAGGTCTACGTGGAGGCGGGCAACGTGGGCCTGGAGCGGGTCACCTGGCGGGTCGGCACGCTCGACACCTGGTTCGGGCAGCTCGGCCTGTACGACGCCTGGCCGGCGCGGCTGTTCTACGACACCATCGGCGTCTCCGCCGACTACAAGACCGACGTGGTGGATCTCATGCTGGGTGTGGGCGACTCGGGCTACGGCCTCAAGGGCTCCGAGTACGACACCATCCTCACCCCGGGCGGCGCGGCGCGCTTCTCCTTCGGCTCCCACCTCGAGCTCGGCCTGGGCGGCGAGTACCGCCACGAGCCCTGGGTCGCCGGCAATACCCACGCCCCCTACCAGACCCCGGGCGTGGACTACGAGGACTACCTCCGCGGCGAGGTGGTGGAGCGCTGGGTCGAGGAGAACCCCGATCTGCTCGACTACTTCCCCGATCCGGAGGGCCGCGACGCCCACTCCTGGAAGGCCGTCGGCTACCTGGGCTTCGGGGGTTTTGGGCCCGTGCGCTGGAACAACTTCTTCGTCAACGTCCAGCGGCTGCACCCCCTGGGCCACGTCACCGAGAGCTACCAGGGCCGCGACATCAACGTCTACGTCAGCGATTTCACGGATGAGCGCTACCAGATCAACGCGGGCGACGAGCTGCAGCTCACCCTGTGGCCGCACCGCGTGGAGGCCGTCTGGGGTGGGCTGTACGGCCGCTACTGGGACGAGGACAACACCATCGCCCCCTCGGATGACGCGCGGGTGTTCTACTCTACCGTCTTCCGCCTGCAGGTCTTCATGACCGACACGGTCCACCTGCTGGGGGAGACGAGCCTGGCCAGGGAGATCTCCACCAACGGCAACGCCTACCGCGAGCACTGGGACTCCATCTTCGCCAACTCCGGCGGCGTGCCGGACACCCGGGGCCTGGAGTACGGCGACGCCGACCACCGCGACACCTGGCAGGGCAAGTTCGGCGTCGTGTTCAACCCGCTGGGGCCCGGCATCTACACCCGGCCCTCCCTGCGCCTGCTCTACGGCGTGCAGCAGTCCAACGTCCACGCCGCCTTCGGCAACGCCTTCGTGCAGTCGCTCGATCAGCACAACGACTTCGAGCTGCCGGAGCAGGACGTCCACACGCACCACCTGGTGGCCCTCGAGACGGAGGTCTGGTTCTGATGCCCCGCGCCCTGCTCACCCTGTCCCTCGCCTGCGCGCTCATGCTCGCCGGCTGCATCTCCAAGCACGCGCCCATCCAGGCTGCACACCCCGCCACCGTGGCCGTGGCCGCCAGCCTGGCCGTGCTGGACGACACCGCCATCCAGCCCGTGCCCGACGGCCTCTCCTCCGTCATCGGCGGGCTGCTGGCCGCCCGCAACCTCACCGCCAGGCCCCTCGATCCCGCCTCCTACGTGGCGCCCTTCGCGACCCGCCGCACCAGCCAGCATCGGCTCACGCTCGTGGCCGAGCAGGCGCAGGGGGCGGAGTTCCTGCTGCTGGTGGAGACCACCGTGGCCTTCTATTCCCAGATGAACGGCCGCTTCCGCTGGACCGTGGAGGTGGAGGCCACCATCTCTCCCAGCGGCGACCTCACGCAGGCCTTCTCCGCCCACTTCCAGGTCCCGGTCTTCCTGGATCACGTGCACGAGAAGGAGGTGGAGGCCCTCACCGCCGCCACCCCCATGATCGAGCGGCGGCTGGGGGCGCTGCTCGATGCGTACCTGGGCGGCCTATAGGTGATTTCGCGCTCATGCGATCGCTCCCGCTTCTGCTCGCCGCCTGCCACCCGGCCCCGCCCGCGCCCGCGGTGACCGATCCCGCCTGGCACCCCGCACCGCCCCCTCCCGACGACGCCATCTACTTCGTGATGGTGGACCGCTTCGCGAACGGCGATCCATCCAACGACGGGGACGTGGATCCAGACGATCCCTCCGCCTTCCACGGCGGCGATCTACGCGGCGTGATCGAGCACCTCGACGACCTGCAGGCCCTCGGGGTGCGCACGGTCTGGCTCTCCCCCGTCTTCTCGATGCGCACCGAGAAGTTCTACGACTGGGGCGCCTTCCACGGGTATTGGGTGCAGGATTTGCGGCACCTCGAGCCCCGCTTCGGCGACGAGGCCACGCTCCGCGAGCTGTCGGACGCGCTCCACGCCCGCGGCATGCGCCTCTTGCTCGACATGGTCTGGAACCACGTGGCCATGGACGCACCGCTGCAGGCCGAGCACCCCGGCTGGTTCCACCGGGAGGGCGGCATCCAGGACTGGAACGACCCGCACCAGCTCGTCTTCGGCGAGGTCCACGGGCTGCCCGACTTCGCCCAGGAGAACCCGGAGGTCTACGACTACCTGCTGGGCGCCTCCCGCCACTGGATCGAGATCGCCCGCCCCGACGGCTTCCGGATCGACGCGGTGCGCCACATGCCGAAGGAATTCCTGGGGCAGATCAGCCAGGACCTGCGCGCTGAGGCCGGCGACGGCTTCCTGCTGCTGGGCGAGGACTTCCAGGGCGACCCCGTGGCCCTGGCCGAGACCTTCCGCGACGGCGGCTTCGGGGCCATGTTCGACTTCCCCATGCACTACGCCATGCTCGACGTCTTCTGCGACGACCGCAGCCCAGGCCGCCTGGGCGCCATGCTCTCGGGAGACGGCGCCTACCCCGACGCGGGGCGCCTGGTCACCTTCCTCGACAACCACGATCTCCCCCGCATCAACACCCGCTGCCACGGCGATCTCGGCCGCGTGCGCCGTGCGCTGGCCTTCCAGCTCACCACCCGTGGGATCCCGTCCATCACCTGGGGCACCGAGGCGGCGCTCGAAGGAGAGGGGGAGCCCGAGAACCGGGCGGACATGGTGTTCTCCGAGGAGAACGCGCTCGCCGCCGACCTCCAGACCCTGCTGGCCTTCCGCCGGCGGCACCCGGCGCTCACGGAGGGGGTGACCGTGCAGCCCAGCCTCACGGACGGGCTTCTGATCCACGGCCGCGTGGCCGCCCGCGAGAGCGCCAGCGTGGTGCTCAACGGCACCGGAGGGCCCCTCCCGCTGCGGCCCCCCACCCCCGTCCTCACCTGGCTGCATCCGGTCGAGGCCCTGGTGGCCGACGACGCCCTGCACCTGGTGGACCTCGCGGCCGGAGGGGAGCTGCCCGCCACCCTGGCGCCCGGCGCCCTGCTCGTGATCGTCGAGGCCGCCGACGATGGGCTCGGGGAGGACGAGACCGTGGCCGACCGCCTGGAGTACCACCTGCCCGGTTCGGGACGCGCCGCCCTGACCCTCACCGCCACCGGCGTTCCCCTGGAATCGGGCGATCAGCTCGTGCTCACCGGCTCCGGCCGCGCCCTGGGCAACTGGGACCCGGCCCGCCCGGCCGGCACCTTCAAGGCCCAGGACGGCGCGCTGACCCTCGCGCTGGAGGCCCCCTCCGAGAGCATCCTGGAGGTCAAGCTGGTGGTGGTCCACGCGGACGGCTCGGTCACCTGGCAGGCGGGCGAGAACCGCTACCTGCAGGTCCCGGAGCCCGCGCCGGAGAACGCCATGCTGGTGGCCGTCATGGAGGGCGCGGCCTGGGTGTCGTGGCACCCGACCATCGCCTGGTAGGCGGTGCTATCATGCCCGGCATGCTCCGCTTGACCGCCCTCCTGCTGTGCTGGGGCTGCTCGCACCCCAACGTCGCCCTCGAGCCCGACGACCCCCGGGACAGCGATCCTGCGCCCGCGGACAGCGACCCGCCCGAGGAGACCGCCCCGCCAGAGGACACCAGCGTCGAGCAGATCCCGGGCTTCGATCCCCGCCTGTTGAACGACTGGCTGTTCCAGCTCGATCAGGTCCACGAGGTGGCGCTCACCATCCCCGCGGAGGGCATCGCCGCGCTGGGTGTCGCGCCCTTCGAGTACGTCGCCGCCGACATCTCCGTGGACGGGCGCGCCTTCCCCCAGGTCGGCGTGCGCATCAAGGGGCGCCTCGGCTCGCTCCGGGACCTCACCGCCAAGGCGGCCCTCAAGGTCGACTTCAACCGCTACGACCCGGCGCAGACCCTGGACGGCCTGGAGAAGCTCAACCTCAACAACATGGTCCAGGACACCGCCCAGGTCCACGAGGTGCTGGCCTACGAGGTCTACCGCCTGGCCGGCGTGCCGGCCCCGCGGGTGGGCTACGGCTGGGTCACCGTCAACGGGGAGGTCTTCGGCCTCTACACCCTGGTGGAGGCCTACGACGACGTCTTCCTGGACGGCTGGTACCAGGAGTCCCACGGCAACCTCTACGACGGCGACTACGTCTGGTACGGCGGCAGCAGCTACACCAAGCTCGACTTTGCCGGCAGCGTGCAGGATCTCTTCGTGCTCGACGAGGGTGAGGACGTGGGCCACGCCGACATCCACGCCGTCACCGACGCGCTGTCACAGGGCCCCACCGGCTTCTGGGATCGCATGTCCGGCGTGCTGGACCTGGACGAGGCCCTGGCCATGTGGGCGGGCGACACCTGGGTGGGGCACTACGACTCCTACTCCTTCAACCAGAACAACTTCCGGGTCTACTTCGACCCGGCCGACGGCCGCGCCGACCTCTTCCCCTGGGACCCGGACTGGTCCTTCTACAGCGGCACCCCCATCACCACGCCCTCGGGCCTGGTCAGCGCCACCTGCCGGCGCGACACCGCCTGCTACAACACCTACCTCCAGGTGCTGCTGGGCCTGTGCGGCACGGTGGAGGCCTCGGATCTGCAGGACCGCCTGGCCACGGCGGCGGCGCTGATCACCCCCTTCGTAGAGGCCGACCCGCGCAAGGAGCACGGCCCCGCCGAGGTGGCCGCCTCCCAGCGGGCCGCCCAGGCCTGGATCCAGGGCCGCCACGCCGAGCTCAGCGCGGCCCTGGGGATCTAGACCATGCGCGCCCTGCTCCTGCTCCCGTTGATCTGGGCCTGCCGCTGTGGCGCGCCCGACGACACCGGCCCCGCGCTCGACGACACCTCCGACAGCACCCCGCCGCAGGGCCCTGCCCTGGACCTGCAGCTCGTGCTGCCCGAGGACACGAGCCTCGCTGGGCCGGTCACTGTGGGGGCCGTGGAGGTGCGCTTCGGCGCGGGCCCGGCTCTGGGCCCCACCATCGCCAGCGTGTCGGCGGGGGAGGGGAGCGCGGCGCTGGCCTTGCCCGCGGCGCCGGAGGAGCCGCCCACCACCGTGCTCGGCCACGACCCCTACACCGTCGGCACCCTGTACATGCTGGCCACCTTCGAGGACAGCGACGGCGACGGCGCCTTCCAGGAGGGAGAGCCCCTGCTGGGTGTCGCCATGGATCGCTTCCTGCTCTGGCTGCACGCGGAGAGCGACGACAGCGCCGCCCAGTCGCTGGACGAGTGGCGCCTCGTGGATCTCGGCATCGGAGGCCAGTACGCACCCAACCGCTGCGCGCTGGATACCTCCTGGCCCATGGAGTGGATGGCCGACCGCGGCTACCCGGTGGAGCACGCCCTCGACGAGCCCATCACGGTCACCTTGCGGGGCCTGCCCGCCCACCTCACCCTCGGGGGGGCCGTCGAGGATCTCCCCGAGGGGAGCTGGCGTCTGGCCGGGCTGCCCTACCCCTGGGTGGGCAAGCAGGCGGTCACCGCGGCCTTCGACCTGGACCTGCCCGCCAGCGCGGAGAGCTTCGCGGTGGCGCTCCAGGACGCCCCCCCCACCGAGGACGACGTGGGCGCCGATCCAGACTGGCGCTACACCATGCACCTGCCCCTCGTGTTCGCCGACGGCGACGGCAGCGGCGGCTGGAGCGAGGGCGACACGCCGGAGGGCACCACCACCTGCTACCAGGGTCGCGAGGCCTGGGCGCGCTACACCCGGCCGGTGAGCGCGTACCGCGGCTACCGTTTCCTGGACTGCTATGGCGGCACGGTGGGCTGGCGCGCAGCCCACACCAGCTCGGACGGCTACCTCGAGTACCTCACCTCCGAGCAGGCCCTCAGCCTGGTGCTCGACGGCGCCACCTGCCGGCTGGATTGAGCCGTGAGCGTGCGCGCGCGCCTGCGGGGCCCGCTCCCGGTGCTGCTGGCGGCCATCGGGGCGGCGCTGCTGGCCATCGCAGGGGCGCGCCTGCTGGCGGCGGCGGCAGCCGATCGCCTCCAGGCCGCGCCGGTCATCGCGCTCGGCTTGCGGTCCCTTCTCTGGGCGGGCCTGGGCGCCGGGCTGCGGTCCCCGATCCAGGCCCAGGGCGCCTCGCACCGGCGCGCCCTGCCCCTGGCCCTCGGGCTCGGCCTGGGCACGGGGCTGTTCTCGGCCCTCGTCCTGCGCCTGGCGGCCGGCGGCCTGCCAGCAGAGGCGCCCTTGATGCCGGACCCCGCTGCGCTCGGCGCCCCCTGGCTCGCGCTCCTGGCCCTCGGCGCCCTGCTGCTGGCCCCCGTGGGCGAGGAGCTGCTCTTCCGCGGCGCCTTGCTCGACAGCCTGGCGCGCGAGCACGGTGATCGCATCGCCCTGTTCGGCTCATCCGCCGCCTTCGCCCTGGTCCACCTGAGCCCCGCCCACCTGGTCACAGCCTTCGTCGCCGGCCTCGCGCTGGGCTGGCTGCGCCAGCACACCGCCCGCCTGTGGCCCTGCGTCCTGGCCCACGCCGTGCACAACGCGCTGTGGCTGCACGGAGCCATCAGCTCTCAGCTCTCAGCTCTCAGCAGCCACATCGGCTGACCGTGGACCTGTTCGGCTGACGGCCGACAGCTGACAGCTTGAAGCTACCAGCTCGCCGGCTCGGCCGTGAAGGAGAGCGCCGCGCTGATGCCGCGGCCGCCGTCGGGCAGCTCGATCTGGGCCACGTTCTCGTTGGACAGGAGCGCCTCGACGGTCTCGAGCAGCTCCTCCTTGGTCTGGTCGCCATAGCCCTCCTCGGGGATGAGGGGCTCGACCACCTGGGTCATCAGCTCGTCCACCGGGACGGCGCCGCCCATCATGCAGGTGGTGCCGTCCACCGTGAGCTGCCCCTCGGCGATGGCCTGGGCCACCGGGATCATCAGCGCGGGCTCGTCCGGGTAGAAGGTGACCGGGACCTGGACGTCGTTGGGGCCGAGGCGGATGGTGGTCTGGTCGCGGAAGATGCCCTCGAGGCGCGACCAGGGCTGGCCCTCGCCGTCGTAGGACTGCGCCTCGTCCAGCCGCAGCGCGCCGTGCTCGTCCTGGCTGCCCACCAGCAGATCGTAGGTGAGCGCGATCTCCACGTAGTGCGCCTCGATGAGCTGCACCAGATCACCCGCCTCGATGGCGGCGGCGATGGTGGCGTTCATGCCGTCGCGCGACATGTCGTCCTCCATGGCCAGGTCGAGCATCATGAGCACCGCGGGCAGCTTGTTGTCCACCTCGCCGTCGCCGGTGAGATCGAAGCCCTGGTCGCTGTCGAGGATCTCCATGGCCGTGACGTGGTAGGTGCCGTCGTCGAAGTCGCTCTGCGGCTCGTCGGGGATGGAGGTGTCGTCGGTGTCGTTCGTATCGACCGGGTTGCCCGTGTCATCGCCGGAGTCGTCGCTGTCGTCGGGCTTGCAGGCGGCCAGCGCGAGGCCGGCGAGGAGGAAGAGGGCGGGTCGGATCATGGGCGTCTCCATTGCTGGTAGGATGCAGCGTACCGCGTCCCGCGCGCGCCCGCATGGCAGCCGACGCTCCCTCGCGCCGCACCTCTGCCACCGGGGCGTGATAGGCAGCGGCCCCCTTCCCGCCCAGGAGCCTCCCATGGCATTGATCGACCTGCTGCTCGCCGACGATGTCGAAGGGTTCAACGCCGCTCGCGGCCGCCGCTCCTCGCCGGCCCTGGGTGCCGTGGATCTCTCGGGGCGCGCCCTCGCCGGGGTGGACCTCACCCACGCAGATCTGGAAAACGCCGATTTGTCGGGCACGGATCTGCAGGGCGCCGTGCTGGTGCAGGCGCGGCTCGACGGCGCCGACCTCACCGGGGCCGATCTGCGCGGGGCGATGGCGCACCGCTCCCGCTGGCGCGGGGCCTACCTGGGCCAGGCCCGGATGGAGGGGGTCGAGCTGCCCCGGGCCGACCTCACCGACGCCGAGCTGCCCGAGGTGGACGCCGAGGGCATCGACCTGTCCGGCGCCAAGCTGCGCGGGGCCGACCTGAGCGGCGCGCGCATGCCTGGGGCGGAGCTCTCCGAGGCGCAGCTCAACAACGCCATCCTGGCTGGCGCCAAGCTCCCCGGCGCGCGCCTGGTGGCGGCGCAGCTCGGCAAGGCCGATCTGTCCGGCGCGGACCTCTCCGACGCCGACCTGTCCGGGGCGCGCCTCTCCGGGGTCAACGCGGCGGGGGCCCTCCTGGTGCGGGCCAACCTGACGGGCGCCGATCTCACCGGGGCCGATCTGACGGGCGCCGACCTGACGGGCGCCGACCTGACCCGCGCCGATCTGGGCGAGGCCAAGCTGGACGGCGCCAAGCTGGACGGCACCATCGTGCGTGAAGCACGCCTGGACGGGGTCGCGCTGGGGAACGTGGCCCTCGCTGGCGCCGTGCTCGACGACGCCAGCCTCGGCGCGCCGCCGGAGGACGACCAACCTCCCTCCCAGGGCCTGATGTTCGAGGACATCGCGGGCTGTGTCTCCAACGGCAGCGTCGGCCTGCTCTGGGAGAACCAGGACGAGCCCGGGCTCGCCCGCCTGCGCGTGGCCGTGGTCGGGCCGGATGGTCGCTGGGATGGGCGCGCCCTGGCCCTCCCCGAGCCCGCGGACCTCGTGGTGGCGCGGGGGCTTCTGCCCGCCTCCTTCGGCTTCCAGGCCCTGCTGTTCGTGCAGCGTCCCGGGGGCCTGATCTGCCGGGCGACCGAGATCTCCCCCCAGGGCGACGTGGGCACCACCCGCAGCCTGGCCTGCGATGTGGTCCCCGCGGTGCGCCCGGTGTTCTTCGCCGGGGCCGAGGGGCCCCTGGTGGCGCTGCTCTCCCGCCGGGGACCCGGGATCCACGTCATGGCGGTGGAGGAGGCCGGCCTCGTGGCCCGCGCGCGCCAGCCCCTGGCCACGGCGAACGCCTTCATCGACGGGCTGGAACCGGCGGTGCTCACCAAGGGCGGGATCGTGCTGCCCCTGGGCGAGGCGGGCCTGGGTCCCGCGGTCAGCGTCCCCGAGGGCTTCCCTGGGCGCGCCGCGGCGGCGGCCCGCCACGGCAGTGATCTGTTCCTGGCCTGGATTCCGCGGGCCGGGCACGGCCTGGCCTGGGCCGTCCTGACCCCCGGCGAGCCGCCCCAGCAGGGCCTGCTCGCGCGCCGGGCCAGCGTCGGCTCCCTCGACTGCGTGGCCGTGGGGGACCAGGTGCTGGCGCTGTGGACCGAAGAAGGCGACGATCCCGGGGACGCGTCTTGCCTGCGCGGGGTCCTGCTGCCCGACGGCCGGCCCTTCCCGGTGCTGGACGACGAGCTGGAGGAGCCCGACCAGGTCAGGATCCTGGCGGGCGGCGCGGAGCCGCTGGTGTCGGTCATCAGCGGCTCAGGTTCGGTCTGCCTGCTCGCGGTGCGCCCAGGGGGCGCGCGGCTGCTCGCGCGGCTGGGCTGACTCAGTCCCGCAGGTAGGGGTAGCCCTTCGGCTTGACCACCAGCACCGAGCAGGGCGCCTTGCGCACCCACTCCTCGGTCTCCGTGCCGACGAAGGCCTCCACCAGACCCTGACGGCCGTGGGTGCCGACCACGATGCAGTCGATCTCCTGCTCCTCCACCAGGGTCATGACCGCGGTGCTCCAGCTCCCGCCGGTGACGTGCAGGTTGACCTGGGGGTGGGAGAGCGGGGTCCCGGCCTCGTGAGCCCGAGCCAGCTCCTCGCGGACCGCCTCCAGCATGGCCCGCTCGTTGTCCTGGATGGTGCGCTCCACCACGGTCCCGCGTGGCGCGCTGACGATCCGTTTCTTCACCTCCTTGTCCAGGTTCTTCTCGACCGAGAGCAGGTGCAGCTCCGCGCCATGGCTCTGGACGAGCTGCAGCGCCAGGGACAGGGCGGCGTGGGAGGTCTCGGAGAAATCGAAGGGGACCAGGATCTTGTCGATGGTGAACACGGGCGCTCCGGGGACGGTTGCGTGGTGTGGAAGGTGATCTTCGCCGAGCATAGCCGACCGGGGACGGCGCGGGTAGGGGCCGGACCCGGGCGCCGAGGCGCGCCGCGAGTTACATGCGGGCGGGTTCCTGTGCAGAGGCCATGCGAGCCCTCCCCAGCGCGGTCATCTCCGCCCCGCTGGCTACCTGGAAAGGCGATGGAGGAACCATGATCAGGCGCCATGTGATCATCACCGGGGGCGCGGGCAGTGTCGGAGCTGCTGCGGCGAGGCGCTTTTCGGCGCTCGGCGATCGCGTCACGGTCATGGCGGCGAACACCAAGGACGTCGAGCCGCTGGCAGATGAGATCGGTGCGCGCCCGGTGCGCATCGAGGTGGGCGACCCGGCGAGCGTCGAGGCTGCCTTCATGGCGGCGGGCCCGGCCGATGTGCTGGTGAACGCGGCGGACATGATGAAGGTCGGTGCGCTGGTCACCACCAACGTCCGCACCTGGGAGGAGATCCTCAAGGTCAACCTCACCGGCGCCTATCTCTGCTCGCTGAAGGTGCTGCCCTACATGATCCGCAAGGAGAAGGGCCGCATCATCAACGTGGTCGGCACCGCCGGGCTCAAGGGCTATCCCTACATGGTGGCCTACAGCGCCGCGCTGCACGGCCTGATCGGCTTCACCCGCGCGCTCTCCGGTGAGGTCGCGGCCCAGGGAATCACGGTCAACGCCGTGTGCCCCGGGATGCTCAACACCCCCTCCGGCCTGGCCCAGATCGGCGTGCTCGCCGAGAAGCTCGAGATCAGCCTGGAGGATGCCCGCATGCAGGTCGAAGCGCGCACCCCCCAGAACCGGCTGATCGATCCCGACGAGGTCGCGGGTACCATCGTGTTCCTCGCCAGCGAGGAGGCGGTGGGCGTCAACGGCCAGGCCATCACCGTCTGCGGCGGCGAGCTGAACAGCTAGGATCTCGCTGTTCTAGTGCCGCTGCCCGGAAGTGGGTGGACACCCGCCCGGGTGGGAAAGAACTTCCGGCGGCGCTGTCGCGCCGGCCGCGAGGCGGCGGCGCCGGGCTATGCCCGGTG
>JBDRKM010000040.1:0-18378 GCA_043814015.1 Pseudomonadota bacterium
GGCCGCGGAGACTGGAGTACCGACCGCGGGGCGGCCCGTACTGGCCTCTCCGGCCGCGGAGACTGGAGTACCGACCGCGGTGCGGCCCGTACTGGCCTCTCCGGCCGCGGAGACTGGAGTACCGACCGCGGGGCGGCCCGTACTGGCCTCTCCGGCCGCGGAGACTGGAGTACCGACCGCGGGCCGACAGGCGCGGGCCACCCCGGTTGCCCGGTCCCGCCTGCCTGGAGCCCGGACCTCCCTCAGAGCGTCCCCAGGCTCAGATGCACCCGCATCAGCGACTCATCCCGCGCCGGCATGTACCAGGGGTTGAAGCCCAGATCGAGCTGCAGGGGCCCCACCGCGGTGAAGTAGCGGAGGCCCACGCCCAGGCCTGTGCGCAGGAAGGGCTCACCGCCCTCCTGGGTGGAGGTGGTGGCGGCGTTGCCACCCACCAGGAAGGCGTTGCCCACGTCCGCGAACCCCACAAGGGCGGCGTCGGGCCAGCGGTCGAGGCCGAAGAGCGGCAGCGGGGCCTTCAGCTCGAGGGTGGCCACGGCCATGGCGTCGCCGCCGGTGGCCACCCAGCGCCAGGGGTCGGTCTCGTGCAGGGCGTCCACCAGGGGCTGGATCTGGGAGGGGAAGCCCGGGTCATAGGCGGCGATGCGGTTGCGCGGGCCGACGCTCTCGCGCTTGAAGCCGCGCAGGGAGCCGGCGCCGCCCAGGGCGAAGCGCTCCTCGATGGGCAAGGTGGCGCCCGCCTCCATGGCCTGCCCGATGCCGGCCTGGAGCCCGAAGAGCAGGCCGATGGGGCCGGCGGGCAGCAGGGTCTGTAGCTGGCTGCGGGCGGTCAGGAAGGGCACGGCGGAGAGCACGCCGTCCTCGATGCGGGCCGCGAGTGTCCAGCGCACGCCGCGGCGGGGGTTCTGGGGGTCGTCGCGGGCGTCGGTGACCAGCAGGAAGCCGGGACCCGAGCTGATCCGGGCCTCGGAGGGCAGCGCGGGCTCGCCCCAGGCGGTGGGGTCGAAGGGCTCGCCCGCGGGCACGGGGGAGTCCGGCAGGCCCAGCAGGGGCAGCCAGGGGTCGTCCTGCAGCAGCGCGCCCGGGTCCACGTCGCGCAGGCGGCGCCGCTCCAGGCGGTAGTCCATCATGATCTCGCCGTGGGCGCCCACCGGGGCCTGCACGCCGACGCCGCCGCCGGTGCGCGAGATGCGGTAGGTGGCGTGCTGCTGCTCCTCGTTCAGCACGAGGTCGAGGAAGGAGCGCTGGCCGTCGCCTGGCAGGTTCGGGGCCTCGTAGCGCAGGCCCGCCCGCCACTCGGGGCGGGTGGTGTCGAGCTTCCACTCGTCGCCCTCGTAGCCCAGGCCTCCCTGACCCAGGAAGGAGAGGCGATGCGCCGAGCCCCACAGGTTGCGGTGGGTGGCCCGCGCGAAGGCGCGCACGCCCTGGTCGGTGGAGGCGCCGCCGCCGATCTCGAGCGCCACCCGGGGCAGCTCGTCCACCTGCACCAGCAGGTCCTTGACCCGGTCCTCGTCGCCGAAGAGGGTGGTGTCCACGCGCTTGAACAGGCTGAGATCGTACAGGCCCTCCCGGGTCTCCTGCAGGGCGCCGCGCGTGATGGGCTGGCCGGTGGTCAGGGCGATCTCGCGCTCGATGATCTGGCGGCGGGTGTGGGTGTGGCCCTGGACGATCACGTTGCGCAGCACCACCAGCGGCCCCGGGTCCACCACGAAGACCAGGTCCGCGGCCTGCGAGCCCGGGGGGATGGCGCGGCGGACCTGCACGTCGGCGTCGAGGTAGCCCTCCTCGGTGCAGGCGTCGGCGATGGCGCGGGCCAGGCGGTCCATGGCGGAGGGGTCGAGCGGCGCGCCCAGCATGTCGGAGGCGGCGTCCAGCACCGCCTGGGAGCCCGGGCAGGGGGCGCCGTCGAGGGCGAGGGAGCCCAGCGTGGTCCGTGGGCCCTCCTCCACCGCGATGGCCAGATCCACCGGCACGCGCCCGGCGAGACCGGGCGCCCCACGGCCCAGGGACAGGAGGCTCAGGCGGGCGTCGAGGTAGCCCTGGCTGCGGTAGAACTCCACCACCTGCCGCAGGGCATCCTCCACGGCCTCCTCGGTGACGTGGCCGCGCCCCAGCACCTCGGGGCTGGCCTCCCGCAGGGCTTCGCCCAGGTAGCGCTCGGTGAAGGCCATGGCGCCGGTGAAGGACATGGTGCCGAGGCGGTGCTGCGCGCCACGCGCGGCCACGATGGTCACCCGCAGGCGCCCCCCGGAGCGCTCCTCGGCCGCCAGCGTCGCGTGGGCGTCGAGCCAGCCACGCTCCCGCAGGTCGTGCTCGACGCGGGCGCCGGCTTCGCCCAGGATCTCGTCGGTCACGCGCCCCGTGAGCTGCTCCCGCGCGGCCCTGCGGAGGCGGCGCCGCGCGAAGGGCCCGACCCCCCGCACGGCGATCTGCAGCCTGGGGCCGGCCTGCACCGCCACGTGGAGCTGAACTCCCCCCTCGCCGCCGGCGGCCAACAGGGTGCGCACCTCGGCCTCGGTGTAGCCGCGGTCGTGCAGACGGGTGTCCAGCGCCGCGCGCGCGCGGTTGACCTGATCGCGCGTGATCCGCCGCCCGTGGCGCAGGCGTTCGTGCCGCAGGATGCGCGTCACCTCGCGCTCCATCCCCTCGGGGATGCCGATGAAGTGGACGCTCTCCAGAAGATCGGGGGAGCCCTCCGCGAGCCGGAGGTCCAGATCGAGGCGGCGCGGGTCCAGGGGGTGGGGCACGACCTCCACGACGGCGCGGGGGAAACCTTCGCGGGCATAGGCGGCGCGCACCCGCTCGGAGACGGCGGCCACGTCCTGGGCCTCGTAGAACGGATCGCCCTCGCCCAGCCCCGAGGCCGCCACCACCGCGCGCCGTCCGAGGGCGCGCGCCCCGTGGGTGCGCAGGCGGCGGACGCGCGGCGGCGGACGCACGCGGTAGACCAGGCGCACGGCCTCCTGGGGCAGCCCCTCGTCGTCGTAGCCGACCCAGGGCTCCACGAAGGCCTCTGCGGAGGCGAACTGGCCCACGCGCTGCAGCAGGGCCAGGTCGGAGCGGACGGCCCAGGGGCTCAAGGCCTCGCCCTGGCGGACGTTCAGCAGGGGCTCGAGGTCTTCGCCCGGCAGCCCGCCGTCCACGGCCTCCAGGGAGACCATCACCACGGGCTGCCCCACGTACCAGGGGATCCCGGGCGGGGCGGGCTCCTCCGCGCGCGCGGCGCCGAGCAGCAGCAGCGCGGCGAGCAAGGCGCTCACTCGATCTCCCAGCGCAGCTTGAACTCGGCGCCGAAGGCGCCGCCGATGTCCAGGCTGCGCTCGTACTGCTCGCCGGCGTAGTAGGTGGTCATGAACAGGCGCCGGGCCATGCGCTTCTCGAGGCTGACGTACCAGTCCTCGCGCCGCATCAGGTTGATCTCGCCGGTGACGGTCAGGTCCCAGGGGGGGGAGATGTCCTTCTCCACCACCAGGCGGGGCTCGGAGGACAGGTTGCGCGCGCCGCGGGTCGAGGTGCCCGTGGTGACGTCGATGCGGTCCCAGAAGATGTCGCCCGCGCCGAAGCGGTCGAGCAGGGCCCCGCTGCCCAGGCCCTTGGAGAGCAGGTCGATGCCCTCCCAGGCCAGGGCCCCCTCCAGCTCGCCGTACTCCTCCAGCTCCGCGCGCGTGGCCCCGAAGAGCAGCAGGAAGTTGATGTCCGCCTGGGAGAGGGCCGGGGCTGAGGAGGCCTCGGCGCGCCAGGCCGAGAAGGGGCCCGTGACCCGGTAGTAGACGTGGTAGTCGCGGTCGCGGCCGGCCACGTCCGTCTCGAACAGCATGTCCAGATCGGGGTCGAAGGTGTAGGGGTCCACGAAGCGCAGCTCGGCCCGCGTGACGTCGAACTCCCGCTCGCTCAGGAACACCCGCCCGTCGTCGTCCACCCACACGCGCCCGGTCAAGCCCGGCCGGGAGGTGTCGCCGATCACGCACAGATCCGCGGAGAGCCGCGCGTCCCCCACGTTGTTGCGCAGCCGCCCCGTGCCGTCGGCGCGGATGCCGAGGTCCATGGAGAAGTAGTCGGCGGTCTCCTCGGGGGCGGCGGCGGAGAGGCGCTCCTGCTCCAACGCCACCACCCAGGTCTCCCAGTCGATCCGCTCGTTGAACAGGACCTCCCTCAGGGTGATGTCCCCGCCCAGCACCAGCTGCCCCGCGGGGCCGTCGAAGCGCAGGTGGGCGTCCGCCAGGGTGGGCGGGAGATCCTCGACGAAGTGGATGCGGGCGCCCTGGATGTCGCCCGTGAGGTTCCAGGAGGTGGGGCGCCAGCCCTCGGCGTGGATGTCGCCGGAGGCGGCGAAGGTCCCGCCGCCCATGCGCCCGGTGAAGTCGTGCAGGGCGTAGCCGGAGGCCGTGGCGACGAGATCGCCCTCGATCCCCTCGAAGGTGTGGGGGAACCAGGTCCCGCGCACCAGGCCGTCCCGCAGGTGGGCCTGGACCGCGATCTCGGGCTCCCGGGCGGAGCCACCGACGGACAGGCTCCAGCGGGCCGAGCCGCCGGCCCGGAGGAAGTCGGGCCCCAGCAGCCGCAGCCACTCCAGCTCGATCTCCCCCTCCCCCGCCGCCGCCAGCGCGCGGTTCTCGTCCACCGAAGCGTCGAACCGACCCCAGGTGCCCGGCCCCCGCAGGTTCACCCCGCCGAGCCGCCACGTGCGAGACCGGCGCTGCAGCCGCCAGGGCTCCTCCGACGCCAGGCGGTGCGCTCCCCAGCTCAGGGTGACGCGGTCGAGGGTGGCGTCGAGGTCTGGCGGCGAGGACCCCACACCCTCCACGCGCACCCGGCCGTCGGCCTCCCCCAACACCGGCTCCCCGGCGGCGGCCATGGGGTGCAGCAGGTGCAGCGGCAGCCCGTCCAGGGTGACGTCGAAGCCGTAGGCCGCGGTGGACCAGTCCGCGCTCCCGGCTACCCGCGCACCGCCCCTGAACAGGTCGCCCGCGACGGTGACCACGCTCCCTTCCGACGAGAGGGTCAGCACCGAGCCGGGCACCTCGACCCCGTGGGAGCGCACGCCGGAGGCGGTGATTCTCGCGTCGAAGGTGGGATCGAGCAGGCTGCCCCGGGCGTGGGCCACCACCTGCAGCCGCCCCTCGAGGGGGAGGCCGAGCCCGCGCAGGGCGTCGAGGGTCTCCAGCCGCAGGCCGTCGCTCACGATCTCGAAATTCTCGGCCCAGCCCGGGCCGACGCTGCCGCGCACCAGCAGAGACTCGGCCTCCCCCTGGCGCGCCATGACCAGGTCCCGCAGGGTGAAGCGCCCGGCCTCCATGCGCGCCCAGGCGTGGCCGGAGGGGAAGCGCTCTCCCACCAGGTCGATGTCCCGCAGCGCCAGGTCGGCCGAGCCGTCCAGGCGGTCGGGGGGGCCCTCCAGCTCCAGGGTGCCGCTGACGTCCGCGTCGATCCCCGGGATGTCCACGAACATGCCGGCCAGGTCCGAGAGGCGCCCCTCACGCACCAGCACCTGGGTCTCCATGGTGAGCGGTGCGCCGAAGGCGATGGCGAGGTTCCCGGAGTAGCGGGTCTGGCCACGGCGGGCCTCGAAGCCGCGGAATTCCAGCTCTTTCATGGTCGGGCAGAGGGCCTGGCTGCGGATCTGGTCCGCGAAGGGGATGCCCCACACCGCCAGCCCCCGCACGTCCAGATCGCCACTGAGCTGCAGGGCCCCGAACGGCCCCCACAGGTGCGCCGAGACGCGCCCGCGGCCCGCGAGGCCGAGGTCGGAGAGGGGCCGGAAGACGGAGAGGTCGGCGGGCTGCAGGGTGAGGTGGAGATCGAGGGGGCCGTGGGCGCCGAAGCCGATGGTGGCCCGCCCCGTCCCGCGCCCACGGGGCAGCTCGAGGCGCTGGATGGTGGCCTCCAAGGCGCCCGGCGCGATGTCCAGCTCGCCCTCCAGGGTGCCCTGGGGGATGGCCAGGATGAGCTCGGAGCGGGGGTCCTCGGCCGGGCCCGCGCAGGTGCGGAGGTCCCGCGTGTCGATGCGGAAAGATCCCCCGAGCCCGAAGGGAGAGAGCTGACCGGTCAGGTCGGCCAGCAGGTCGGCCTCCAGCTCCACCCAGGGGGTCGGGGCCACGCCCATGGATCTCAAGATGGGGGCGAGGTGCACACCGTGCGCCCGCAGCTCCGCCCCCAGCGCGCCGCTGGCGAAGGTCCAGGTCACATCCAGGGAGACGATGCCGCCGGCCCAGGGCCCCTGCCCCTGGATCAGCTCCAGGCCATCGCCCTCCGGTGTGAGCCCCAGCCCCCCGCTGAGGGCGCCGAAGCTCATGCTGCGGCCCGGCTCGTCGGGCCCGAGCGCGACCCCCGCGGGGGCCTGCACCAGCGTCCAGGGGGAGAGGGCCAGCGCGCCGGACACCCGGGGGTGCGCACTGTCTCCGGCGAGCTGCACGTCCAGATCGAGCATCCCCTCGAGCCGTCGCCGCGGCAGCAGCCAGCCATCGAGGCTGGTGAGGTCGCTGCTCAGCCACAGGTGACCCGCCAAAGGACCGTCGCGCCGCAGCGCGAGGTTCCCCACCACGGCGACCACCGGGAAGCGCAGCGTGAGGTCGGGCACGGCGAGCCGGTCGAGGTCGAAGGTGATCCCCTCCCAGCGCACCGGCTCCGAGCGCTGCTCGAGGGCGCCGGCGGCGACGGCGATGGCGGCCACGTCCAGGTCGTAGCGCCCCGGCTCGTCCCCCGGCGCCAGCTCGATGTGCTCCACATCGAGGCGGCCACCCTGCAGCTCGATCCGGGCGGTGGCGTCGCGCACGGTCAGGCGCTCCCAGGGCGTGCCGCCTACGCCCTCCGTGCGCACCCGGCCGCGGAACTCGCGCAGGCCGTCCGGGTCAACATGCAGGTGCAAGACGGGCTGATCGAGGGTCAGATCGGTCAGGGTCGGCGTCCAGCCATCGCGGCCCACGATGGCCTCGGCGCCCGCCAGGGCCAGGATGGGCTCGCCGCCCTCCCGGGCGCTGATGAGCAGGCCGCGCACCTCGACCCGCCGCCGCCAGGGCTCCACCAGCACGCCGCCAATGCTCGCGCGCTCCCCCGTGGCCACCTCGACAGCCTGGGTCAGCGCCAGGGCGAGCCAGCGCTGCACCGCGGCGCGCTCCAGCAGCCAGGGCAGGGCCGCGGCGGCGGCCGTGATCAGCGCGAGGCTGACCACCACCCTGCGGACGGCGCGCCGGCGGGGACGCTGGGACAGCTGGCACCTCGACAGCTCGCGGTGTCGGGACGGTGACCCCTGGTCGCCTGGCTCCCTTCCTGCGTGATCACGCCAGGGATAACCCCATCCCGCCGGCCGAGCGGCCACGCAACGCGCCAGGCTTGGCCCGGCCGACCACGCCGTGATACCCAGAAGCCCCGGAAAGGCGGACACCGTCGTGGAAAGATCTGGCTTTTTCATGGTTCTTCGCGGAGTTTCGCTGCTCTCGTGCGGGCTGTTGCTGGCGGGGCTGGCCGGGTGCTCCTCCACCCGGGCCTACTTCAGCCCGGAGAGCGACCTCCCCTCGGTCTTCACCGCCGAGGTGCAGGCCGCCCAGAGCACAGTGCACGTGGCGATCTACACCTTCACCCTCGGCACCCTCCGCGACGCCCTCTTCGACGCCGCGGCCGTGCGCGGGGTCCAGGTGCAGGTCTGCGCCGACGCCGGCCAGACCTTCACCCTCTCGGATCAGCTCGACGCCCTGCGCATCCTGCGCGATGACGCGGGCGCGGAGGTGGCCACGGTCGATGGCTTCGGTGGGGGCATCATGCACCACAAGTTCGCCGTGATCGACAGCCACACCGTGCTCACCGGGTCGTTCAACTACACCCGCTCCGCCAGCGAGATCAACGACGAGAACCTCGTGGTCATCGCCGATCCGGCCCTGGCGGCGCACTACGAGAGCGCGTTCGGAGAGCTCTGGAGCCGCTGTGAGGCGCTGTAGAGTCCCCGCCGGACAGGAGGCGTAGCCGTGGCCCCGGTATCCCTGCTGCTCGCCTTGCTCGCCCTCCCCCAGGCCGCCGCCCGGGTGTTCCCCACCCCCATCATCGTGGAGGACGAGCAGGATCTGCTCGAGCTCGTCGCCGACGGCACCCTGGCCGAGGACGACTACGAGACCCTGGTGGAGCTGCTCTCCACCCCGCTCGACCTCAACCGCGCCCGCGCGGGCGAGCTGGTCGATCTTCCGGGCGTGGATGACGGCCTCGCCCGCGCCATCGTCCGCGACCGCAAGGAGCGCGGCCCCTTCGGCGACGTCACGGATCTGCTGCGCGTGCCGGGTGTGAGCGACGACCTGCTGGCCCAGGTCTACCCCTTCGTGGAGGCCGCGCCCCCGCCCGCCAAGGGCAAGCCCCCGCTGAAGGGCCAGGTCCGCTTCCGCTCCGCCATGGAGTTCAAACCCGTCGAGCCCATCGAGGGCGACCAC
Source organism: Pseudomonadota bacterium (assembly GCA_043814015.1). Taxonomy (GTDB): domain Bacteria; phylum Myxococcota_A; class UBA796; order UBA796; family JAFGLY01; genus JBDRKM01. The sequence goes on from JBDRKM010000040.1 coordinate 8,412, forward strand.
CCCCACAAGACCCACGACGCCCTCCAGCTCGGCTACGGCCAGGTCCCCAACAGCTACCTCACGGCCCGCGTGAAGTACCACAGGTGGCTGAACGCCGGCTTCCTCGGCCTGGCCCAGGACGGCATCAGCGCCGCCGCCTACGATCCTGGCAGCCACGACATCTACGCCACCTGGCGCGCCCCCCAGCTCGAGTTCGGCAAGCTCTACGTGCAGGCCGAGCGCCTGCGCTGGGAGGCCATCGCCGGCAGCTACACCGCGGGCTTCGGGCTGGGGCTGGGCTTCGACACCACCAGCCGCACCCACCCAGGCGGCCTCTACCCCGACCTCACCGTCTCCGGCACCGATCACTTCAGCGCCCGCAAGGGCCTCTTCGGCGCGGGCGGGTCCCTGCTCGCCGTCCCCCTCGGCGAGTCGGCCTCCCTGGACGCCACCCTGTTCGCCTCCTCCTGGACCTACGACATCTACCAGTACGATCTGGGCGTGGCCGGCAGCGCAGAGCCAGTGGATCCCTTCCTGGTGGAGACCGACTCCCCCCGGATCTACGTGAAGACCCCCGACGGCACCTGGGAGCGAGGCGGCTACCTGACCCTCCCCAACGCCTACCGGGAGTCTCTGGCCGGCGCGAACGCCGTCCTGCGCTTCCTCGACTCCGGCGAGCTGGGCATCACCGGCTACGTGGGCGCCCTCGACACCACCGTGCTGCCGGGCGTCGAGCAGCCCTACGAGCTCATCCTGCGCAGCGGCTTCCCCGTGGAGCACACCTACGGCGCCGCCAGCGTCTACGGCGCAACCCAGCTCGGCCTCCTGGAGCTCAAGGCCGAGGCGGCCCACTCCTTCACCGGCGGTCAGGCCTACCTGCTCAAGGGCGTGCTCGATGTCTCCATGGGCGAAATCGAGGGCACGCTCAGGCGCTACGACACCGACTTCGACAACCCCCACGCCCGCGGCCTGGCCAACGCCGACGAGTACGCCGGCATGCGCGATCGCGACGAGCAGGGCGCGCGCCTCAAGGCCAAGCTCGAGCCCGTGGACTGGCTCTCGGCCCGCCTGCTGGGCGATGTCTGGCAGCGCATGAGCACCGGGGTCTGGAGCAGCGAGCTGTACGGCCGCGTGGCCCTCGTCCCCTCGGGGGTCTGGTCCGTGGCGGCCTTCGGCGACCACAAGAACCGCGATCTGGCCAACAACGGCCGCAGCCGCGACTACGGCGGCGAGTGGACCCTCGATGAGGACGCGGATCTGGGCGATGTCGACTACGAGGAGAGCCTGGACGGCGTGATCGAGGGCGCTGGCTCCAAGTGGTACTGGGGCGCTCAGGCCAGCACCACCGTCATCCCCCGGGTCGGCCTCACCGCCCTGTACAAGCGCACCTACACCGACTCCGCCTACCTCTACCCAGACCCGGATGCCTACTGCGACTACTGGTTCCAGGTCGGGCACTACGCCTGGGCCAAGCTGCGCGTCGATCCCTTCGACAAGACCTCCCTCACGCTCAGGGGCAAGTACGAGGACGAGGACGTCTACGGCGATCAGGGCGCGCGCTACGTCGAGGCCTACGCCCAGGCCAGCCAGGCCTTCCCCCACAAGATCAAGGTCGGCCTGCGCGGCACGATCGAGCACGATCTGGACGATCCCCCCTCGGCGTTCGAGGCCCCCTGCGCCTCCGCCGGCGCCCCCGACCTCTGCGGCTCCTGCGTCTGCGACGAGAGCGCCGAGGTCGACGACACGCTCGCCACCGAGCTGAAGACCACCGGCCTGGTGCAGCTCACCGTGGAATGGAGGTTCTGATGGGTTTTCGCACCGCTGTCCGCTGCCTCGCGCCGGCCCTCGTCCTCACGGCGGTCCCCGCCACAGCCCTCGCCCAGGAGGTGCCCGGCGCGGGCGATCTCGTCATCACCGAGATCGTGATCGCCCCCATCACCGGCTCGCGCGAGTGGTTCGAGGTCGAGAACGTCACCGGCGATGCCCTCGAGCTGCAGGGCTGCATCCTGGCCGAGGGCCACTTCAACGATGAGAAGGTCTGGACCGGCCACGAGGACACCGTCGATGACTCCCTGGTGATCCCCGCGGGCGCGCGGGCCGTGCTGGCCAAGAACACCGACACGGGGCAGCCCTGCGCGGCCTTCTCCGACGGCAAGCTCACCGCCTGCAGCGCCGAGGTCGCCGCCTTCTACGGGTCGCTCGGGTTCAACAACAGCGACGCCGAGACCCTGAGCGTCACCTGCGACGGCACCCTGGTGGACGAGGTCCCCTTCGACTGGGCCGCCTTCAGCGGCGACTGCCCCGAGGCCTACGACGCCAACTGCAGCGTCAACCTCGATCCAGCCTCCGTGGACGCCACCGCCAACGACGACCTCGCGGCCTGGTGCGTGCCCTGGCAGGCCGATCCCTCCTGGGACCACGCCGGCCAGCCCTCGCTGAACACCGCCGGCCAGCCCAACCTGTGCTACGCCCCCGAGCCAGCCTGTCTGCCCGGCGAGGCGCTCTTCTCCGAGCTGATGATCGCCCCGCCCGACGGCTACAAGGAGTGGGTCGAGGTGCTCGGGGCCGCCACCTGCAGCCTCGACGGCTGCCAGATCCTGGAGGGCCCCAGCGCCGATCCCACCTACGTCCCCACCGAGAAGGATGGCTGGACCTGGAGCGTGATCGCGCTCGACGCCCCCGCGGGCGGCCTCACCCTGCAGCCCGCCGCGCGCGCCCTGCTGGCCCGCAGCAGCGAATGGATCACCGGTGATGGCACGGGCCCTGGGGACATCCCCGCCGACCTCTCCGTCAGCGGCATGAGCCTGCCCAACAGCGAGGTCTCCTGGCTGCACCTGGTCTGCGAGGGCCAGACCGTGGACAGCGCGCCGCTGGACTGGGCGGCCTTCTCGGCCATGTGCCCCGCGGGCAACTGCAGCGTGAACCTGCAGGCCGACCACGAGCGCGCCGCCGAGAACGACGATCTGGCCAATTGGTGCCTGCCCCCGGTGGATTCACTCTACATCAACGCCGCCGGCGAGCTCATCCAGGCCACCCCGGGCCAGCCCGGCGCCTGCCTGGCCATGGACTGGCCCGGGGCCGGTGAGGTGATCTTCACCGAGGTCATGGCCTCCCCCCAGGGCGGCGTGCCCGAATACCTCGAGCTCGACAACCTCGCCGCGCGCCAGGTGGACCTCACCTTCTGCAGCCTCGAGAAGCACCGGCTCGACGAGGCCGGCGAGATCGACCCCGACTCCATCAAGCGCTACCTGATCGGCAACGACGGCCGCACCCTGCAGATCGCCGCCGGCGCGCTGCAGCTCCTGGCCTATGGCGACTGCCTGTTCGACGGCGACACCGGCGATGGCGGCGACACCGCGGTTGGCGGAGAGATCCAGTGCGCCTGGGACGAATTCTCCTACGGCACCATCCAGCTCACCGCCGACGAGGAGGAGCACCTCTCGCTCCTCTGCCCCGACGGCGCCGGCGGCGAGACCACCATCGACGCCATCACCGTCGCCTTCTCCGAGCAGGGGGTGCGCGATGGCCACGCCCTGATGCTGGATCCCGCCAAGGCCGACGCCGAAGCCAACGACGCCCCCTCCGCCTGGTGCGAGGCCGCCTTCTCCCAGAAGATCCATCAGCTCTCCGACGACATCGAGGACTGCAATTTTGGCAGCCCGGGGGCGCTGTCGGACTGCGCGGAGGATGTCCCCGAGCCCCTGCAGCCCATCTGCCGCTGCGGCGCGAGCGGCGCCCCGGCGAGCGGCCTGGCCGCCTTCCTCATGGGGTTGGCGGCCTTCGGCCTGCGCCGGCGCCGGGGGCGTGCGTGAGCAGCCCCTGCTACGGGCCGCGCTTCGACGAGGCCCTGCAGCTGGCCGCAGAAGCCTTCCGCGGCTCCCGGCGCAAGGGCAGCGATGTGCCCTACATCGCGCACCTGCTGTGGGTGGCCGCCACCGTCGCCGATCACGGCGGCGACGAGGAGCTGATCATCGCGGCCCTGCTGCACGACTACCTCGAGGACATCCGCGGCGCTTCGGCCGCAGATCTCGCGGATCGGTTCGGGCCGCGCGTGGCCGACCTCGTCGTCCACCTCTCGGACAGCACGGCCCAGCCAAGGCCACCCTGGCGCGAGCGCAAGGAGCGCTACCTGGCCCAGCTCCCGAGCGCACCCGCGGAGGTCAAGCTGGTCTCGGCCGCCGACAAGCTCCACAACGTCTCCTGCTGCGTGCGGGACTACCGCCAGGTCGGCGAGGCGCTCTGGGGGCGCTTCCGCGGCGGGCGCGAGGGCACCCTCTGGTACTTCCGTCAGGTCCACCTGGCCCTCGCCATGGGCTGGGCCCACACCCTGGTGGACGAGCTCGGCGCTCGGGTGCACGAGCTGCACCAGCTCACGGGCGCCGCCAGCCCCCCCTCCGTGACCTCCTGACCCCGGAGCCCAGCTTTGGCCATCCCAGACCTGCCCCGGCTCCCCGACCGCTACCGCGTGGAGTCCCTGATCGGCGAGGGCGCCACGGGCTCGGTCTACTGCACCTGGGACAAGCTCCTCGGGGTGGACGTGGCGGTCAAGGTGGTGCGCCGCAACCTGGCCGTGCACCGCCGCTTCCGGGCGCGCTTCGCCCGGGAGGTGGCCATCAGCGCCCGGCTGGTGCACCCCCACCTGGTCCCCATCCACGACCACGGGCGCACGCTCGACGAGCAGCCCTTCGTGGTCATGGCCTACGGCGACGCCGGCTCCCTGGCTGGTGAGATGGACGCCGACCAGCCCATCGCCGAGCTCTGCCGCCTGACCGGCGAGGTGCTCGACGCCCTGGCCGTCATCCACGCCCGCGGCCTGGTGCACCAGGACCTCAAGCCCCAGAACGTGCTGCTGCACCGCGGCTCAGGCTCCACTGGGGATGGCCTCCTGCACGCCTGGGTCAGCGACCTCGGCGAGGCCCACGCGCTCACCGTGCTGGCCATGGACCCGCGCGAGGTGGGCGGCACACCGGCCTACATGGCGCCCGAGCAGCTCGCGCAGACGCCCCAGGAGATGGGCCCGTGGACGGATCTGTACGCCGTCGGCCTGATGCTGTGGGAGTCCCTCTGCGGGCAGCTGCCCCACCCGGTCCAGGGCCGCAGGGAGCTCTTGGCCGCGCGCAGCCTGCCGCCACCCGTGCCCACATTCCCCGACGGCCGCCCCCTGCCCGGCGCGCTCGAGGAGGTGCTGGAGCACCTGCTCGATCCCGAGCCGCGCCAGCGCTACGACCGCGCCGCCGACGCACAGCGCGCCCTCGCCCGTGCGCTCTGCGACGTGGAGACCGGCGTCCGTGCGCGGCCCGCCCGGCTCCTCCCCGGCGCGGGCAGGCAGGTCCCCTTCCGCGTTGGCCCCCCTGTCCCCGTTCTGGGCGCCACCGACACCAACGCGGAGCCCGGCGTGGGCCTGCGCTGGAACCAGATCCCGCCCGACCCCCTGCCCGCCGGGGTGCCCCCCGAGCGGGGGCAAGGGGCCTCGGCGCGCGCCAGCCTGGCCCTGCTGGCTCTGCGCGAGCTGCCCATGGTGGGGCGCGGCGCCCTGCGCCAGGTCATCTGGGACGTGGCCCGGCGGGTCGTGGAGCGCCAGGAGCCCGGCGTGGTCATCCTCGTCGGGGACTCCGGCACCGGCAAGACCCGCCTGGTGGAGTCCATCGCCCGCGTGCTGGACGAGGGCGGCTACATGGAGACCGTCCGGCTGCGCTACCACTGGCCCCCCGGGCTCGATGATGGCTACCGCGGCGCCGTCATGCAGCTGCTGGCCCCCTGGCACGAGTCACGCGAGAACCTCGAGGCCCGCCTGCGCCGCTGGCTGTCACGCGACCGCGGGGCCGCGCTGGAGGATGTCGCCTCCGAGGCCGCCGTGCTGGCCCGCTGGTGCGGCCACGGCCAGGTCGGCGAGCCGAGCACCAACGCCGCCGTGGGCCTGGCGTACCTCTACCGGCACCTCGACGCGCGCGCCTGGCGCGGGGGCGCCTGCCTCGTCCTGGACGATGTACACCGCGCCACGGTGGAGGGTGATGGCCTCGCCATCGCCCAGGCCCTGCTCGACCGAACGGTGGGCGAGCGGCCCGTCCTCCTCCTGGCCACGGTGGCCGCCGAGGCCCTCAAGCACAACGACGTCATCGAGCACACCCTGCAGAGCCTGGAGCAGCGCGGCGCGCTGATCCTCCAGGTCCCCCCCTTGACCCTCGAGGAGACCCGCAAGGTCTTCGATGAGGCGCTCCTGCTCGACCCGGGGCTGGCCGCCGAGGTGGCCCGCGTCTGCTCGGGCAACCCCCTGGCCGCCTCCCTGCTCCTGCGCGACTGGGCCGCGCGCGACCTGCTGGAGCTGCGCCAAGGCCAGGTCTTCGGCCTCGCCGAGGGCATCTCGCGGGCGGACGCGATCCCCACCAACATCGAGCAGCTCTACGTGCGCCGCCTGCAGGCCGCTGTGGGCTCCACGGAGGATCCGGCCGCCGCCGCCGAGATCATGGCGGCCACCGCCCTGGCGGGGCAGGAACCCCCCGCCTCCATCATCCGCGGCATCTCCGAGACCGGGCTGGACAGCCTGCTGGCCTCGGGCGTGCTCATGGAGGAGGGCGACGTCCTCACCTTCGAGCACGGCTCGGTCCAGCAGACCGCCCTGCGCCTGGCCATCCGCCTGCCGGATGTCACCGAGCTGCACGCGGCCCTCGCCGCCCAGTGGTTGGCGCTCGGGCAGCGCACCTGCATCACCACCGACTTCCCGGCCGGGCTGCACCTCCTGCGCGCCAACCAGCCACAGGTCGCCTCTGGGCACCTGCTGCGCGCCATTCGCCAGCTCACGGACGAGGGGCGCAACGGGCTGGCGGCCTGGTCCGCCGGCCTGGCCATCGAGGCCGCGGACCGCGCGGGTGGCTCCATGGTGCGCCAGGAGGCCCGCCGGCTGCACGCGGAGGCGCTGATCGAGCTGCGGCGCTACGCCGAGGCCGAGCAGCTCCTCCGCGAAGCCATCACCATCGAGCCCATCGACCGCCTGACCTGGGCGCGGCTGACCCTCGCGCAGTCCCGCGTGTCCCTGGGCAAGGGCGACATGGACTCCTGCCGCCGCCACCTCCAGCAGGCCGGCACAGCCTTCGAGAGCCTGCGAGACCGCGATGGCGTGCGAGACGTGGCCCACGGTCGGGCCTCCCTCGAGCGCCACGAGGGCCGTCCCCAGCTCGCGGTGCGCTACTTCGAAGAGGCCCTGCTGCACTCCCGGCGCGACCCGCGGCGTGAGGTCCTGATCCTCGCGGGCCTGATCGAGTCCCTGCTCACCGCCGGGCAGCTCGACGAGGTGCGGCCCTACCAGCGCCGCATGCGTCAGGTGGCGCGCGAGAGCGGCGACACCCGCAACATCGCCCAGTCCGCCTACACCACGGCCATGGTGCACCTGTACCGCCGGGATCTCGGCCCGGCCGAGCGCGAGCTGCACACCGCCTCTGCCCTGAGCGCCACCCTCGGCGCCCACTGGCTGCACCTCAACTGCGAGAACAACCTCGGGGAGGTCGCTCGCTTCCGCGGCGACGTGGATCGCGCCCGCGAGCACTACGAACGCTACAGCCGCTACGCGGAGGACCAGGGCCTGAACGCCGCGGCGGCGGTGGGTCACATCAACCTCGCCCTGCTGGCGCTGGCCGCCCGGGACGACGTGGAGCTGGACTGGCAGCTCAAGGGCGCCGAGAAGGCCCTCGCCGAGCAGCCACGCCACTGGACCTGGGTCTTCGTGGGGCTGATGCGCGCCACCCAGTCTGCCCGCGCCCGCAACGAACCCCGCACGCGCGCCTGGTGGTCGGTGGCCCGCGAGCACGGCCTGGCGACCCTGCACACCCCCGACCTCTGGCTGCCGCTGCAGCGCCTGATGGACGCCGCCGCCGCCGCTGGCTGGGCCGACATCTCCCAGTCCGCCCTGCGGATCGGCCAGGCGCTCGGCACCTGGTCCGGCGACGAGGAGCCGGTGGCCCGGGAGGAGGAGCTGGAATTCGAGGACGAGGAGATCCCCTGGATCACCCCCGAGCCCATGGAGGACTAGCACCCGTGGGGGTGTCTCGCTGGGCCTGGGCCGCGCTGGGCTGCGCCGCATGCGCCGCCTCGGACGTACCCCCGGCGCCCCCGCCCGCGCCTCCCGCTCCGACCACCTGGACCCTCGTGGGCGAGGTCACCCTCGGAGCTGTGCACCCGCGCCCTCGGCCAGGGTTTGAGGAGGCCGTGGACCTGCTCGGCCCCGAATGCGCCACCGCCACCGCCCGCCTGGGAGACCGCGCCCCCCCCTGCCGGGCCGAGCTGTGGCGCCCACTGCGCCCTGCCGGTGAGCCGGTGGATGACGCGCGCGCCTTTCTGCTGCAGGTCGGCAGGAGCACACTGCTGCAGACCGCTTCGGGGGAGCACCGCCGGAGCGCCCGCTGGCCGGACCTCGGCCCCGTCCTGGAGCGCTGCCTGGGTGATCCCCTCGCGCTGCCCCCCACCGGCGACCCGCAGGGCTACCGCCACCTGGTCATCGAGGCGGAGAGCGCGGCCTGGGTGCTGCACCTCTCGGGGGCGAACGCCTGCCAGCTCTCCGGCTCGCTGCGCCTCGGCATCTCACCCGACCAGGTGTCGGTGGAGGACCTGTCCGTCGGTGGAGTGCCCTGGCGCGAGCGCGGCGCCCAGGCCGCCCTCGCCATGCAGCGCGCCGCCGTGCGGGTAGAGGTGCGTGACCGCTTCGCGGAGCTCTCCGCCGCCCAGCGCATCGTCGGTCTCGAGACCCTGGTCCACGACCCGGATCCCGAGGCCCTCACCATCCTGGAGCAGCTCGCCGCGACGGGTGGTCCAGGTTCCAGGGACGCCGCCCGCGCCATCGAGCGACGCGCCCGACATGAGGAGGGCTCCCCATGAGCCAGCGCAATCCCTTCCCCACCGTGGATGTCGTGGTCGAATGCTCCGGCGGCATCGTGCTCGTCCGGCGCAAGAACGAACCGGTCGGCTGGGCCTTGCCGGGGGGCTTCGTGGACGCCGGCGAACGGGTGGAGGCCGCGGCCGTGCGGGAGATCCAGGAGGAGACCGGGCTCACGGTGGCGCTGGAGACCTTGCTCTACGTCTACTCGGACCCATCCCGGGACCCCCGCTTCCACACCATGACCGTCGTGTTCGTGGGGCAGGCTACGGGTACCCCCAGCGGCGCGGACGACGCCGCCGAGGCCAGGGTGTTCGCGCTGGACGCGCTCCCCTCCCCCATCGTGTTCGACCACACGCAGATCATCGCCGACTACCGGCGTTACCGTTCCTCAGGCGAGCGCCCCTCGCCCACGGCCGCGCTCGGGCGGTAGAAGCTCAGCGCCGTGTCCCCGTAGCGCCGGGTATCGAGGACCCAGCCCACCGGAGCCGCGGGGGGTGACTGGCGGACCGCGTGCTCGATCACCAGGGCCCGGCCAGCGCAGGGCAGCAGCGCCGCCAGCCACGGCGCCATGGGCTCGGCGTAGGGGGGATCGGCGAACACGAGGTCGAAGCGCCCCTCCCCAGCCGCGCAGGCCAGCGCGTCCCCGCAGCGCACCCCCACCCGTGCCGTGAGCCCCAGCGCGCACGCGCGCTCCGCGATGACCGCGGCCGATCGGCGATCACGCTCGATCACCAGGACCCGGCACGCCCCCCGGCTGGCCGCCTCGAAGGCCAGCAGCCCCGTACCCCCGGTGGCGTCGAGCACCTCCTGCCCCTCGAGGTCGTTCCCCAGGATGTTGAACAGCGCCTCTCGCACCCGCGCCCCGGTCGGACGCACTCCTGCCCCCACCCGCCCGGGCAAGCTCCGCCCCCGAAGCGTCCCGCCGGTGATGCGCATGTTGACCTCCGCGGGGGGGCTGGTGGGGGGGGGAGCCTAACCAGAAACAGTTCCCAGGCGCTCGCAGGGGAATTGAACCGCAAAGGCGCAGAGGACGCAAAGAAGTCGGCGGCTGCCGGCTATCGCCGGGGCCAGGAGTGGCGTGGTCGTCCTGGAGGGCTGCCGCGCCGCGCGCGGACCGTTGGC
>JBDRKM010000041.1:0-63166 GCA_043814015.1 Pseudomonadota bacterium
CGCAGCCGCGGCCGCCAGTGCACGCGCCGCGATCCGCAGGGGGTGGTCATAGACTTCCGAGCGCGTGCACTAGGAGCACGCCAGCCACGCGGCCGCCGCCAGGGCAACCCGTGGCGCTTCGCGCCAGGCGCCGGAGCGCAGGCCCGCGCCCGCCAGGCGCAGCAGCGGGCCCGGGCGCAGGTAGAACCCGCCCCAGGCGCGCCGCAGCCAGCGCTCCAGGTCCTCGGGGGGCAGGTCGGAGAGCACCGCGCGGTGCTCGTCGGCGTCCAGCGGGCCGCGCACCTCCACCCTGGGCCCGGCGTCCGCGGCGATGGGCGCGCCCGGGTAGGCCGCGAGGGTGGAGAACTGGGCGTAGTCGGCCCGCAGGTGGCGCACGAAGCGCAAGGTCTCGGCCACCTCCGCCGGTCCCTCACCGGGGCTGCCGAGGATGGCGTAGGCCAGGGTGCGCAGGCCCGCGGCGCGCGCCTGGGCGAAGGCCCGCTCCACCTGAGCGGGGGTGAAGCCCTTGCCGAGGCGGCGGAGGGTCGCCGCGGAGGCGCTCTCCACCCCGAAGGCCACCAGCCGGCAGCCGGCGCGCGCCATGGCCGCGAGCAGCTCCTGGTCCACCGCATCGACCCGTGCCTCGCAGTTCCAGCCCAGGGGCCGGCCGCGCGCCTCCAGGCCGCGGGCCAGGGCCAGGACCCGCGCCCGATCGTGGGTGAAGCCGTCGTCGTAGAAGTGCACGTGCCGCACCCCACCCACCCGCAGCCCGTCGATCTCCGCCAGCAGGGAGGCGGCCGAGCGCGCGCGCCAGGTGGTGCCGCCCACCGCGCGATCGCAGAAGGTGCAGCCGTGGGGGCAGCCGCGGCTGCTCACCACGGTGGCCCAGGGCCGCGCGCCCACGAGCAGGTGACGGTAGCCACGCCGGGGCAGCAGGTCGCGGGCGGGCGGCGGGAGCGCGTCCAGGTCGGCCGGGGGAACGCGGCGCCGGAAAGTACGCCCAGGAACACGGACCCCGGCGGGGGGATCTCCCGAAGCGCCGGCTGTGAGCCAGGCCAGGGCCTCGGGGGCGCTCTCCTCGGCCTCGCCCTCCACGGCGAGATCGAGCCCGGGGTCCTGGACGAAGACCGCCTCCCCCACCGCGCTGGGGTGCGGCCCGCCGAGCATCACCCAGCGCGCGTGCGGCCGGGCGATGGCGCAGGCACGGGCGGCGAGGTCTGCCACGGGGCTCGCGGCCGTGACCCCCACGAGCTCCGCCCGCGCCGCGGCGATCCGCGCACCCAGGCGCGCCCAGCCGACCCCCTCGGCCCGCGCGTCCAGAAGCTCCACCTCGTGCCCCGCGCTGCGCAGCGCGCCCGCCACGTGGGCCAGCCCCAGCGGCGGCACCGCCAGGCTCGGATCGCGGCGATCCCGGCGTGGAGGCTGGACCAGGAGCACCCGCATGGGCGCTTCAGGCCGGGATCAGCAGCCCATTCCGCACCTGGAACCCCTGGGGCGGGTTCTCCGCGAGCGCCGCGGCGTGCTCTCCCAGCGGCCAGCGGCGGCCGGCGAAGGTCTCGCCGATGCGCACCCGCACCCGGTTCGACTCCTCCTCGGGGTTGGCCAGGGCCACCAGCAGCTCCTCGCGGCCAGCGTCGGTCTCCTGGTGGATCACGGCCTGCGCCGCGGCGTAGCGCACGCCCTCGTCGAAGTCGGCGAGGAAGCGCACGGCCGACGGGGTGACGCGCTCGTCGCGGTAGTCGGCCAGCTTGACCAGCAGGTGGCGCTTGCGATCCGGCTTGAAGTCCTCACGCACGGCCTCCTCATCGAGCATCTCCAGCACGGTGAGGAGCAGGGGCTCCCTGCCGCCCAGCGTCTCGATGAGGCGCAGCGGGTTCGCCAGGTTCTTGCAGCGCTTGACATACAGGATCGCCGGCTCCAGCACGGGCGGGCCCAGCTCCACCAGCAGGTCGAACACGAAGGCCTTCTCGTTGGCGTCCTTCATGGCGTTCTCGATGCGCACGTCGAAGCGGCCCAACAGCCCGTAGATGGCCTGCTCGCCGCCGTCGCCCGCCAGGAAGAGGGCCGCGGCTTCGCGGTCCTCGGGCTGGGCATTGATGTTCTGGACGCGCTTGCACTGGCGGTCGAGCTGGCTCCCGCCGCCACCGAAGATCAAGTCGAGAAAACCCACGGGACCTCCACACGCCGGACAGGTCCGGCCGCGGGCGGTCCTAATCCGCCGCCGCCTCTTCGGCCCGTCCCACGGCGGCCCAGCCCAGGCGCAGGCCGAGGGCGAGGTCCGGCGCGGCTGGGCTCAAGCCGGCGCCCACGTCCAGCCCGAGGCGCCAGCGCCATCCCCACTCCAGGGCCAGGCCGGCCCGCGCGCGCAGCGGGTTGGAGGGCGAGGGCAGGGCCAGGTCCAGGGCCAGCGCACCGTGAGGCACCCAGACCTTCGGAGGCGGGGTCGGGGGGAGCCAGCCGAGGCGCAGGCTGGCGAAGGCCAGGTCGTCCTGCGCCGCGAGACGAAAAGGATCGCCCAGGATCGCCAACCCACCGGACAGCCCGGCCCGCAGCGGCCCGAGGTCCGTGGCGGCGGCCAGCACCAGGGCCACGTCCGTCTCATCGCTGCCGAGCTCCCCCTCGTCCGCCGCGTTGGGCAGCTTGACCCGCCAGCCGAGCCCCAGGCTGGGCCCCCGCCCCCCCGCCGCGCGCGCCGTCGCCCGCCGCCCCTCGAGCACCGGCAGGCGCACGAGGGCTCCCAGCTCGGCGTCCCCGAACCCCACCGTGCGATCACCATCCGGGTGCTGATCGCACAGTCCTTCCATGCGCAGGTCCACCACCAGCCGCGCCGCCGGCGCCCAGGCGCCCCCCAGCGCCAGCCCGAGCCTGTCCCGCGGGCCCGCCCGAAAGGGCGGCACGGTCCCGAGATCGGCACGCGCCGCGACGAAGAGCGCCACGGGCTCGACCGGATCCGGATCCATGCTCCGAAACGTGTCGGGGATCATGGCGCGGGCCGGCTGGCCAAAGCCCCCCATCAAGCACGCGAGAACCACCCACCGCGCGACGGCTGGGGGCAGACGGCGGGTGAGTACGTACGATCTCGTTGACGACAGGGGTTCTGTCTTTTTACAATGGCTCGACCGTGCGGGTTCCATGTCTGCTCCCAGCGGCAGATCAGGCGCGAGGGCCTGGTCTGTCCACGAACAGGAAGCTACCCTGCCACGGCCCCGCCGAACCACGGAGTCTGCGATGACCACGAGAGCCAGGACGCTGTTCCTCCTGCTCCTCCTCCCCACCGCTCTTGCGTCCAAGTGCAACAGCACGGAGGAGACCGCCACGCCCGTGGAATGCTCCCCCATGGCCAACGCCGGCGTAGACCAGGAGATCGCCTTCGGGAACCAGGTCACGCTCAACGCCTGCCCGCCCGATGTGTCCACCGCCTGCGACGGCGTCACCTACACCTATGTCTGGACCATCGAGTCCACCCCCGTCGAGTCGAACCTCGACGAGTCGCTGCTCTCGGACAACAACAGCGCCGAGGCCTGCACCGTCACCTTCACTCCCGACGCCACGGGCACCTACGTGTTCTCCGTGGTGATGAACGACGGCAACGAGACGAGCAACTCCGACATCGTGGTGGTCGAGGTCGCCAGCGGCAACCAGGCCCCGGTGGCGGACTGCGGCGGTGACGTCACGGTGGACGTGGGCGAGCGCGCCGAGCTCGACGGCGCGGGCTCCTACGACCCGGAGGGCGCCGCGCTGGAGTACTCCTGGGTCCTGGCCACCTGGCCCGATGAGTCCGACCTCGACTCCACCAGCATCTACAACGCCGGCGGCCCCTCCCCCACCGTGGTCCCCGACGCCTCGGGCATCTACCTGGTCAGCCTGGTGGTCTCCGACGGCGAGCAGTGGTCCGATCCGGTCTACTGCTCCATCCGGGCCGCCTCCGAGAACTCGCCGCCCATCGCCGACGCGGGCGTCGGTGGCACGACCACTCCCTGCACGGATTCCGCGCTGCAGCTCAACGGCTACGGCTCCTACGACCCCGAGGGCGAGGATCTGGAGTACCGCTGGGGCGTGCTCGAGGTCCCCGCCGGCTCCCACGCCGACGGCTCGCTGGATTCCGGCGACACCGGGCCCATGGGCTCCCCGGCCTTCGACGATCCATCCTCCCCCACCCCCAGCTTCTCCTGGGACGTCATCGGCACCTACTCCTTCCAGCTGGCGGTCTACGACGGCACCATGTGGTCCGCGCCCGATGTCGTCAGCTTCACCGTGCCGGACCCCTCCACCGACAGCCCCCCGGTGGCCAACGCGGGCGATGACCAGACCATCGACTCCGACGCCACCTGCGATCTCGTCTCCTATAGCGTGCACGAGTGCGATCCCTGCGAGGCAGATGCCGTCGAGCTCGACGGCACCACCTCGAGCGATCCCGACGGCGATGACCTGAACTACGAGTGGCTCGACACCACCGGCGAGCTCTTCATCCACACGCCCTACGGCCCCTTCACGCAGGTCTCGGTCCCCGAGGTCACCCCCACCCTGGGCTCCACCACCACCGACTCCTGGGTCGTCTCGCTCAGCGTCAGCGACTGCATGTACAGCGACAACGACACCGTCACCATCTCGTACTCCTGTACGGGCGAGTTCTAAGATCCCCCCCAACGCCGGGACACCGCCATGCGCACCCTGATCCCCGCCGCCTTCATCCTGGTCTTTCCCGTGTTGATGGCTGGCACCTGCAAGCCCGAGGGGGACGACACCTCGCACGAGGTGCTGAACAACGCCCCCGTGGCCAACGCCGGGTCCGACATCAGCCAGCCGGCTGACTTGATCGTCACCCTGGACGGCCACAGCTCCTATGATCCCGACGGCGACGCGATCATCTTCAGCTGGAGCTTCGAGCACCTGCCCGACGGCAGCGAACTGGAGTCGCGCGAGGCCCCCTTCGCCCGCAACCACGACGCCACGGCCTCCACCACCACCTTCCAGCCCGACGTGCTGGGCACCTACGTGGTCAAGCTGATCGTGCGGGACGCCAAGGGTCTCAACAGCGCCCCCGACTACGTCGTGGTGGTGGCCGAGGAGCCGGAGGACCGCCCGGTGGCCAACGCCGGCCCCGACCAGACCATCACCCTGGGCGCCACGGCCACCCTCGACGGCACCGCCTCCTACGACCCCCAGGGCCGCCCGCTCACCTACACCTGGTCCCTGGTGGACACCCCCACCTACTCCGCGCTGACCACCGCCTCCGTGAGCAACCCCACCGAGGCCACCGCCAGCTTCGTGCCCGACGTGAAGGGCGTCTACATCGCCAACCTCGTGGTCGAGAACGCCATGGTGGGCTCGCTTCCCGACGCCACGGTGGTCACGGTCATCGGCGACAACGGCGCGCCCACCGCCAACGCGGGCGAGGACATCTCCGCCGAGGACTGCACCGCCATCCCGCTCGACGGCTCGGGCTCGGTGGATCCGGATGGCGACCCCCTCACCTACTACTGGGATCTGCAGGCCAAGCCCTCCGGCTCCACCGCCACCGGCGCCAACTTCAGCGGCCGGGACATCGCCTCCCCCACCTTCTTCGCCGACGTGGCCGGCAACTACATCCTGTCGGTGGCGGTCTACGACAACGAGGAGTGGTCCACACCGGATCTGGTGAACCTCACCATCGCCGAGCGCTCCTACAACAGCTCCCCCTCGGTCAACGCCGGCAGCGATCAGGGCTACAAGGACGGCGAGGTCACCTGCACCGCGGGCAGCTACGGCTCCTACGACTGCGACGACTGCGACGACATCTCCACCATGCTGGGCACCGACGCGGACATCACCGACCCCGACGGCGATCCCTACACCGTGCAGTGGACCGTGATCGACGGCTCCGCCACCATCCACGACCCCACCAGCCTGGAGACCGCGGTCATCCTCACGGACATCACCGTCTCCTCCCTCTCGTGCGAGGATACCGCCTTCACCTTCGAGCTGGCGGTCACCGACTGCACCGGCGAGACCAAGACAGACCAGGTCGTCCTCACCGCCACCTGTTGCGGCACCGAGTAGGCGTCCCACCGGCCGCCGGGCCCCTCCGCTGTGCCCTGTCGCGCCCTTTTCCCGCTGCTGCTGCTCGGCGGCGGGTGTGGTGCTGGGGATTCGCAGCTTGCGCGTACCCTCACGCCACTTCCCCTGGCCGCCGACCTGACCGCCGCGCCCGATCCCGAGGCGCGGGTCCTCGAACTCCCAGCTTCGCCAGCCTGGGATCGCCGCCCCCTGCTGCGGCTGCGCCATCGCTGCGAGGACCGCCGCGCGCCGCGGCTCGCGGGCGTCTGGGCGCTGGGCTGCGATGGTCTCGGCCGGGTGGCCCAGGCCGAGCGTCTCACGGACGGGCTGGAAGTGGAGCTGGCGCAGCCCGAGACCCTGGTGGGCGTGGCTCCCGGGCTGGTGGGTGCCGTCAGCCCGGGGCGGGTGTGGCGCCTGCCCGATCCCACGCCGACACCCGGCGAGCGCCGGCCGCTGCTCGAGGTGGTGGCCGCGCCTGCCTACGATGGGGCACACCTCGCCATCGCCACCGAGGACAGAATCTCCGTCTTCACCCGCGGCGATGCAGTCCTGCGCTCCCGCGAGGCCGTGCCCCTGCCCTGGTTTCCGCCCGCGCTGAGCTGGCCGACGGTCCTGTGGGTGGACGGCCGCGACCAGGACACGACCGGTCTGGACCTCTGGCGCTGGGACGCCGACGCCGGCCCCCCGCGCCCCTGGGTCACCCGCCCCGGAGACCAGCGCCACGTGGTGGCCGCCGATGGCTGGGCCGCCTGGCTGGACGACGAGGGCGTGTGGCTGGAGCGCCTGGCGGACGGCGCGCGCTGGCTGCACCGCGCCGAGGTGGGCTTCCGCGCCCCCCCGAGCCTGTGGCACGGCGTGGTCTGCTGGGAGGAGCGCGCCGACGGCGAGATCGACGTGGCCTGCTCCGACGGGCTGCGGGTCGACAGCGACGGCGACCAGGGCTGGCCCTCCCGTTGGGGCCCCTGGCTGCTCTTCCGCCAGGGTGACGACGCCTGGCTCGCGACCGCCAGAGAGGTGGTGGTGAGCGCGGATGATCCGCGTGCCGAGCCCCTCGCCGACGGGAGCGGGTTCTCCGTGGCGACCGCCTGGCCGTTGGGCGGCTGGTGCGCCGAGGTCTTCCAGGGGAGCACGTGGCGTCCCACCGGGCCCGCCCTCCGGGGCGACGCCCTGCGCTGGGAGGTCCCGGGCGAAGCACTCCGGCTGCGCCCTGCCGAGCGCGGCGTCCCATGCCCCGTGGAGGTCCGTCCGTGACCCGTCCCCTTCTGCGCACCGCCGCCGGCGTGGCCCTGACCGCCTGGGCGCTGATTATCGGCGCCCTCTTCGTCGCCCTGGAGCCCAGCGGGACCCTGGCCGCGCTCCCCTGGGGCGAAGCCGCCGCCGCGGCGTGCGCCACCCTCGTCGCCCTGCTGGCCTGCACCGGCGGTGGCGCCGCCCTGCTCGCGCGAACCCAGCCCGCAGCCCTGGACGACGAGCTCGGCTGGCTGCGGGCGCTGGCCGTCGGCCTGGTGGCCTGGGGGTTGCTGTCCCTGCCGGCCGCCCTCCTGCTGGGGGTCCACACCTGGGTCGGGGCGCTCACCATCGCCCTGCTGGCCGCCGGCTGGCTCACGCGCCCGCCCGTCCGGGGGCCACGCCTGACCCACCCCGAGGCTGCCTGGGGCCTGCTCATCGCCACCCCGGCCCTGCTCTGCCTGCTGACCCCCGCCACCGAGACCGACGAGATCTACTACCACCTGGCCCTGCCCGCGCGGCTGCTCATGGAGGGGCACCTGCTGGGCGGACCGTGGATGCCCAACGGCAGCCGCCCCCTGGCGCTGCACCTGCCCTGGACCTGGCTGCTGGGCCTGGGGGGCTTCGCCGCACCGCGCGCCTTCGCCCTCGCCCTTGGCCTGGCCCTGCTGTTGGCCGTGCGCCGTCGCGCCCAGGCCTGGTGGGGCCCCATCGCGGGCCTGGCCGCCCCCCTGCTGCTGGCCGGGAGCGCCTCTTTCCTCACCGAGCTCGGCCTGGCCCACGTGGATCTCGCCGTCGCGCTGCTGACCTTCGTGGCGCTGGACGCCGGGCTGGCGGGCCGGCTGCCCCTGCTGGCCATGGCCGCCGGGGGCGCGCTGGCCGCCAAGTACAACGCGGCCCTTGCGCTGGCCCCGCTGTTCGCGGTGCTGGCGTGGCGCGCCCTGCGGCAGGGCCCACCGGGACGCCGCGCCCGCGCGCTCGGTGGCGTGGCGCTGACGGGCCTGGCCGCGCTGGCGGTGGTGGCCCCCTGGTGGCTGCGCAATGTCCTGGAGGGCCTGCACCCCCTGTTTCCCTTCACCGGCTGGGCCGAGGCCGGGGACATGGCCTTCCAGTTCCGCGACCGCTACGGCGCCGGGCACGGCCTGCTCGATCTGCTCCTGCTGCCCTGGCGCCTGATCATGGCCGCCGAGGACAACGGCGATGTCTTCCTGGGGCGGCTGCAGCCCGCGCTGCTGGCCCTGGCCCCGGCCGCGCTGTGGGCCGCCTGGCGGGAGCCGCGCGCCCGCCTGGTGCTCGCGGTCACGATCCTGGGCGGCCTGCTGTGGTGGAGCCAGGTCCAGTGGCTGCGCTACCTGCTGCCCGTGCTGCCCATCGCGGCCCTCGCTGCCGCGGCAGGCATGGCACGCCTGCCGCGCTGGGCTGCGGCGGCGGTGGGCCTGGCCTTCCTGCTCGGGCTGCCCGCCAACCTGCGCCCGGTGCTGCGCCAGACGACCACCCAGGCCCCGGCCGCCCTCGGGCTCACGGACCGGGAGGCGTACCTGGAGGAGCACCTCGGCGGCTGGGAGGCGGTGCGCTGGCTCAACGAGCACAGCCCCGAGGACGCGCAGATCGCCCTGCTGTTCTGCTGGCCAGCCTGGCCCCTGGAGCGCCCCTGGGTGCTGGGCTCCGTGGAGGAGCACGTCCCCAGCCGCCACCTGCTGGCCCGCGAGGGCGACGCCTCGCTGCGGGTCCTGCGGGAGGGTGGCGTCACCTGGGTGCTCCGCGGCCGCGTCCACTTCCTGCACAAGACCTACCCCTTCCTCGACGGCGCCACCTTCGAGCGAGAGTTCGTGGCTCCCGAGGAGCACCTGGACCGCCTGCTGGCGGCCGAAGGCGTGCTGATGTTCGAACAGGGCCGCTACCAGATCTGGAAGCTGCCCGAGCGCTGATCTCCACCCCGTGCCGGAGGAAGGGGTCCGGCATAGGGGTTGGCCTCCCCGAGCACCCGGAGATCCCATGAAGCTCAAGAGCGAGCGGTACGACAAGCGCTTCCACCCCGAGACCCTCGCCCTCGGCTACGCCTACGAGGCCCACCGCTCCGAAGGCTCGGTCAAGCCGCCGGTCTTCCTCACGAGCACCTTCGAATTCGCCAGCGCGGCCGATGGCAAGAAGTTCTTCCAGGCGGCCTATGGCCTCAAGGAGCTCCCCCACGGTGAAGCCATGGGGCTGATCTACTCCCGCGTGAACAACCCCAACCTCGAGATCTACGAGGATCGCATGGCCGCCTGGGAGGAGATGGAGAAGGCCGCGCTCTTCTCCAGCGGCATGGCCGCCATCTCCACCACCGCCCTGGCCCTGTGCAGACCCGGCGATGTGGTCCTCTCCACCATGCCCGTCTACGGCGGCACCCACTTCCTCTTCGAGCACATCCTGCCCGAGATGGGCATCCACGCCGAGTTCATGCCGGCGGGCTGCACCGCGCACGAGGCCATGCGAGCGGCGGCGGCGCGCTTCCCCGGCAAAGTGCGCATGCTCTACATCGAGTCCCCGGCCAACCCGAGCCTCATGCTCACCGACATCCAGGCCTGCGCCGACCTCGCCAGGGAGCTCTCCACCCCCGAGCGGCGGGTCTACACCGCCGTGGACAACACCTTCCTCGGCCCGCTGTTCCAGCACCCCGTGGACTTCGGCGCAGACATCGTGCTGTATTCGGCCACCAAGTTCCTCGGCGGCCACTCCGATCTCGTGGCCGGCCTCGCCATCAGCGACGCGGCCACCATGCAGGCCATCGGCACCTACCGCACCATCCTGGGCACCATGGCCCAGCCGTTCACGGCCTGGATGCTCACCCGCTCGCTGGAGACCCTCTCCATCCGCATGCGGCGTCAGGCCAAGACCGCCCAGAAGCTCGCCGAGCTGCTGTTCGAGCACCCCAAGGTCACCCGTGTCATCTACCCGAGCCTGCTGGATCCCGAGTCCCCTCAGGGCAAGCTCTACCGAGAGCAGACCACCGGCCACGGCTCGCTGATCTCCTTCGAGGTGGAGGGTGGTGAAGAAGCCGCCTTCAAGGTGCTCGATCGCTTCGAGATCTTCCGCCTTGCGGTCTCGCTGGGCGGCACCGAGAGCCTGGCGGAGCACCCCATGCGCATGACCCACGCGGATGTCTCCCCCGAGCAGCTGGCCAACCACGGCGTGACCGAGTCCATGATCCGCATCTCCGTGGGCCTGGAGCACCTCAACGACCTCAAACGCGACCTCAAGCAGGCGTTGGAGATCCTGTAGAGCGCGTTTCCACGTCGCGCCGTTCGTGTGTCCAAGGGGTAGACTGTCCACGCCCGCTCCTCGGAGGCACCCATGCACCGCAGCGCCGCGCTCCTCTTCGTCGCCCTGCCCGCCTGCTTCGTCCAGAGCTCCCTGGTGGAGGTCCTGCCGGACGAACGGGTGCAGGTGAACCTGCCCCTGGCGAGCGGCCTGGCCAAGGACGACGATGACTGGGCCACCCTGTACCTGTTCACCGCCGCCACGACGGAGGACATCAACCGCCTCGTGGGCACCGTGCTGCTGTGGGTGGACACCATCACCCACGACTACCGCCCCAGCTACGTGGACAGCTCCGAGTCGAGCGCCACCTGGGGTCCGTGGGCCACGGCGCTCGATCCGGTCCAGACCCTGCTGTGGGTGGTGCGCGATCCCGACACCGACGTGACCACCTGGGGCTTCGACCAGTGGCCGCGCGACACCGAGCGCGACGCGGCCTGCTCCGTCGTCCTGGGCGAGGTGGATCCGGGCGCCACCCGCGAGGTCTCCACCGGCCGCTTCTCCATCGACTTCGACACCATCCACGCCCTCGACCCCACCGAGGAGGCCACCGGGCAGTTCGGCGTCGACTACGACATCGGCGAGGACGGGGTGCGCGGCACCGCCACCTTCACCGCCTTCGGCCCGGACGGCATCGACGCGGACTACGCCTACGAGCAGACCTTCGACGGCGAGGGGGTCATGGACCTGGCGGTGGTCTCGGACCTCAACCCCGGCGGCGGGGCTGGGCTGGACGAGACCTGGCGCGTGCACAGCCGCTGGCTGGCGAGCGGGGCCGGGCGTGCAGACGTACGCGCCACCGGCGGCGATCTCGGCGCGACGGAGGCCAGCGTGTCCGAGTGCTGGGACAGCTCCTTCGCGCGGGTCTATTACACCGACAGCCTCTCCGGCACGGAGGATGGCGACCCCGAGAGCTGTGTCTACGCCGAGGCGGAGTACCCTTCGTGAGGGACTACGACCCCAGCTCTGCGTAGCCGTAGACGACGCGGTCGCCGCCCTCGGAGGGGTCGTAGCCGGCCGCCGCGATGATGAGCAGGCTGCCGCCCGGATCCACGTAGACCGCCGACTGCTCGACCGGGAAGCCCGGATCGTAGGACACCTGCGCCAGGTAGGACGCCAAGGCGGGGTCGCCGTAGTTCAGCGTGAGATCGCCGCCCTCCGTGACCGTGGTCACATAGAGCGTGCCGTCGGGAGCCACGACCGAGGCGGCCGAGAGGAGGGGGTCGGCCGGGAAGGGCAGGCTCATGAGCTCGGTGAGCGACCAGGCGGCGTCGAGGGACTCCACGGCCAGGACGGAAGCCACCGGATCGGCGATGATCAGGAGCCGGCCGCCATCCCAGGGGTGGACCTGGATGCTGCCGAGGTCGAAACCGTCGAAGGCCGCCACCTGCACGAGCTCCACGCTGTCCCCCGAGGCGGGCGATGCGAAGGTGTAGATCTCCAGGGTGGTCCCAGTGGTGCTCGTGACAGCGCCGGTGTCGCCCGTGTCGGCAGGCAGCACGGCGCTGTCGGCAGTATCCACGGGGACCGCGGCGGTATCGGCGGTATCGGCGGTATCCACGGGGACCACGGCGGTATCGGCGGTATCCACCGGGACCACGGCGGTGTCGGCGGTGTCGGCGGTGTCCACGGGGACCAGGCCGGTGTCCTCCGGGACGGGCTCGTTGTAGCGCCCGAGGACGAGGACGCCGTCGCCGGAGGTGTCGTAGAAGTCGAGATCGCAGGTCCGGGCGCGCACGGCGTAGACCGCGGTGTCGTCGGCGCGGCTGGACCGCAGGGTGGCGGCCTGGGCCCACAGGTAGGACATGGCCCAGGCGTGATCCTCGGTGGTGCAGCCCACGGCGTGGATGTCACCTGTGGCGTTGACGGCGACGGAGGTGTCGTCGAACCCCAGCGGCGCGGTCAGCGGCGAGGAGACGCCGAAGGCCACGGTGTCGCCGATGTTGCGGCCACGCAGCACGGTCTGCCGGGTGCTGGTGTTCTGGATGCCGATGACCCCGTAGAGCACCGTGGAATCGACGCCTACGTCGAAGCCGTCGGTCAGCGGGTTGGGGCCCGAGTCCGTAGTGCTGGAGAGCCAGTTCTCGCTCCGGTAGAAGCCGGTCGCCGGATCGGCCGGATCGAGGGTCAGGGCGAAGGCGGTGTCGTGGTAGGTGGTCGAGGCCCAGATGCCACGATCGAAGCTCAGGGCCATCAGCACGTTGGTCGCGTCGCCCACGAGCTGCAGCGCGCGCGGATTCTCCCACTCGGAGCCCGGGACATCGTCCAGGGGGAAGGTGTCGGGGTCGCCATCGCAGTCGTGATCGACGCCATCGCCGAAGACCTCGCCGGCGCCGGGGTAGGAGGTGGCGTCGGTGTCGTCGCAGTCGTCGCCGTCGGTGGTGGTGGCGAGATCGCGGTGGCCGTCCACGTCCTGGTCGAAGTCGTCGTCGCCCGCGCAGTCGGAGTCTTCGCCGTCGTACCAGGCGTCCGTGGCGCCGGGGTGGATGCGGCGGTTGTCGTCGTCGCAGTCGCCGCCGGGCAGGGCGCCGGAGCCGTCCACGTAGGTGGTGGGCAGGCCCAGGTACTCGTCGGGGACGTAGCTGTCGGCATCGCGATCGTAGTCGTCCTCACCGCCGCAGTCGGTGTCCACGCCGTCGTACCAGGTGTCGTCCTGGCCGGGGTTCACCCCGGCGAGCAGGTCGTCGCAGTCGCCGCCGGGCAAGGCACCCGAGCCGGCCACGTAGGTGGTGGCCATGCCGATGTAGGTGTCCTCGACGTAGCCGTCCGCGTCCTGGTCGAAGTCGTCCTGGCCGCCACAGTCGGAGTCGATCCCGTCGTACCAGGCGTCCGCTGCGCTGGGGTTGATGGAGCCGAGCTCGTCGTCGCAGTCGCCGCCCGGGAGGCCGCCGCTGCTCTCGACACCGGCGGTCTCCATCCCGACGTACTCGTCCGGGACGTAGCCGTCGCCGTCCTGGTCGTAGTCGTCGTCCGCGAGGCAGTCGGCGTCGACGCCGTCGTACCAGGGGTCGTCGGCGTCGGGGTGGATGGTGGGCTCGGTGTCGTCGCAGTCCAGACGGGTCAGGTGGTTGCAACGGTCGCTGCCCGTGTAGCCGTCCTCGACCTCGTTCAAGGGGTAGCCATCACCGTCGTCGTCCACCAGCTCGAGCTGACAGTCGAGGTCGCTCGGGGAGATCCAGGTACAACCGCCGAGCAGCACGCTGGCCAGCATTCCGGTCATGGTCAGGAAACGCATCGAAGCCTCCGTACCCGCCTGTGCGGGAGGGAGAACTATAGCAGGTTTCGCCTCAGATGCCGGTACAGGCGTAGCCGATCCGCACCGTGTCGCTGTCCTCCTCGCCCTCGCAGTCGCCTACCGTGAGCTCCAGCTCCACCGTGACCGTGCTGGTGCTCCCGTAGGTGGCCGGGACACCGGAGACCACCAGGGAGGTGGCCAGGCTTGCGTCGTCGGTGACGCCGCCGTAGCTGCCCCCGGAGAGGACGGTCCAGGTCACGGCGAGGGCGTCGCCGTCGGGGTCGGAGGAGGCGGTGCCGTCGAGGGCGAAGATCACGGTGGCGCAGGGCGGGCAGGTGGTGGTGCCGTAGGCCGTGACGGTGCAGGTCGTGCTGCCGGAGTAGGAGAAGTCGGCGCCCGCGGCGGCCGTGGGGGCGCCGTTGTAGCCGCGCCAGACCACCTCGGCGTCCACGCTGACCGGGACGCTCGAGTCCAGGCCGTCGCTGACCATGAGGCCGAAGGTGTAGGTCCCCTCCACGTCCGGGACGAAGACCGGGCTGGCGTCGTGGGGCGCGTCGATGTCCGCGGTGGCCAGCCCGGAGGCCGCCGGGGCCGCGTCCAGGCTCCAGGACCAGGACAGGATCGGGTCGCCGTCGGGATCCCAGGAGCCGCTGCCGTCCAGCAGCAGCTCCTCGCAGGTGGAGATGGTGCCGGTGTCGAGCACCTCGGCGATGGCGACAGGCAGGGTGTTGCCGATGACGCCGTCGCAGTCGTTGTCCACACCCGGGTCGATCTCGGGCGCGCCGGGGTAGACGCTGGGGCTCTCGTCGTCGCAGTCGCCGTCGTCGCCGCTGTAGCCGTCCCCGTCATGGTCGAACTGCGGGCAGAGGTCGTTCTCGCGGCCGGGCGTGCCGTAGTCACCGCCCGCCACGATCAGGCTGGTGGCGGCACACCAGGCCCCGCCGTCGTCGTTGGAGGTGGCGTCCAGCAGATCCGGGTCGAGCCCCTGGGCGTGCCCCGCGCTGTAGCTCCAGGCGCCGGTGATGTCCCAGGCCACGGCGTCCAGCACCAGCGACCCGGCGGCGAGGATCAGCTCATCCGGCCCGTTGTCGAGGACCAGGCGTGAGGCGCGGCTGTAGGTGTAGTCCTCGCTGACCCCGCCGTTGGCGGCGGTATAGGGGTTGCAGCCGAGCACGGCGTAGTCCCCGGCCGCGAGCACCAGGGAGTCCTCGATGGTGATGGCGTCGCCGTCGAGGTCTGTGAGCGTCCAGCCCACCAGGTCGAGGTCCTCGGCCGAGGCGTTGAACAGCTCCAGGTACTCGCCGGCCCCATCGCTCACCGCGACCGGGTCGTAGTGGATCTCGGACACCAGCACGTCGCCCGCCGCGAGGAAGTCCTCGTCCACCAGGCCGTCGCAGTCGTCGTCCACGAGGTCGCGGTCCTCGGGGTTTCCGGGCCAGGCGTCCGGGTCGGCGTCGTCGCAGTCCCCGTCGCAGGGGGTGTAGCCGTCGCCGTCCACGTCGTCGCCGATGACCTCGTCCACCAGGCCGTCGCCGTCGTTGTCCAGCCCGTCGCACTCCTCGGCGTCCACGCAGTCCGCCGTGCCGTCCAGGTCAGTGTCCGCGAAGCCCTCATCCACCAGGCCGTCGCCGTCGTTGTCCACCCCGTCGCAGCCCTCCACGTCGAGGCAGTCCGCCGTGCCGTCGCCGTCCGCATCGCCGAAGTCCTCATCCACCAGGCCGTCGCCGTCGTTGTCCAGCCCGTCGCAGTCCTCCGCGTCGAGGCAGTCCACGGTGCCGTCGCCGTCGGTGTCCGCGAAGCCCTCGTCCACCAGGCCGTCGCCGTCGTTGTCCAGCCCGTCGCAGGTCTCCACGTCCACGCAGTCGGCCGTCCCATCGCCGTCGGTGTCCAGGAAACCCTCGTCCACGAAGCCGTCGCCGTCGTTGTCCAGCCCGTCGCAGCCCTCCGTGTCGAGGCAGTCGGCGGTGCCGTCGCCGTCGGAGTCGCCGAAGTCCTCGTCCACCAGGCCGTCGCCGTCGTTGTCCAGCCCGTCGCAGGCCTCCACGTCGACGCAGTCGGCCGTGCCGTCCCCGTCGGCGTCGGGGTAGCCCTCGTCCACCAGGCCGTCGCCGTCGTTGTCCAGCCCGTCGCACTCCTCCTCGTCGAGGCAGTCGGCGGTGCCGTCGGCGTCCGAGTCGCCGAAGTCCTCGTCCACCAGGCCGTCGCCGTCGTTGTCCAACCCGTCGCAGTCCTCCGCGTCGAGGCAGTCGGCCGTGCCGTCGTGATCGGTGTCCGGGAAGCCCTCGTCCGTGAGGCCATCGCCGTCGTTGTCCAGCCCGTCGCACTCCTCGCGGTCCATGCAGTCGGCGATGCCGTCGGCGTCCGTGTCGCTGAAGTCCTCGTCCGTGAGGCCATCGCCGTCGTTGTCCAGGCCATCGCAGGCCTCGTGGTCCAGCCCGTCGCAGAACCCGTCGCCGTCGGTGTCGGGGGTGTCTTCGTCCACCAGGCCGTCGCCGTCGTTGTCCAGCCCGTCGCACAGCTCCTCGTCGAGGCAGTCGGGCGTGCCGTCACCGTCGGAGTCGCCGAAGTCCTCGTCCACCAGGCCGTCGCCGTCGTTGTCCAGCCCGTCGCACTCCTCCGGGTCGATCCCGTCGCACACGCCGTCCCCGTCCGCGTCGGGCATGTCCTCGTCGGTCAGGCCGTCGCAGTCGTCATCGACGCCGTCGCAGACCTCGGTGGCGCCCGGATGGACGGCGGGATCCTGGTCGTCGCAGTCCTGGCTGGCGTCGAAGCCGTCTCCGTCGAGGTCCGCCGGGGGTGCGCCGGTGTCCTCGGGAGGGGCTGGGCAGGCCTGGCCGAAGATCAGCAGCAGGGCGAGGGGGGCGGAACGGGTCCAGGCGCGCAAGTGTCACCTCCCGACGATGACGGTCATGGCCAGGATAGCACCGTGCGGGACGATCAGATCCCCGACCTGGCGGTTTCTTGATAGAGAGCGTCTCGCTCCTTCCCGGCGGCCTCCTCGTGTCCAAGCTCAACCCGGACATCACCGTCCACGTCACGGTGCTCCCCCCCGAGTCCCCCCTCGCCGACCGCGTCCGGCAGGCGGCGGAGGGGTACGGCCTGTGCTGGGCTGACCCCGGCTCCCTGTCCTCCGACCGGGGTGCCCCCCGCATCTGGCTGCTGGATCGCAGCGCAGATCCCCAGGCCGCCCTCCCCCGCGGGCCGGGCGGCCCGGACCCGGCCGGCGAGGCCATCCTCGTGGCGGCCGAGCCCGACCCGGACTTCTTCGACAGCATCGCCCCGGACCAGGTCGAGCAGCGGCTGCCCTACGCCCTGGTCCACCTCGCGCGCCAGGCCCAGCTGCGCCACCAGGTGCGCCAGGAGGAGGAGGCCGTCACGATCCTCAACGAGATCGGGCACGCCCTCTCCGCCATCCCCGACCGCACCGCCCTGCTGCACGCCGTGCTGTTCCAGACCCGCCGGGTCGTCAAGGCCGACGGGGGCAGCCTGTACCTGGTGCGCGACGACGATCACCTCGTCTTTGGCGCGGCCCAGAACGACACGGTCGATTTCGAGGAGGTGGCCGCCTCCATCCCCATCGATGACTCCTCCCTCGCCGGCTACGTGGCCAACCACGGCGTCGTGCAGGTCATCGAGGACGCCTACGATCTGCCACCGGACGCGCCCTACTCGTTCAACACCGAGTTCGACCGGCGCTGTGGCTACTGCACCCGCACCATGCTCACCGTGCCCATGCGCGACCGGCAGGGGCGGATCATCGCGGTGGTCTCCCTGATCAACCGCAAAGCGCGCTTCGGCGTGCCCATGGCCAGCTTCGAGGAGGCCGAGCCCTTCAACCGGCGCGATGTCGCCCTCGTCCGCTCCATCGCCGCCCAGGCCGCCGTCGCCCTGGAGAACCACCGCCTGTACGACGACATCCGCCGCCTCTTCGACGGCTTCGTCGATGCCGCCATGTCCGGTATCGAGGTCCGTGATCCGGCCACCGGCGGCCACAGCCACCGTGTCGCCGCGCTGACCGTGGCGCTGGCCCGCGCGGTCAACGACAGCAAGCTGCCAGCCTTCGCCGGACAGCACTTCACCCCCGACGATCTCATCGAGCTGCACTACGCGGCCCTGCTGCACGACTTCGGCAAGGTCGGGGTGCGCGAGGAGGTCCTGCTCAAGGCGGAGAAGCTGTTCCCCTGGGAGTTGGAGGAGATCGAGGCCCGGCTTCGGCTGTACTCCAGCCAATTGCGCGCCCGCCAGACCTTCCGGGCCCTCCGCCCCCTCATCGCGGCTCGGCGCCTCGCCGAGATCACGGCCGTGGTCGCAGCGATCCACAGGCTGAACCGCCCCGGCGCGCGCCTCGAGGGCGCCGACGCAGAGGCCGTGCGCACGGCGGCAGGCTGGCGGTTGGAAGACGACGGGAGCCCCGTGCTGCGCCCCCGTGACCTCGAGCGCCTGGCCATGGCGAAGGGCTCCCTCTCCGCGGGCGAACGCGAGGAGATCAACGCCCACGTCGAGCACACCAGCCAGTTTCTGGAGCGCATCCCCTGGACCTCCTGGCTGCAGAACGTCCCCGCCCTCGCGCTCGGCCACCACGAGCGCCTGGATGGCAGCGGCTACCCGCGGGGGCTGACCGCCGAGCAGATCCCCTCGGGTTCGAAGATCATGGCGATCTGCGACGTGTTCGACGCGCTCACCGCGGGCGACAGGCCCTACCGAAGCGCCATGGGCCTCGATCGCGGCTTGCATATCCTGCAACTGGAGGCGCGCGCGGGCAAGCTGGATCCGGACATGGTGCAGCTCTTCGTCGAGCGTCGCGTCTGGGAGGGGATCACACCCACCTCCGAGTGACGCCATCTCGGGTTTCTTGCGGGGGTTGCTGACGCGCGCTATGGTCGGAAACGCAACGAGTGGTTTCAGAGGAGATCGGGATGACCGAATCGAAGCCAAAATACGCCCCCTTGTCGGAGGCGACACGCGCCAAGCTCTCCCAGTATGACGCTTTGATGGGCAAGCGTCCCGACGGCGAGATCGCCAAGGCCGCCGGCCTGGATCGACGCTACGTCGTGGTCTACAGGTATTACGCTGGTATCCCCTCCTACCGACGCCCCGTGAAGGGCGAGCGGGTTGGGGGCGAGGGCGCGAGCAAGCGCCGGCCAGCCTTCCGCCGCTCGCGGCTCGATGAGTACCGCCACCTCATGGGAGAGGTCCCCGACGGCCGCATCGCCGAGCTCGCGGGGTGCTCCCGCGAGGCCGTGATGCGCTACCGCAGCCGGCACGACATCAGCCCGGCCTCCCGCATTGCGCGGCCGCCCACCGAGGACACCGACGAGGCCGTGCTGAACCCGGGCGAGCCCACCGCGGCCCCGGCCGTCGAGGCGGAAGCTGCGCTGTCGCCCCAATCCGAGGATCTTCCCCCCGAAGTCGACGACATGCTGGTCTCCGAGCCGGCCATGGCGAGCGTCGTGGTCCTGGATCGAAGCAAGCCAAGGCAGGAACAAGGCCACCATAGCGCCATCCACGGCTACCTGGTGACCGCCCAGATCGACGGCGACCGGAGAACATTCCTCGTCATCGGGTCGGACATCGCGCGGGCTGCCCGGCGCGCCCTGCAGCTCCTGGCCCAGATCTCCCCCGGCGCCTCCATCCTGGAGCTGAGCTACCACGCGGAGCTGCTCGCCTGAAGTCCCGAATCGTCCGACGATTCGGGCTTCTCGAGGCGCGCCGCGGCCTACTCCTCGGCACCGACCAAATCAGCCGACAGTTCAGGGCTGCCGGAGAGCTGTCAGCTATCAGCATTCAGCCGTCAGCAAGATGGTTTTCGATGACCACTCAGAAAGCAGCCGGCACCCAGACTGTGTTTCGGCAGCTTCAGTCGTAGCCTTCTCGGTATCGAACTTCGTACCTCGTTCATAGCTGATTGCTGACCGCTGACCGCTGACCGCTCCCTACTCCTCGGTCCCTTCCTCGTCTTCCGGCTCGTCCTGGTAGGAAGGGATGTACTTCTCTCCGGGCGGCACGGGGAACTCCCCCGGGCCATGCCACGCCTGCCGCAGCTCGTAGAGCGCCCGATCCCAACGCGCCAGCATGGGGGGGATCGAGAAGGGGACGGGCAGCGCCTCGGCCTCGCCGGCGAGCCTGACCAGGGCGTCATCGACCTCGATCGGCGCGATGCTGTAGATCCCGAGGGCCAGGCCGTGCTTGTCGAGGTGGACCAGGGCGACCCAGGGCACCAGGTCGAGCAGCTGCGGCAGGGCGCTGGGCTGGAAGCCGCGCCGCGGCATCCCCAGGGTGGTCCCCTGCCCGGTCAGCAGGAAAAGCGCCTCCTCCAGCGCGGCCGAGAGATCCCCAACCCAGGGGACGAACCCAGCGACCGACCATGGCTGCTCGCCGACGTGGGCGTCGAAGGCCTCCACGCCCGCCAGCGACACCCGCCAGCGGACGCAGAGGTCCATCCGGCGCCCTCCGAAGCGTGGCTGCAGGTGCTCCTCCACCAGCAGGGCGCCCTCCGGGACGTGCTCGATCTCGCCCTGCTCGCAGAACGCCAGCAGCCAACGGTCGGGGAACAGCGCGGCGAGCACCTGGCCCACCGTGAGCCCCGAGAAGGAGAGCCCCCGGCGAGCATCGCGCGCGGTGTCGTCGCTGAACGACGCACCGCTGACCACCAGCCGCTGGAGCGGAGAGGTATCCGGGATCGGGTAGCCCTCGATCCAGCGCTCGCGGCCGCGGCACAGCCGCCCCGGGTTGGCCGGATCGAAGCAGGTCTGCGAATAGCCGAGGGCCTTGGTCATGGCGCGCAGCTATCCATGGACCGGGGTTCGGGCAAGCGAGCCTCGAGGCAGGCCAGCCGCGTGGGTGACGTGATACCTGAGGGACCGCACCGGAGGAACCATGTCGGACCGTGACTACCGCCGCCCCCCCCTGCGCGCCTTCAAGCCCTACGTCGCGGGCAAACCCCCCGAGGAGGTGAAGCGCGAGCTGGGCATCACCGGGCCCATCGCCAAGCTGGCCTCCAACGAGAACCCCCTGGGCACCAGCCCCAAGGCCATCGAGGCCATCCGCGGGGTGCTGGACAAGCTCCACTTCTACCCGCACGACGACTCCTACTACTTCCGCAAGACGGTGGCCGAGCACCACGGGGTGCCCATGAACATGGTGTTCGCCGCGGCGGGTTCGGTGGAGGTCATCGAGCTGTGCGGCACCTGCCTGCTGGAGCCCGAAGACGAGGTGGTGACCGCCGAGCGCACCTTCGCCATCTACGCCCTGGCCACCATGAAGGCTGGCGCGCGCTTCATCGCCGTCCCCTGCCCGGACGGCTACACCTACGACCTGGGCGCCATCCTGGCGGCGGTCACCCCACGCACCAAGATCGTGTTCCTGGCCAACCCCACCAACCCCACGGGCACATGGTTCAGCGGGGCCGCGTTCGACGCCTTCATGGAGCAGCTGCCCGAGGACATCCTCGTGGTCTACGACGCGGCCTACCAGCCCTACGTCACGGCCGAGGACTTCCCCGACCCCCACGCCTGGCTCGCGAAGGGGCGCGACATCCTGATCCTCTACACCTTCTCCAAGGCGCACGGCCTGGCGGGCCTGCGCGCCGGCTACGCCATCGGCCCGGCCCGCATCGTCGCGTCCGTCAACCAGGGACGCTTCCCCTTCAACATGAGCATCCCCGCGCAGGTCGGCGCCATCGCGGCCCTGGGAGACGACGAGCACGTCACGCGCAGCCGGGAGTTCAACACCCGCGAGCTCGCCTGGATGCGGGCCCAGCTCGAAGGGCTCGACGTCACCATCCCCCCGAGCCAGGCCAACTTCCTGTTGATCGACACCCAGCACGACGCGGGTTGGCTGTTCATCGAGCTGCAGAAGCGCGGCGTCGTGGTGCGCCCCATGGGCGGCTACGCCATGCCGAAGGCCATCCGCGTCAGCGCGGGCCTGCGCGAGGAGAACGAGCGCTTCGTCGCCGCCCTGCGCGATCTGATAGGCTAGAGCCCCCCCCCACCCCCGGAGCACCCATGCGCATCCTCCAGCGTGGCCCCTTCGCCGCCGTCCTCATCCTGTTCGCCATCCTCGCCCTGGCCTGCGGGCTCGGGGACAAGCTCAAGGAGCAGGCCTCGGAGGAGGTCTTCGAGCAGGCCCTGGATCAAGCCGGGGTCGATGGGAACATCGACATCGATCTCGGCGCAGCGGTGGACATCTCCGATCTGCCCGAGTGGCTGAACTACCCCAACGCCCACGCCACGGGCAAGATGACCATGTCCCAGGACGGCGCCGAGGGCACCATGTTCGTCCTCACGACCGACGATCCCAAGGACACGGTCAAGACCTGGTACACCACGGCCTTGTCCACCTGGCAGCAGACCGCCTCCTTCGACAGCGAGGGCGGCACGCAGCTCGTCTACACCGACGGTTCGACCTCCACGGTCCAGCTCACCCTGGCCGAGGCCGAGGGACACACCACCATCTCCTGCTGGTACGCCAAGGGCGCCGAAGGCGAAGAGCCCGCCGTCGAGGTCCAGCAGGCCGTCGACCCTGCCAAGCCCCACCCCCGCCAGGGTCCCGTCGGCCCCGGCAAGGGCCAGAAGGTGGGTCCGGGCAAGGGCATCAAGGCGAAGCGCGCTGGCAACAAGTAGTCGGGCCCCTCGCTCATCTGGGCGTTGCGCCCGCCCCCGCGGGGGGTAGACTGCAGGTGTGCGCCGGCGGCCCGTCCCCCCGGCGTCGGAGGAACGCCATGTCCGCTCGCCCCGCCCTCGCCATCCTCATCAGCGCCGCCCTGCCCGCCGTGTGCGGCTGCACGCAGGAGCAGCTCGAGGATCTCCTGTTCGACACCTACCTCGTGAAGCTCGACGCCGAGCCCGCCGAGGTGGTCACCACGGTCAACGACATCGCCGAGGTCTTCGAGATCGAGCCCATCCACATCTTCACCCAGGCCACCCAGGGCTTCTCGGTGGACCTGCCCGTCGGTGTCGCCGACCAGATCCAGGCCTGGGACGGGGTGGACTACATCATCATCGACAACCCTGACCGCAAGGCCCCGGACGACGACTGGGACGAGCCCGATCTCGGTGATGACGAGGTCCCGGCGGGGGTCGCGCGCATCGGCGGGCCGGTCACCAGCGTCGATCTCTCCGGCGTGGCCGTGGCGGTGGTGGACACCGGCGTGGACCTGGATCACCCCGACCTCAACGTGATCGGCGCCAAGGACATCGTGGCCGAGGCCGGCGGCAACGACCGCGGCGGCGACGACGGCTACGGCCACGGCACCCACGTGGCGGGCATCATCGGCGCCGTGGCCGACGGCGCGGGCGTGGCGGGCGTGGCCCCCGGGGTCGGCATCTACGCGGTGCGCGTGCTGGGCGACGACGGCGGCGGCACCTACGGCGACGTCATCGCCGGGCTCGATTGGGTGCTGTCCCAGCCCGACATCAAGGTGGTCAACCTGAGCCTCGGCTGTCCGGGCGATCCGGGCGCCAACTCCATGCTGGACGACGCCATCCAGGCCCTGCTCGATGCGGACGTGGTGGTCTGCATCGCCGCGGGCAACGACGGCGCCGACACCGCCACGTTCATCCCGGCCGGCTACGACCTCGGCGTGGTGGTCTCGGCGTATGACGCCGACGGCGGCGACAACGGCTTCGCCTGGTTCTCCAACTATGGCGACGCCGTGGACATCGCGGCCCCGGGCGTGAGCATCACCTCCACCTACCTGGAGGGCTCCTACGTCGCGCTCTCGGGCACCTCCATGGCCACCCCCCACGTGGCCGGCGCGGCCGCGGCGTACATGGCCAAGAACCCTTCGGCCGGACCCGACGACTTCTTCGCCGACCTGTTGAGCAGCGGCGAGGACGGCTACCAGGGGCAGGGTGGGGATCACCCCGAGCCGCTGCTGGATGTCTCGGCGTTGATCGGGAGGTAGGTCAGCCCACCGGGGTCGGCTCAGCCGGGAGCTTCGCGAGGAGGGCCTGGCCGGGGAGGCCTGCGCCGCCGAGCAGCTCGCGCAGCAGGGCGCGCTCCGGCGCTGCCAGCCGGGCGAAGGGGCGGGCGTCGGCTGGGAGGGCCAGCAGCGCGTCGAGCCAGGGGGGCCGTGCGGTGGGGGAGGAGCCGATGTCCAGCATCACCGCCTCGAGAGCGCCGCGGTCGAGCCCGTGTGCCACGAAGCCGACCGCCACAAAGGACAGGGCGGAGGACAACAGGCAGGCCTCCTGGGCCCCCAGGTCGGCGCACAGAGCCGCGAAGCGGGCCCGCGCCCAGTCGGGTGGACCCGACAGTATCCGCGCGGCCCAGGCCTGCAGCACCAACCCCGTGCCCTCGTCCCCGCCGGCCGCCCACCCCTCGACCACGCGACCGGCGAGGTTGGCGGCCAACACCCGGGCCCGCGCGACCGCTGGGGAGGGCGCCTCCCCGGGGTGCAGCGCCAGCAGCTCCTCGGGATCGAGGACGAACAGGGCGAAGGCCAGCGCACCGGGGTGCAACGTCTCCCAGTCCACCTCAACCGCCGCATCGAGCGCACTGGTGGGGCCCAGCCCCGCCGCCGCGGTCACCAGGTGTACGGGCAACGCGCGCGCCCGGCGGGCGGCCTCCTGGTAGGCACCCGTGGCGAACTCACCGAGCCCGGCCAGCAATCCAAACAGGGGCAGCTCGGGATGGCGGCGGTCGAGCCACCGCGCCACCTCCAGAATCAGGGCGCGGTCCTGTGTCGCTGCGGCGACCTCGCTCACGAGGATCCACGAGCGCTCGTCGGCCGGAGCGACCGCGATGGCCTCTCGCGCCGCGCTGAGGGCGTTGGCGGGGTGGCCGAGAAGCAACGCGCCCCGCGCCCCCAGCCTGGCGCGTTCCAGCCCGGCTTCCATCCCCTGCGACCAGGTCTCCAGGCGCTGGGCGGCCAGGTCGCGGGCTCCGGTCTCCACCAGCGCCCAGAGCAGCGCCAGGCGGTCACCGCCGTCGTCGCTCTCCTGGAAGGCAGGTTCCAGCGCCTGGATGCACCGGGCTTTCCCGTGATCGCGCAGCGCCGCGAGCAGGCCTCGCTGAGAGCCCACCAGCCCGAGCAGGGGCCGCACCCGGGAGGCGGCCGCGAGCAGATCTTCTTCCCCATCCAGCCCCTCCCACAGGAGCGCGAGGTCCACGAGCGAGCGACGGGAGGCATCGAGGGCGATGGCGCGCATGGCAGGGCCCGCGCGCTCTCGCAACCCGCGCAGATCGCGATCCGGGGACCTCACAAAGGCGAAGAAGGCCAGGGCCACCGCCTCGGCCCCGAACCTCTCGAAGATCTCCTCCGCCACCTCGGCGAAGCGCTCCTTGTGGTGGTCGTCGCCCAGCGCCACCAGGAGCAGCTCCGCGCTGCTGGCGCAGGGGTGCTTGAGGAAGCATGCCTCGGCCGTTGCTTCCGCGGCGGCCTGCGACCCACCCGAGATGGCCTGGAGAACCTCGGCCGAGGCGGTGCCCAGGAACTCATCCGTGTTCGGTTGGAATCCGAACTCCTCCCGCACGCGCGCCCAGTCCACCAGCGACACCGCGGGGGCCGGCGGCGAGCCATGTGCCCACTCCCCCACCGGATGCCACAACGCCAGGAACCGCAGGAACGCGCTCGGGGCGAGGTCCGGCCGCTTCATGGAGCGCGCGATGCGCCACAGGGGGTCGGCGATCTCGTAGAAGCTCTCCCGCCCGAGAGACAGGCGCTGCACCAGCCCGTCCACCGACAGCTTCTTGAGCTGGCCGGAGGTGCTCTGCGGGCTCGTGAACGTGGCCTGGGCAATCTCGGTCACGGAGAGCGGCCGCCAGTTCTCGGATAGCCGCTCCAGGATGGGTTGCTGTGCCGGGCTGCGGGCGGTCATCTGCTGTTGGAAATAGGGGGTCAGCTCGTC
Source organism: Pseudomonadota bacterium (assembly GCA_043814015.1). GTDB lineage: Bacteria > Myxococcota_A > UBA796 > UBA796 > JAFGLY01 > JBDRKM01. The sequence goes on from JBDRKM010000041.1 coordinate 25,624, forward strand.
GGCCAAGGCGTAGAAGGACCGCTCCAGGGCATCCAGGGAGACGTCCTCCAGGTAGGGGAAGATCAACGCCATGGCGCGGGGGCTGCCACCGACCAGGTGGTGGATGGCGCGGACGCGCGCCAGCCCTCGCCCCGAGGAGAGGGCTTCGACCAGTTCCTGGCAGCCGTGCAGACGCGCCAGGCGGCGGAGCAGTTCCCGGCACTGCAGTGGGTCGAGGGGTGGGACCAGCCGCTCCTGGAAGGTGTGGAAGAAAGGATGGTCACTCCTGCGGAGTGACTCGGTGACGCGCTGGGTCGAGGCCAACAGGCTCCAGCGCCCCTCGGTCTGCAGGAGTGCGCGAAGGCGGGCCTGGCCCGCCCGACCCAGAGCATCCAGGGTGCGGTCGAAGTTCTCGGTGATCACCAGCAGCGCGCGGCCCTCCAACTGGCCACGAATCATGGCCACCGCACGGCGCTCCCCCTCGATCCCCGGGCTCGTCCTGAGACCCGCGGCCTGCTGCCGCGGATCGGGCTCACCCGATCGCGCCGGCAGCGCCGCGAGCACGCGGGCCAACAGGTCGAGCAGGGAGGCGACGTGCTCCTCCTCGTCCAGGGACGCGACCACGCAGCGTTCAGCCATTTCAGCGTCGGACTCCAGGCGGTGCTGCAGCACTCCGATCAGGTGGCTCTTGCCCGCCCCGCGGGGGCCGACCAGCAGCTCGAAGCGGGCGGAGCCCTCCAGGATGCTGCCCTTGAAGCCCGCCACGATCGAGCTGGCCAGCACTTCTCGGCCCACCAGCAGTGCCTCGAGGTCCTCAGACGCCAGGGAACGCGGCGAATAGCGCGAGCTGCGCGGCCGCATCACAGTGCCCGCTCCAGGCACCACCAGCGCCGCAGGAAGCCGAGGCGGAAGGCGAAGCGTCCCTCGGTGCGCGTGAGGTAGAGGTCCTTGCGCAGGCTGGAGAGCAGGCCAAGGAGCAATTCGCGGTCCGCGCCGGTGGCATCGACCAGATCATCGACGCCCAGTCCCGCCTCGCGCACGGCGAGCCTGTCCAGGACCGCAAGGGCGACACGGTGCTGAACCTCATTGAGATACAGCGCGAGGCGCGAGAGGTAGTGGTTCAGCTCCAGCGGGTCGCCCTCCGCCTCGATCAAGGCCTCCAGTGCGGCGTCAGCCGCGGGGATGTCGGCCTTGTTCCACTGGCGCAGCCGCTCTGCGACGTGCTGGATGAGGAAGGGGTGGCCCTGCGTCAGGCGGGCGATGTGTGCCGCCAGCTCATGCCGTGGAGCGGTGGTGGTGACGAAGCCGGCCAGGAGCCGCTCCGCAAGCTCGGTGGCCGGCGCCAGGCCCATCAACGGCAGCACCTCCTTGGCCATGTCGTTGACCGGGTCGTTGGCGTAGCCTCGCTCGCGCAGGCTGTGCAGCACCTCCGCCAGCCCGATGGAGCCCGTGTAGACCACGCGCAGCCGCATACACTGCTGCCGGGCGGCCCGCAGGCGATCGAGCAGGACCATTGCGTCAGAGGCGCGGCCCTGGCGCACCAGGTCGTAGAGGAAAAGGGTGAACTCGTCCCAGAACAGGACCACCCTGCAGTCTTGCTGCACGGCCCAGGCCTGGATGTCGGTGAGCACGGTGTCGAGCAGCGCGCGCCAGTCCAGCTCAGGGAGCCGTACGGTGAGGATCTCCTTGAACTCCACGGTCCCGAAGACCTTCTCCGCGTAGCTCCGGGTCATGACGGCCCAGGCCACCCCGCGCCCAATCATGGCGTCGGCGTCGTCCACCAGGGCGCGCACCAGCTCCGCGGGGTGGGTGAGGCCCTCCAGGTCCCGATAGCGCACCACCATCCCAGCGTGAGGGTAGCGCTCCATCCTGCGGCACACCGAGGTCTTGCCGAGGCGACGCGGTGCGAGCAGCGCCATGGAGCGCATCTCCAGGATGTCCCAATATCGCTCGATGATCTCGTTGCGACCCAGGACGGTGTCGGGGTGGATGGCGCCCCCGGGGTTGGGGGTGATGGAGGAGGGCGGCTTGCTCATGGGCACCTCGATGGGCGAACGAGTCTAACATACGCCAAAAATGACGTACGTCTATTGTGACGTACGTCATTTTTGGCGTATATCAGCCGTGGCGCACTCCCCCGACGACAGGAAACGGCCAGAGCCCCTTCCCCTCCCCTCCTCTGTGCCTAGCTTGACGTCGTCACCGGGCCACCCCCCACGGTGGCCCGCCCCTTTGTGAGGAGGAACCGATGAAGTACGAGCGTTTCACGGTCAAGGCCCGGGAGGTCCTCTCCGACGCCCAGAACCTGGCCGGCAAGATGGGCAACCCCGAGCTGAGGCCGCACCACATCCTGACGGTCCTCCTCACCCAGGAGAAGGGCATCGCCCCCCGCATCCTGCAGACCATCGGGGTCGATGTGCTCGGCCTCACCCGCGAGGCCGCCAAGCAGCTCGATGAGCTCTCCAAGGTCTCGGGCGGCAGCAAGGCGCGCCTCTCGCGCCAGGCCGATGAGGTGGTCGCCGCGGCCGACAAGGTCTCCCGCGAATTGGGCGACACCCACGTCGCCGCGGAGCTGCTGCTGGTGGGCGTGGAGGCCGCCAACGACAAGCCGCGCCAGCTGCTGCACGACTACGGGGTCAGCCGCGAGCGGCTGCTCGAGGCGATCCACTCGGTGCGCGGCGGCCGCGGGGTCTCGGGCGAGGACGCCGAGGAGCAGTACGAGGCGCTGGATAAATACACCCGCGACCTCACCCAGCAGGCCCGCGACAACAAGCTCGATCCCATCATCGGCCGCGACCAGGAGATCCGCCGCGCCCTGCAGGTGCTCTCCCGCCGCGCCAAGAACAACCCCGTGCTCATCGGCGATCCTGGCGTCGGCAAGACCGCCATCGTGGAGGGCATCGCCCAGCGTATCGCCGTGGACGACGTGCCCGAGTCCCTGCGGGGCAAGCGCCTGCTGGGCCTGGATCTGGCGGCCATCATCGCGGGCGCCAAGTACCGCGGCGAGTTCGAGGAGCGCCTCAAGGCCGTGCTCGAGGAGATCGAGCACAGCCAGGGCGGCATCATCCTGTTCATCGACGAGCTGCACACCATCGTCAACGCCGGTGGCTCCGGCGGCGCCATGGACGCCGGCAACATGATCAAGCCGGCCCTGGCCCGCGGCGAGCTGCGCTGCATCGGAGCCACCACGGTGGACGAGTACCGCAAGCACCTCGAGAAGGACAAGGCCCTCGAGCGCCGCTTCCAACCCGTGATGATCGAGGAGCCCACCGTCACCGACACCGTGCGCATCCTGCGCGGCATCAAGGAGCGCTACGAGAACCACCACGGCATCCGCATCACCGACGACGCCATCGTGGCCGCGGCCACCCTGTCGGATCGCTACATCGCGGATCGCCACCAGCCCGACAAGGCCATCGATCTCATCGACGAGGCCGCCTCCCGCGTGCGCATGGAGATCGAGAGCACGCCCCAGCCCATCGACACCCTGGAGCGCGAGGTCGCCACCCGGCGTGTCGAGCTGCAGGCCCTGTCCCGCGAGACCGACGAGAACGCCCGCGCCCGCGCCCGCGTCATCGAGAAGGAGATCGCCGACATGGACGAGGAGTGCCGCGGCCTGCGCCTGCGCTGGGAGCAGGAGCGCGCGGCGCTGGAGTCCATCACCGAGCTCAAGGAGCGGCTCGATCAGCTACGCCACGAGGACGAGACCGCCCAGCGCGGCGCCGACTACGAGCGCGCCAGCCAGGTCTTCTACGGCGAGATCCCCGGTGTCCAGCAGGCGCTGCGCGAGCGCCAGGCCGCCCTCGCCGAGCTGCAACGGGACGGCGCCATCCTGCGCGAGGAGGTCACGGAGGAGGACATCGCCTACGTGGTCTCCCGGTGGACGGGCGTGCCCGTCACCAAGCTGGTGGAGAGCGAGCAGGCCAAGCTGCTCAAGATGGAGGAGCGCATCCACCAGCGCCTCGTGGGCCAGGAGGAGGCCGTGGTGGCCGTGGCCAACGCGGTCCGTCGCGCCCGCGCCGGCCTGCAGGACCCCAACCGCCCCATCGGCTCCTTCATCTTCCTGGGCCCCACGGGCGTGGGCAAGACCGAGCTGGCCCGCGCCCTGGCGGAGTTCCTGTTCGACGACGAGAAGAACCTGATCCGCATCGACATGTCGGAGTACCAGGAGAAGCACACGGTGGCCCGCCTCATCGGCGCCCCGCCGGGGTATGTGGGCTACGACGAGGGCGGCCAGCTCACCGAGGCTGTGCGCCGTCGGCCCTACTCCGTCGTGCTGCTCGACGAGATCGAGAAAGCGCACGCCGACATCTTCAACGTGCTGCTGCAGGTGCTCGACGATGGCCGCCTGACCGACTCCAAGGGCCGCACGGTGGACTTCAAGAACGTCGTCTTGATCATGACCTCCAACGTGGGCTCACGGCACATCCTGGAGGGCACCGAGAAGGGCCTGCCGCAGGAGCAGATCGACGCCATGGTGCAGCAGGAGCTGCGCGCCACCTTCCGGCCGGAGTTCCTCAACCGGGTGGACGAGATCACCAACTTCCACGCCCTGCGCTACGAACACATGGACGCCATCCTCACCATCCAGCTGCGCCACATCCGCAAGCTGCTGGAGTCACGCCAGCTCTCGCTGGAGGTCAGCCTCGTGGCCCGCAAGGCCCTGTGCGACGCGGGCTTCGATCCGCTCTACGGCGCCCGCCCGCTCAAGCGCGCCATCCAGCAGTACCTGATGAACCCCATGTCCCGCGCCATCGTCTCCGGCGACTTCGGCCCGCGCGACGTCATCGAGGTGGACGTGGAGGACGACCAGCTCCTGTTCGAGCGCATCCCTGCGCCGCCCCTGGAGGAAGAGGAGCCGCCGGTGATGCGGAAGATCTGAGCGGGAGCGTGCGGGAATCCGCCGCTCGGCCACCTCCGCGTCCTGCCGCTCCCAGGCGAGGCACCCCGTGCCCTCACGGTCCCCCGGCGGCACCTCCGGCCGCCCGCCGTCTACCGGGCTCTGGACGATGTGACTGACACCTGATCCGCTGCCGGGCCGGCGAGGGCGTCCCCGGGTGAAAAAAAGTCTATTGTCATAGTGTCTGACACCCGTTCCGTTCCTGGATTCCTGGCCGGCTGGCGCGCGCTGCGGCAGCGCATGGTCTATCATGCCCCTGTCCCCTCACCCCGGACCTCCCATGCTGCGCTTCGCCTCCCTCCTCTCCCTCACCCTCCTCGGCTGCCACGGCCACGGCGTCAAAGTGGACGACACCGGGGGCACCGACGAGGACGGCGACGGCGTCACCGCCGAGGCCGGCGACTGCGACGACGGCGACGGGGAGGTCTACCCCGGCGCCACCGACTGGGTCGGCGATGACGTGGACCAGAACTGCGACGGGATCGACGGCGTGGACGCCGACAGCGATGGCTACGCCTCCACCATGTCCGGCGGGGACGACTGCGACGACGAGGATCCCTACATCCATCCAGGCGTACTCGACGTCTGGTACGACGGGGTGGACCAGGACTGCGACGGCGCCAACGACTACGACCAGGATGGCGACGGCTACGACCTCGACCAGGACTGCGACGATGAGGACGCGGAGATCCGTCCGGGAGCCGACGAGCACTGTGACGACGTGGACGAGGACTGCGACGGCGAGATCGATGAGAACCCGGTGGACCCGACCCTGTGGAGCGGCGATGGTGACGGCGACGGCTGGGGCGGCGAGGGTGCCACGGTGCAGGGCTGCGATGCCCCCTCCGGCTACGGCGAGTACGGCGACTGCGACGACACGAACGCCTCCATCCACCCCGAGGCGGACGAGTGGTGCAACCAGGCGGACGACGACTGCGACGGTGAGATCGACGAGGACGCCGTGGACGCGGAGACCTGGTACGCCGACGACGACTCCGACGGCTACGGTGACGAGCGCGGCAGCACGCGCTCCTGCGACCCCATCCCGGACCGCATCACCACCGGCGGCGACTGCGACGACGACGATCCCAGCATCCACCCCGACGCCGACGAGTACTGCAACGGAGTGGACGACGACTGCGAGGGCGACATCGACGAGGACGACGCGGTGGACGTGGTCACCTGGTACCAGGACGCCGACTCCGACGGCTGGGGCGACGACGCGGTGCACGAGGTCGACTGCGACCCGGTGCCCCACCATGTCGATGCCGGCGGCGACTGCGACGACACCGACCCGGACTTCCACCCCGAGGCCTACGACCGCCCCGACGACGGGCTGGACCAGGACTGCGACGGCGCGGATCGCGCCTTCGACGGCGTAGTGCTCGACTTCGGGGATACCGTCACGCAGGACACGGACGCGGCCCTCGTGGACGTGAGCGAAGGCTACGACCTGGTGGTGCTGATGGACACCACGGGGTCCATGGGGACCGCGATCTACTCCCTGGATTTCCCGACCATCGACGCCGCCGTGTCCGTCGCCCTCGGCACCGTCCAGTACGGCTACGCCACCTTCGACGACTACAACTACAGCAGCTACGGCTCCTCCTACGACGTGCCCTTCGCGCTGTTGCAGCAGGTGACCGATGACCTGGCCGCCGTGGACGCGGCCGAGGCCGCCACCCCCACGCACTACGGTGGCGACTACCCTGAGTCCTCCATGGAGGCCCTGCACCAGGCCCTCACGGGGCAGGGCTACGACCAGGACTGCGACGGAACGGTCGACACCTACGACGACGTGCTGCCCTTCCTCGCCTCGGCCAGCGACCCCTTCGGGGGCACGGGTGGCCAGAGCTACGACGCGACCACCAGCGGCGGCGGCACCCTGGGCGGCATGGGCTTCCGCAGCGGGGCCGTGCCCATCGTGGCCTACGTGACGGACTACGACATGCGCGATCCGGACGAAGGCTACAGCACCCCCGGCGGCTGCCCGCTGGACGCGGGCTCCGCCGACGTGGTGGCCGACACCCTGGACATGGGCGCCTGGCTGGTGGGGGTCCACTACAACACCACCACCAGCACCCCCTACGGTCAGATGCTCGATCTCGCCGAGCGCACGGGCTCCCTGGCCGATCTCGACGGCGACGGCACCGTGGAGGAGCTGGCGTTCGCCAACACCACCACCTCCACCATCAACAGCCGGATCGCCCAGGCCGTCAACGCCATCGACGCCGAGGTGGTCGCCTCCCTGGCCTTCGACGAGGTCTGGCTGGAGGTGGCTGACGACCCCTACGGCATGGTCGTGGACATCAACCCGGGCTCCTACACCGCCGTCACCTCCTCCGACTGGCCCCTCGCCTTCACCATCACCTGGTCCGGCACCCTGGCCTCCACCACCAGCGCCCAGAGCGTGATCGTCACCTTCGACATCTACGGCGACGGCGATGTCATCGGCAGCCTGGAGGTGGAGGTGGAGGTGCCGCCTTCGTAGGCTGTAAGCTGTAGGCTGTAGGCTGGAGAAAGAACACTTCTCGACCGCCTGGGGTCCGCGCACCGCGCCGACCCTGTCCAGTTGCGCACGCTCGCGGGAGCCAGGGCGTGCGCAACCTGGGTGGGATGCGCCGTCCCGGGGCAGTTGCGCACGCTCGCCGACCCCAGGGCGTGCGCAACCCGGGTGCGATGCGCCGTCCCGGGGCAGTTGCGCACGCTCGCGCGAGCCAGGCCAGGCCCAGGCGGGGGCCAATTCGTACGTGACCGAATCGCAGTTCAGGACCGGCCGCTCAGCGCAGCGCCCCCCGGATGGCCAGCGCGCTCCGCAGCAGGGGCTCCAGCTCGGCCAGGGGCAGCATGTTCGGGCCGTCGCAGGGGGCGTGCTCCGGGTCTGGGTGGACCTCGAGGAAGAGGGCATCCACCCCCACGGCCACCGCGGCGCGGGCCAGGACGGGGATCATGGCGCGCAGGCCGCCGGTGCTGGGCCCGCCCATGGGGGGCCGCTGGCAGGCATGCGTGGCGTCCATGCAGACGGGGACGCCCAGGGCGCGCATCAGGGGCAGGCCGCGGTAGTCCACCACCAGGTCCCCATGGCCGAAGGAGGTGCCGCGCTCGGTGAGGATGGCGCGGCCCGGTGCGAGCTTGGCCAGGACGGCGCCCATGGCATCCGGGGCCACGAACTGGCCCTTCTTGACGTTGACCGGGCGCCCGGCGGCGGCGCAGGCCACGAGCAGATCGGTCTGGCGGCAGAGGAAGGCGGGGACCTGGAGCAGATCGGCCACTTCGGCCACCGGCGCGGCCTGTGCCGGCAGGTGGACATCCGTGGTGATGGGCAGGCCCACCTCGCGCTGGATCCGGGCCAGGATGGCGAGCCCCTCCTCCAGGCCCGGCCCGCGGAAGCTCCCGAGGCTGGTGCGGTTGGCCTTGTCGAAGCTGGCCTTGAAGATCAGGGGCAGGTCGAGGCGCGCGCAGAGGGCGCGCAGATCCTCGGCGAGGCGCAGGGTGGCCTCCGCCCCCTCCAGCACGCAGGGCCCGGCGATGAGGACCAGATCGGGCCCTCCGACCGCGACGCCGCCCACCTGCACCGGGGTGACGGCGCTCATCCCAGCCCCGCCCGGACGAGATCGTGCAGCCGCACCAGCCCCACCACCCGCTCCGCGCCGTCCAGCACGGGCAGCACGGCGATCTGGCTGGGGCGGTCCTCCATGAGCCGCATGGCCTCACCCAGTGTGGCGCTCTCACACACCGAGACCGGGGCGCGGGTGGCGATGGCCTCGGCTGGCAGGTCCAGCGCCGCTGCCCCCTCGCGCTCCACCGCGCGGCGCAGATCGCCATCGGTGATGATGCCCAGGAACACGCCATCGCGTTCCAGCAGCACAGCGCCCAGCGCGTGCCGTGTCAGCACCCCCAGCACCTCCGAGACCGGCAGATCTGGCGCCACCAGCGGGGGGGGATGCATCACCCGGCCCACAGGGACCTCACGCGCGCGCCCCAGGGCCCCGGCGGGGTGCACCGGCTCCCCGGTCGCACCCACCTCCGCCACGAGGGCTTCGGCCACCGCCGCCGCCGCCAGCCAGGAAGTGGTGGGGGGCAGCCCCCCCGGATCGAGCACGCCGCCGCAGGGCAGCAGGAGCCCGGCCGCCCGGCCGAGGCGGCTCAGCGGGCGGTCGCACAGGGCGAGCACCGGGCAGGGTGCCTGCAGGGCCAACGCCACCACCTCGTCGCTCTCCCCGGAGCGCGAGACCAGCACCAGCAGGTCATCGCCCCGCAACAACGCAGCATCTCCGTGGGCGGCCGCGCCCGGCTCCAGCCACAGGGCCCGGCGCCCGAGCGTGGCCAGGGAGGAAGCCAGCTTGCGAGCGATGATCCCGCTCTTCCCCGCGCCGCTGCAGGCCACCAGGCCGCCGCAGCCGCGCAGCATGGCCGCGGCCGGCCCCAGCGCCGGCGTGACGGCCTGCCCAGCGGCGCGCACCGCGGCGGCAAGTTGCTCAAAGAAGGCGGGGGAGTCCATGGGGGCCTCGGGTGGAGATCAGGGCGCCTCAAGTCGGTCAGGGAGGTGCACCACCTGACCGTATCGCGGCTTGAACGATCGGTTGCGGTGCACACCCCAGTAGACCCCCATCGGGGGTGGGTCGCGCGGGTAGGAGATGTAGCCGTCGGTGAGCACCAGCACGGACTCGACCGCGGGGTCCTGGGCCAGGCACTGGAGGGCGGGCGACATGTCACTGCCGCCGAAGCCCTTCACCCGGTACTTCAGCAGGCCCAGGGGGTGCAGGCGCTCGTCCGCGGTCACCGTGGTGTCGCACTGCATGAGGCGCACCTCCTCTACGCCGGCGATGTCGCAGAAGTTGCCGATGATGCCGAGCAGGGCTGGGAGAACGCTCACCATGGAGCCGCTGGTGTCCAGCACGATGTTGAGGGTGAAGCCATCGCGTCGGCGGCCCGCGAGCACGATGTCGGGCTGAACAGGCTGCCTGCGCGAGGGGCGCGCGTACGAGCGAGCGCCCGCTGCCATGCCCTCGATCCAGACCTGCATCGCCTGCTGCCATGGGGGACGGTAGGTCGTGCGCAGCGCCTCCATGGTCTCCCCGCGCGCGCCCGGCAGGTCGCCCCGGCCCCCACCGCCATGGAACACCCCCACCAGGCGCTTGACCCGCTCCATGGCCACGGCGACGGCGTTGGCGCTCGCGGCTTCCTGCCGGATCTCGGCCTCCGCCTGCGCCAGCTCCGATCCGGTGGCATCCGGAAACCACAGCCGCTCCTGCGCCCTGGAGAGCACGTCCAGCATGCCATCCTCCCTCGTCGCCTCCGCGAGATCGCACAACGAGGGTCCGGAGGGTGCGGGCGCAGGATCTGGCTCGGGCACAGGCTCGGGCTCAGGCGCCAACCCCGCGGCGCGCAGCGCCTCACCCAGCGCGCCGGGTGCAGCGGATGACGGGGCCGAGTCCCGCCGGCTCCTGGCGCGCCGCGCCGGCCGCTGCTGGAGCCTGTCCACCACGGCCTGGGTGCCCACCTCGCCCTTCTGGCCGAAGGAGACCGTGCCCTCCCACGCGGAAGCGGGCGCCCGCTTGAGCTCCAGGACGATCTGCTCCACAGAGGAGTACCGCGCCCCGCAGCGCCTCAGCCCACCGGCAGGTGGCGGCAGCCCCAGGGCGTCCTCGAGCATGTCGTTGATGATGAAGTCGTGGGCGATGTTGAAGAGCCGGGCGTCCTCACCCTGGCCGCGCTCGTGGGAGAGCAGCGCGAGGTGCAGCAGCTCGTGCGCCACCACGAAGGTGCGCTCGGAGCCGGACAAGCCCAGGATCCAGTCGGGCTCGAAGACGATGCGCCCGGAGGCGAACACTCCGATGGTGCCAGCGCCAGGATACGGCGCGAGCCGCACACGGCGCGTCAAGCCTGCCAGGTGGGGCAGGTGGACCACCACCATCCTGAGCGCCCTCCGCAACGCCTCTGTGGCGTCCTCACCTGGCTCTCGCGGCTGGTCGTTCAAGGCCCCAGGACCTCCCGCAGGGTGGCCAGCAGGGCCGGATCTGCGCCGAGCTCCGCCCACCTGGGGACGCAATCCACCAGGACCACCGCGCGATGCTCGATGGGCAGGGTGCGCAGGAAGCGGTCCACGAGCGTCGCCGGGATCCCTTCCAGGCTGCCCTGCTCCAGCGCCGAGCGCACCGCCGCCAGGGCGAACCACAGCGCGGTGTCTGCGCTGGGCAGCAGCTCCGGCCGCCGAACGTACTCGCTGGGATCACGCAGCTCATGGATCTGGGCCTCGGTGAAGGCGCAGAACAGCTCGGCGTCCTCCGGGCTGACGCTGCCGAAGGCGAGCGCCCGCCGCAGCGCCCGGTCCAGGGCCCCCGCGCAGTCTGTCAACGTGAGGCTGCGCGCCAGGGCGGTCCACGAGCGCGGGGTGGAGAAGGGCACCGGCTCCGCGGGGACCGAACGCATGAGGGAGGCCGGCTGGGCGCGGACAAAGGCGGTGACGTCGGCGCGGACGCCCCGTGACAGCGCCCATCTCAGCCACTCGCGGTGATCCACGCGGACGTGCAGCACCGTGACCCGGTTGAGCAACGCGCTGCTGGGGGGGCGCACCAGGGCGCGGTCCTCCATCCGGTTCCCCGCGGCCACGACCCAGGTCCCGGCGGGCAGCTCGTACTCGCCCACGCGTCGCTCCAGCAGCAGGGAATAGAAGGCCTTCTGGATGTCCGGGGAGCAGGCGGGCAGCTCATCGAGGAAAAGGCAGAACGGCTCCGCCACCTCCGGCAGCAGCACGCGGGGCGGGCAGAATACCGAGCGCTCGCCCACGATGCGCGGGATACCGCTCACGTCCTCGGGCGCGATCTGCGTGCCCAGGAGCGACCGACATGGCAACCCGGCGGCTTCCGCGGCCTGGCGCACGGCGTCGGACTTGCCCACCCCTGGCGGCGAGAGCAGCAGGACACTGTGCTCGGAGCCGAGCGCGCGCAGCAGGGTCTTGGCCTGGCTGATGGTGACGGTGGGGACATTGGTGCGGCTCACGGGTGCTCCATCGCAGGGCCCTCAGGCGTCCGCGGCAGCTTGGCCCAGCGCGAGCTGCCAGGCAAGCTCGAAACGGGTCCGGGCCGCGCAGAAGACGCGCAGCCAGGCGATCTCGGGCGAACCTTCGATCCCAGCGCGGAGCTCCTCGGGCAGCGCCCGCAGGCCCGTGCAGGCTGTCATGGGCGCCAGGGCCGGGAAAGCGCTCCACGGGATCTCGTAGTCGATCAGCGCCCGCACCTGCGGGTCATCGTACACACCCTCGCGAACCAGAGCATCGATCTCCGCCGCGAACACCCTGAGATCGAGCCGGCGCAGCACGGTGGGAGCCCCCTGGGCGTCCGCCGCCGGGTTCATCCGCCGCGCCACGACCACCAGAGGAGCGCACTCCGCCTGCACGCGCGCGATCAGCTCCCGCAGCTCCCGGCGCTGCTGGCGGCCGGCTGCTCGGGCTCCAAGGCGACGCCTGGCCTTCTGGCGGGCCTGGCCGTGCTGGCCGCCGCGGCCGCTGGATCTCCCGGTGGTCCGGACAGGCTGCTGCTCTTCCTCCTCCGCCTCGGGCCACGCCTCCGGCTCCAGGCTGGGTGGGCCATCCGTGCCGGCGCCCAGCGCGAGCCCAAGGCTGGCGGCCATGGGCAGGGCGTGCTGCACCGCGCCAGCCGCGCCGCTGGCGGCCCTCGCGAGATCATCAGGCAGCGGCCAGGGAACCGGCTCCTTCTCGACCGCGGGGAGCGCGCTGAAGTAGTCCCCCCACTGCCAGCCATGCTCGAGGTCGGCCACGGCCTGGAGCAGCGCCGGGCGCCCCTGCTCCAGGGCCAGCGCCAGGAGCTGCCTGACCCTCGAGCTGACGTGATCCAGAGCGAAAGGCAGCTCGTAGGGCCAGCCTCTCAGGGCGACGGCCAGCCTGTCCAGCCAGGCCGAGGCCTCGCCCTCCTGGCTTCGCGACACCAGCTCCGCCAGCCGCCACGGGTCGATCAACTCCTCCGCGAGCAGCGGCAACAGCGCACCACCCGGGTACCCGTCGGCGCCCGACAGCCCCTCCACGATCGTGGTGATCAGCCCGGAGGGATCAGGGGCGGAGCACCCAGCCCGGCCGTGGACGTGGGCGTAGATGTCGGCCACGATCCTGGCGCCCTCCACTGGATCGCAGCGTGGGATGTCCACGTTCTCGATGAGGTCCTGGAACATGTGGGTGTCCATGAGCCGCTCCCGATGGAGCCGCAGCAACAGCGCGAAGTCGAGCTGCCCCCGCTCAGCCAGGTGGCGGACGATCTCGGTGATGAAGCGCATCCTGTCCTCCGGCGAGCCAGGCGCTCACGGTGGCTCAACTGTCATTGGGCACCCACACGTGCCCCATGAACACCAGGCTCCCGCGGGCATCGCGATGCTCGCGCAGCGCGACCAGGTGCAGACCGATGAGATCCTCCGGCTGTCGGCCCAGATCCCAGCGGTACTCCCTGCCGACGGGCAGGAGGCCCGCCGCGGGCGGGGCCCAGCACTCACGCAGCGCGCCAGCGACCGGGAGGTTCCAGCACCAAGGGAGCGCAGGCCGGGCCGCGTCGTCGTCGCGAGCGCCCCTGGACTCGAACAGGTCCTTCGGGAACTTCATGCCACCATCGCACTTGCGGCGCACCGACACCCTCACGGCTGGGTCCATGGACAGCCCGGGGCTGTGGTACCACCGCGGCGTCTCCTGGTGGAACCGCACCACCTCCCTGCGGCGTTCGGCTTCCCAGACGAGGTCGATGCGCTCGATGCCGGGGTGATCCAGAAAGATCTCGTCACAGAGCTGGCGCAGCAGCGCCGTGGCGAGGCTGCTCCGCGGAAGGGTGCCGATCAGGCGGGCCACCACGCGCAGCGAGCGCAGCAGTCCCACGAAGAGGGGGTGATCCGCCACACCCGGCCCCCCCGAGATCGCGTAGAAGAACCGCAGGGCCCCCGGGAGCGCGAGGAGAGGGGCGAGGGGCAGCGGGGCTCCCACGCCGTTCAGCGGGTGATCCGCGGGCATGGTGGGCTGCGGCTCACCCGGGTCGTATCCAAAGGCGTTCACCGTCGCGTCCACCCGCCGCGCAGGGTGGCGAGCGCTGCGACGGCGCCTTGGCCAGAAGTACCCCTCGGCCCGCCGGATCAACAGATGCCCGAGGGTGGTGCTTTCCCCGGGACGTTGGGGGTCCGGCACCTCCGCGCCGGCCACCCGGGCGCAGTCGTCCAGCGCCCGATCGAGCGCCAGCAACCAGCCCCCGCTGCCCTCCGGGACCTGCGGCGCCAGGTGTGCCAGCCTCAGGCCGCCGCAGCGCGCCAGCACGCGCCCCGCGTGCTGGAGCCAGACCACGAAATCGAGGAGCTCCAGACGCCAGTCCCGTGCTCGCCTCACCTCCGACTCCATCACCTCTCCACACGGGAACTCTATCGCCTTCGCTGCGGAACTGGATAGTGACTCTTCCTTGAGCTACGCTGCCAAGGCGAGGTGCACCGTGGTCCCGCGAACCCTCCTGCTGGCCTGTCTGCTCGCCGGCTGCAACCCCGAGTACGAGCCCGCCGCCCAGGCGCGGATCCTCACCACCGATCCCCTGCTGGACGCCGGCCTGCTGGCGGTGGGGGAGCGCCAGACCCTGACGCTGATGCTGCGCTCCGAGGGCCCGGCGCCCGTGACGGTCGAGGAGATCACGGTGGAGGGCGACGCCGACGCCTTCGTGGTGCTGGCCTGGGCCGACGAGGACGGCGCGCTGGAGCTGCCGAGGGGCAGCGAGCAGGCCCCGGCCACCGAGATCGTGCAGGTGAGCTACCGGCCCACCACGGTGGGCACGCACCGCGCGGTGCTCACGGTCATCTCCACCGACACCCAGGTGGAGGACGGCGCGTGGCGGGTGGCCTTGCGCGGCCGGGCCATACACCCCTGCGGCGCGCTGTCGCCCGCGCGCATCGACTTCGGGTCCGCGGGGATCGCCAGCTACCACACCGAGACGGCCACGGTGCAGAACTGCGGCCAGGTGCCCCTGACCATCGCCGCCTTCGACCTCGGCGACACCGCCACCTTCTCGGTGACCTCCCCCTCGCCCATCTACGTCGCGCCGGGCAGCACCGAGGCGGTCGAGATCGCCTGGGTCCCGGCCGACCGCGACCCCGACGGGGCCATGATCCACCTGCTCACCTCGGATCCCGACCGCGCCCTGGCGCTGGAGGTGCTGGGCAACGACTGCGCGCGCTCGGTGGATGCCGCCTGGGATGACGACGGCGACGGCTGGTTCTCCTGCGGCGGCGACTGCGACGACACCGACCCCGACGTGAGCCCCTCCGCCATCGAGGTCCCCAACGGGCTCGACGACGACTGCGACGGCGAGACGGACGAGGGCGCCAACGCCCCCGCCAGCGACGACGACGGCGACGGCGTCTCCGAGGAGGACGGCGACTGCGACGACGCCGACGGGGAGGTGCACCCCGACGCCACCGAGACCCTGGATCAGCGCGACGAGGACTGCGACGGGCAGACCGACGAGGACACCGAGCGCTACGACGACGACGGCGACGGGCTCTCCGAAGAGCAGGGCGACTGCGACGACGGCGATGCCGCGGTCCACTTCGGCGCCACCGAGCTCGAGAACGGCCTCGACGACGACTGCGACGGGCAGGTGGACGAGGGCAGCGCCGCCTTCGACGACGACGGCGACGGCGCCTCGGAAGAGGAGGGCGACTGCGACGACGCCGATCCCTGGGCCTTCCCGGGGGCCACCGAGGACTGCGACGGCGTGGATCAGGACTGCGACGGGGAGGTGGATGAAGAGGACGCCTGCGCCTACCTGGCCGAGCGCACGGTGGACACGGGCGAGGGTGGTCCCGGCGGCTGCGCCGGCGCGCCCGGGAGGGGCTCCTGGGCCCTGCTGGCGGTCTTCGGGTGGCTCGGGTTGGCCGCGCGCGCTGCGCGGGGCGCTCAGTCCCCCCAGGCGCCCGTCAGGTAGATCACCACGCGGCCCGCGTGGATGTCGCCGTCGTCCGTGTCGTCCCACCCGAGCGCCGCGATGGCGAGATCGGGCAGGCCGTCGCCATCGAAGTCAGCCCCGGCGGTGAGCTCGGAGGCGAAGTAGTTGTCGGGGTCGCTGCCGCTGAAGCCCAGCATCGCGGCCTCCTCCACAGAGATGTCGCCGGCCAGCAGGGCGCCTGAGACGAGGTACACGCGGCCGAGGCCGGAGTCGCCGCCAGGCTCCGACACGTACAGATCGTCGTAGCCGTCCTGGTTCAGGTCACCGGCCCAGGCCAGCTGGAAGCCCAGCTCGCCCTGATCGTAGACCCCGTAGAGGTGGGCGCCCGCGTCATCGGTGGACAGCTCGGCGCCGGGGGCGAACAGGGAGGCGGCGGCGAAGAACGCGTACAGGCCTCCGCCCTCGTCGGCGCCGCCCGACTCCACCACGGCGGCGATGGCGGCGTCGTGCGAGCCGTCGCCGTCGAAGTCGCCGAGCACACCGTCCCAGCCGAACAGAGCGTGGGGCTCCAGGCCGCGGATGACGGCGTAGGCCGCGGTGGCCAGGTCGTTGTCGCTCATGCCGGCCAGATCGCTCACCAGCATGGCCTGGCCTTCGGTGCTCCAGCCCGTGTCTTCCACCGCGCCCGAGTCGCCGGTGTCGGGGTGGGTCTCCGAGTAGTAGGGCTCGGCGGCGAACAGATCGAGCAGGCCGTCGCCGTCGATGTCCGCGAGGATGCGCACCCGCGCGTAGGAGTAGCGCTGGGTTCCGTGGCCCCACTGCGTGACGTAGTCCTCCATGGACAGCCCGCCGCTGTAGCGCCCACCCGGCAGGACCAGCAGATCGGCCTCGGCGAAGGACTTGTCGGAGCCCCAGTCGATGACCACCTCGTCGGCGCCGTCACCGTCGAGGTCGCCCACCTCCCAGGTGTTGGAGTACACGGTGGGCTCGCCGGAGGGCACGCCCATGGAGAGGGTGAGCTCGCTGTCGGCGCGGTTGTCGGTCAGGGACGAGGAGAAGGCCGCGCCCGTGCCGTAGTAGATCAAGATCCCGAAGTCGGTCTGGAAGGTGGAGTAGTCGATCTCGCCGCGGTCCATGACGAGATCCTGGTGACCGTCGCCGTCGATGTCGCCACAGGCCACGTTGAAGCCGATGAAGTCGTAGCCGGTGCCCGAGACGATGGTGTCGGCGTCGTCCATCAGCATCTCGCCGGTCCACAGGTCGGCCCCGCTGCCGTAGAAGATCCCGACCTGGCCCTTGTAGGTGTCGGCGAAGGGCGCGCCGATCACCAGATCCGCCAGCCCGTCCTCGTCGAAGTCGCAGGAATCCAGGCCGTAGCCCAGCAGATCCATGTAGTAGCTGGTGCCGCTCGCCGTGTAGGTGCCATCGACGGTGATGGCGGCGTCATCCAGCGCCAGGTAGTCGCCCGCGTCGTCGCCCGAGCAGTCCTGGTCCACGCCGTCGTTCCACCAGTCCCAGGCGTCGGGGTGGATCAGCGGGTCGGCGTCGTCGCAGTCGGTGCCGCCGTAGGCCACGTCGTGGTAGCCGTCGCCGTCGGCGTCGGCGGAGTCGCCGTCCCGGCAGTCGTTGTCCAGGCCGTCGAAGGGGATCTCGGTGGCGCCGGGGTGCACGTCGGCGTTCTCGTCGTCGCAGTCGTTGCCGCCGGCCTCCACCGCGATGAAGCCGTCGCCGTCGGCGTCGGTCACGTCCGCGCCGTCGCAGTCCTGATCCAGGCCGTCGTAGGGGACCTCGGTGGCGCCGGGGTAGGTGGCCGCGTCGCCGTCGTCGCAGTCGTCACCGTAGTCGCAGGCGTCGGCGTCGAAGTGGGCGTCGCCGTCGGCGTCGAAGTCCTCGTCCACCTCGCTGTCGCAGTCGTTGTCCAGGCTGTCGCACAGCTCGGGGGCGTCGGGGTAGACCTGGTAGTTGTGATCGTCGCAGTCCACGTCCGAGGTGTGCCCGTCGCGGTCTTCGTCCGGGTAGTCCCCGTGGGTGTCGGTGTCGTCGGGCGTGGTGTCGGGCCCGGTGTCATCGGCGGGCTTGGAGTCGTCCCTGGGGCAACCGGCGAGGGCGAGGCCGAGCGTGAGGATCAGCAGGTGTGGGCGCATGGTTCCTCCATCGGGTTGACGGAGGAACGATAGCACAGCCCGGGGCTACTTCTCTCCCAGCGGCGGGATGCCGACCTCGGAGCGCTGGCCCTTGGCCTCGATCACCACCCAGTCGTCGTACCGCTGGGGCACGTAGTGGCCGTCCTGGACCACCGGGTTGCCCTGCCCGTCGGTCACCAGCACCGGGCGGTTCTTGTCGCCGGTGGCGACCTTGCCGGCGTGCTGTTCGGAGTGGACCTGGATGTCCACCCAACCCAGCAGCCAGTGGTGCACGGCCAGATCGCCCTCGCGCACGCCGGTCAGACCGTGGGCGTCCACCGACAACTGCAGCTCCTGGTTCAGCCGCAGCCGCTTGCCATCGTTCTTCTCTTCCTTGACGCGGTTCTTCCCGTCCGCGGCCAGTGGGTCGGCGCGGTTGCGGGAGTCGAGCACCTTCTGGCGGGTGTCGGGCAGGGTGACCTCACGGGTGCTGGCGCCGCCGAAGTCGAAGCGGAAGGTGACCTTGCCGCCCTCGGCCACCACCTCGCGCAGGGCGTCCACCGGGAGGAAGTCGAGCTTGACACCGTACTTGGCGAAGATCTCCCGCACCGCGGCGCCCGGCAGGACGCGGCGCTGGCCGTCCGCCAGCATGCCGAAGAAGCCCATGATGCCCTGGCCGCTCTTCTGGACCTCCTGGAAGGCGCGCTCCAGGTCCGCGGTGGTCAGCGTGCCGCCGGGCAGCTTCCCGTGGTCGTCAACCACGCCCTCGGTGTCGGAGGCGGCCTGCAGGTCCCCCACCAGGGTGGCCGGTCCGGTGGCCGTGCAGGGGTCGGCGCCCGTGGCGGGGCCGGAAAAGACCAGCAGCAGCGCGAAGGCGCAGAGGGCGGTGAGCAGGTGGCGGCCCATGGTGACCTCCGGGGGTGCCCGGAGGATGCGCAAGAAGCGTACCAGCCCGGCTCCCTGCGAAACAGGGCCAGGTTCGGGCTACCGTGGCGCGATGGCGGCCCGCCAGCCGAGGTGCCGAGATCCCAGGCGCGACCGAAGGGTCGCGGCTCAGGCCGGCGGGGGCAGGGCCGCGCTCTGCCGCTCCAGCTCGGCGAGGGCCTCGCGCAAGGCCTGCAGGGCGCTCTCGGCGGGGCCGGCCCGCGGCACGTCGAGCGCGTCGCGCAGCCGCCCGAAGTCGTACTCCACCGCCAGCACCGCGCTGCCCGGCAGCTGGCCCCCGAGGGGCTCCTCGATCAAGGGCTCGAAGTGCTCGCGGTAGGCCAGCGCCCAATGGTGGAGGCAGGCCTGCTGGTCCTTGGCCTTGTGGGCCGTGGCCAGCAGATCGAGATCCGCCCGCACCGCGGCGAAGCGCTCCTCCCAGGACAGCGGAGGCGGGGCGGGCGCGGGGGTGTCGGGTTCGCCAGCGCAGGCCAGGAGGAGGGAGAGGAGGAAGCTAGGCATGGCTGTCCGACTCCAGCGAGAGGACGTCCACCACCACCACGGTGGCGTCGTCCGCGCCGCGGCGCTGCGCGACCAGATCCACCACGGCCTCGGCGCAGGGCTGAGGGTCGCCGCCGCTCTTCCACCAGGCGTCGAGCAGCTCCTCGGAGCTGACCACGGAGGTGACGCCGTCGGTGACCAGGAAGAACAGGTCCCCCGCGAACAGGGTGTCGTGCCAGCTCTGGGAGCGCTCGTTCAGCGCCGGCCCCATGCCCATGAAGACACCCAGGCCCACGCCACGGCCGCGCCCTTCCGTGAGGGGCTGGATGGCGCCATGTCGCACGCGGAAGACCTGGGAGTCGCCCACGTTGATGATGTAGGCGCTGCGATCGGCGAGCCAGAGGGCCGACAGGGTGCAGGCGGCCTGGCCCTCGCCGCGCCCGCGCAGCTCCCAGTCGATCTCGTTCACCAGCTGCTTCAACCCCTCCTGGCTGGGGGCCACGTCCGCGTCGAAGAAGCTGGTCAGGCGCTCGCAGGTGAGGGTGGCGGCCCAGCCGCCGGCGGGCACGGTGCTGACCCCATCGCACACCGCGAACAGGGTGCCGCGCCGAAGCTGGACCACCTCGGCCACGCGGGCGTCCAGCACGCAGGCGGAGTCGTCGTTGTGGCGATGGGTGCGCCCCCGGAGGGTCGCCGACCCGACGCTCACCAGCGGGAGGGTGTCGACCTGCATCCGCCCTCCGGGATCAGGCGTCCGCGCGGCGACGCCGCACCAGCAGGGGGACCAGGGCCAGCAGCCAGAGCCCGGACAGCGGCCGGCCGCCCTCGCTGCAGCCGCAGCCGACCTCGGCCGGGATGGTGGTCTGCTCCTCCACGTCCTCCACGCCGATGCCGGTGAGCGCCACGCTGTAGGTGGGGTGGGCGGGGTCGTTGGAGGCCAACAGCAGGGTGGCGCTGAAGGGCCCGGCGCTCTCGGGCCCGAAGGTGACCACCAGGCCGTCGTAGCCGTCGGCGTCGGCCAGGATGAAGTCGGGGTAGACAGAGAAGTACTCGGAGCCGGTGATGCCCGCCTCGCCCTCCAGCAGCTCCACGCCGCCGTTGAGCAGCTCCACGTTCCAGTTGGCCAGCCCGCCCACCGTGACCTCGCCGAAGTCGTGGGACTCGTCCGGAGGCGCCATGACGGGCAGGCGGAAGTCGTACACGACCGGGTCGAAGTCGTCCTCGAAGGAGGCGGCGCCCATGTCCACCGGGATGTCGAAGATGTCGTCCCACTCGTAGCAGCCGAGGATGTCGACGCAGACCTCCACGCCCGGCTGGATCAGCACCTGCATGGAGGTGTCCCAGGCGGCCTTGTAGGTGCTGGTGACCTCGAGGTAGCCGGTGTCGGGGACCTCGAGCACGATCACATCCGCCTCCAGCTCCTGCACCTCGTCGTCGTGCCGGATGGCGACGCCCGTCATCGTGGTGTCCAGGGTGGCGGCCAGATCCACGTCCAGGTTGATGTCCACCACGGAGAGCACCGTGGTGCCGATGGTGAAGGCGGTGGTGCCCTGCCCCTCCTCGTCGATGTGGACCTCGGGCTCGGGGCTGTCGGCCAGGACGAGCGGGTCGAACACGGTCCCGGCCGACACGTCGATGCTGCGCCGATCCAGCTCCCACTCGCCCTCGTAGCCCCATAGATCGAGCTTGAGGTAGATGACGGTGGAGAGCACCCCCATGAGATCGAGGGTGCCGGTCTGCGCCACGGGCTCCCACACCAGGGTGACAGCCTCGGGCCAGATGAGCCCCGCCACGGTGGCCATGGACACCCGCGCGAGCTCATCCGCCTCGAGGGCGAAGTTGACCATCACCGGGCTGCCGCCGGGCACGTACCCGGTCTGGTAGGCCGCGCCCTGCATGAGGGGCACCTCGTCGGTGAGGGTCAGATCCTGGGGCTCGGTGTCCCAGGCGAGCGCTGTGCCGGAGCCGAAGAGCGCGACGGCGAAGAGGACGGGGAGGGTCATGGGGAGGTCCTCGGCGAAAGGGTCGCTCCAGTCTGACACCCTGTGGTGCCGCTGGCCAGGGATTCAGATGGGCAGGTGGCCGCGGCCCAGGATGACACGCCGCAGCGGGTGGCGCGCGTGGACGGCGGTGAGGGACTCCAGCAGGGCGTCGATGGCCTCGATCCGGGCGCGGCCGAGATCGAGGGTGTAGACCAGGCCGGCGGGCGCGCGGGGCTCGGGCTCGGAGACGAAGTGGAAGCGCCCGGCCTCGCGGGTGCCGAAGCGGCCGTCGAAGCCCGCGCGGTACCAGGCGCCGACGGCGGGATCGAGCACCTCGAGGGGATCGCCCTCCACCAGCATGAGCTGCAGGGGGAGGTGCTCCCAGGGGCACTGGCTGGAGACGAAGGCCGAGAACGGCAGCCCGGTCCAGGGCAGGAGCACGGGGCCGCGGGAGAGAGGCTCGAAGCCGGGCACGGCCACGAGCATGGGGCGGTCGCCCACCTGGCCGCCCTGGCCGGTGGAAGGGTCCACCAGGTCGATGCGCATGGCGGCGTAGGGGCGCGCACCGGCGGGGATGTCCGGTACGAGGACGCCATCTGGACCGCGGCGCATGCGGGCGGCCTCGGCGATCCAGCCCTGCTCGGCCATGCGGCCGGCGTGGTGATCGAAGAAGCCGCAGTAGGCCTCGCGATGGACCTCGATCAGCTCGCGCGGGCCGCGCCCGGAGGCGCGGAAGGCCTCGACCGCAGCGGTGAAGGCGCGCAGCTCGTCCAGATCCTCGCGGCGCTGCAGGTGCCCGGCGGCGCGGGCGGCCGTGAGGGTGGCCAGGCCGCGATCCAGCTCACCCCAGGCGAGCTGCAGGCGCCCGAGCCCCACCAGGGCCTCGAAGTGCTGGGGCTCCGCGCCCAGGACGGCGTGGTAGGCGGCCTGGGCCTCCGCGGGGCGATCTTCGGCCTCGGCGATGCTGGCCAGGGTGAGCCGGAAGTGGGCGCGCATGGCGGCGGCCTCGTCCACCGGGGCGGTGTCCAGCAGGGCCAGGGCGCGCTCCACAAGGGGGCGGGCCTCGCCGGGCGCACCGCGCTGCAGCTCCAGGGCGCCCAGCGCGTGCAGCAGATCGGGGCGCTCGCCCGCGCCATCCACGGCGGCGCGCAGGCGCTCGCGCGCGGTGTCCATGTCCCCGCGGTTCATGGCCTCCATGGCTTCGAGGACGAGGGACTCGGGATCCACGCACACCTCCTGGGCGCCGCCGGGACCACGCTGGAACTCCGGCAGACACGGGAGTATATCCCCTGCCCCCCTGCGACGACGAGGAGCGGCCCATGTCCACCGAGCCCGGCCCCGCGACCACCCGCCGCCCCTGCGTCGCCGCCCTGGAGGCCCGCCTGGAAGAGGCCCTGCCCTGCCTCGATCACGGCTTCGTGCGGGTGGTGGACTACATGGGCGATGACGCGGCGGTGGTGCAGGCCGCGCGGGTCTCCTACGGCGCCGGCACCCGCCAGCTGCGCGAGGACCGCGGCCTCATCCGCTACCTGATGCGCCACCGCCACACCACGCCCTTCGAGATGTGCGAGCTGAAGCTGCACGTGAAGCTCCCCATCTTCGTGGCGCGCCAGTGGATCCGGCACCGCACCGCCAGCGTCAACGAGATCAGCGGGCGCTACTCCGTGCTCGACGGCGAGTTCTACGTGCCGCGGGCGGAAGACCTGGCCACCCAGAGCGCGTCCAACCGCCAGGGCCGGGGCGGAGCGCTCTCCGAGGTCGAGGCGGCCGAGGTGCTGGCCATCCTGCGGCAGGACGCGCTGGCCGCCCACGCCTCCTACGCCCGGTTGCTCTCACGCTGGGATCTGGCGCGGGAGCTGGCTCGCATCAACCTGGGCCTGTCCACCTACACCCAGTGGTACTGGAAGATCGATCTCCACAACCTGCTGCACTTCCTGGCGCTGCGACTGCACCCGCACGCCCAGCAGGAATTCCGGGTCTACGCCGAGGCCATGGCCGGCCTGGTGCAGGCCTGGGTGCCGCTGACCTGGGAGGCCTTCGAGGACTACCAGCTCGGCGCGGTCACCCTGTCACGGCAGGAGGTGTCGCTGATCCGGCAGCGCCTGGCGGGTGCGGGCGCGGACTGGGCGGCCGCGGGGCTCTCGCGCCGCGAGTGGGCCGAGCTGGCGCGGGTCTTCGGGCTGGAGGAGGCTCCTTGAGCGCGCCGGCGCGCCCGCGGGTGCTGGTGGCGGACTTCATGAACCACCGCCGGCTGGCCCTGCTGGCGGCCCTGCAGCCGGGCTTTTCACCGGAGCCGCCCCCTCCCGGGGTGGATCTGCTGCGCCACGCGCGCGCCTCGCGCCCGGACATGGCGGTGCTGTTCGTGCACCCCTGGCGGCCGCAGAAGGCGCTGAAGCAGTGCCGCTGGCTCAAGACCGACCTGCACCCCATCGGGAAGGTGGCGGTGGTGAACCTGGACGGGCCGCCGCGGGATCCCGCGGACGTGCTGGAGGGCTATCAGGCCGATGGCTACTGGCAGGGTGGCGCCACCCCCGAGGAGCTGGCGGCGTTCCTGGGGCGGGTGTGGTCCCAGGAGAGGCCGGTGGAGGTCCGGGGGAGCGCGATGGGGCTCCTGGCGCGGCTGCTGGGTCGTTAGGCTTCAACCTCCGACCGAATCCGCCCCCACGCCGCCTCCACGTGCCGCCGCCGCATGTTCACCCCGCCGAGGCACATGCGCAGCACCAGGCGCCCCCCGATCCGCGTGTGGGTCAGGAACAGGGCGCCGCTGGCGTTCAGCCGATCCATCAGCGCCTGGTTGCGGTCGTCGTCGCCGCGCAGCCGGAAACACACCAGGTTCATGGTGCGGGGGGCGGCCAGCTCGAAGGCCGGGTGGGCGGCGATCTGGGCCTCCAGCCAGGCGGCCAGGCGCAGGTGCTCGGCCACGTGGGCGCGCAGGCCCTCGGCGCCGTAGTGGCGCAGGACCAGCCAGAGCTTCAGCGCCCGGAAGCGGCGGCCGAGCGGCACCTGCCAGTCGCGGTAGTCGATCACCTCGCCCGACGCGGTGGCGGCGTTGCGCAGGTACTCGGGCAAGACGGACAGCGTGCGCACCAGGGCGGCGCGGTCACGCACCCAGAAGCAGTCGCAGTCGAAGTTGACGAACATCCACTTGTGCGGGTTGAAGCAGTAGGAGTCGGCCAGATCCAGGCCGTCGTGGGTCCAGCGCAGCTCGGGCAGCAGCGCCGCGGTGCCCCCATGGGCGCCGTCTACGTGCAGCCAGAGGCCGTGCTCGCGGCAAGCCTCGCCGATGGCGCGCACCGGGTCCACCGCGGTGGTGGAGGTGGTGCCGATGGTGGCGACCACGCAGCAGGGCTTCAGGCCCGCGGCGAGGTCGGCGGCGATGGCTGCTTTCAACGCGACCGGGTCCATGGCGAGCTGCGCGTCAGTCCCGATGAGGCGCAGGCGCGCAGTGCCGATGCCCGCCACGCGCACGGCCTTCTCCAGGGAGGAGTGGGTCTGGGTGGAGCCGTAGACCACCACGTCCGGGGGTGATCCGTCGCGGTGGGCGATCCAACCGCTGGCGCGCTCGCGGGCGGCCAGGATCGCGCAGAGGGTGGCGCTGGAGGCGCTGTCCTGGATCACCCCGCCGCCCGGGCCGGTGGAGTGGAAGGCGTGGGGGAGCGCGAGCAGCTCCGCCATCCAGTCGAGCACCAGGGTCTCCAGCTCGGTGCAGGCCGGGCTGGTGGACCAGAGCATGCCCTGCACCCCGAGGCCGGCCGAGAGCAGCTCGCCCAGGATGGCAGGGCCGGAGGCGTTGGCGTTGAAGTAGGCGAAGAAGCTCGGGTGCTGCCAGTGGGTGATGCCCGGCAGGATGACCCGCTCGAGATCGGCCATGACCGCCTCGAAGGGCTCGCCGCGCTCCGGCGGGTGCTCAGGCAGCCCGGCGCGGACCTCGCCGGGGGCGACCTGGGCGCGCACCGGGAAGGACTCCAGGCGCGCCATGTAGTCGGCGACCCAGTCCACCACCTCGTGGCCGCGGCGGCGGAACTCTTCGGGGCTCATGTGGAAGTCGGGCTCGGTGGGCATGGGGGTTCCTCTCACTCCATGAACACGCCCGGATCCATCTGGTAGTCGTCGGCGCTCAGCACCCGCATGTCCGGGCCCAGGTGGGTGACGGTGCCCGGGCCCATGTCCCGGTCGTAGCGCCAGCTCTCGGCGTCGGGGTAGACCTGGTCCTCCTCGGGGACGGAGAGCACGGGGATGTCCACGAGGCCGAAGCGCTCGGCCCACTCCTGCTGCTCCTCCAGGGTGGGAGGCGATGACCAGGCGTGGGTCAGGGGGTTGATGAGCTGGAAACCGCGCGCGCGGTAGGTGTCCTGGATGTCCTGGGCCGCACCGGCCGCCACCTGGCAGGAGGATCACCAGAAAGCGCCGAAGACCAGCATGACGTGCTGCCCGCAGAAGGAGTACAGGTGCACGGTCTCGCCGTGCTGGTCGCGCCAGGCGAAGTCGTCCACCACGTCGCCCAGGGCGTACACGGGCCATTCGTACCACTCGGGGCCAGCGTCGTCGGGCTCAAACCAGCCCTCGATCCATCCGCTGGGGCCGGTGGGCTGGGGGGGCGTATCGCAGTAGCCGACGTTGTAGCCGCCCGTGTAGGGGTGGCCGTGGGCGTACAGGGGGTTGGTGCCCGCCGCCACCTCGTCGCCATCCCCGAAGCCGTCGTCATCGCTGTCCGGGTCGGCGGGATCTGTGCCGAGGGCGGCCTCCTCGGTGTCGGTGAGGCCGTCGCCGTCGGCGTCTTCGTCCGGCATGGGGGGCCCAGTGTCGTCCCCGGAGGGTGCGGGCTGACAGGCCGTCGTCAGGAGGAGCGCGAGCAGGGCGGGCTTCATGCCCACCAGGATAGCGCGCCTAGCGCATCCGCACCCGCCAGGCCGCGCCCACGTGGGCCTCGATCATCGGCGGCAGGTCGGCCGCACCGATGGGTGTGACGAAGGCACCCAGGCCCGCGGAGAGCTGCAGGCGGTCGTAGTCCATGAGGCCCCAGCGGCCGCCCAGCTCGAGGCCCAGGGCCAGGGCGTTGTCCCAGGCGGCGTGGTAGGCGCGGCTCCAGGGGGGATGGAGCTGCAGCCAGCGGGCGCGACCGCCCACGGCGAAGGCGTTGCGGAGAGGGCGCCAGGCCGCGCCGAGGCTCACGGACTGCCAGGTGCGCGAGGGCTCGACGAGCAGATCCAGATCCCAGGTGGGGCGCACGTCGTCGCCGAAGCCGAGCTGGGCAGCCACGCCCACGGGGAAGAGGTTGTCCACCTGGGCGCCCACGTACACGCGGCGGCGCCAGGCGATCATGGTGTCCGGAGCGGGCGTGGCCGCGCTGACAGCGTCCGCGGGCTGCTGGGCGAGGGCGGCGGCCAGGAGCAGGACGGGGGCGATCATGGCAGCTCCCGCACGGCGTCGAAGAAGCGCACGGTGTGGGCCAGGGCTTCGTTGCGAACCTCGTCCACCTCCGAGAAGATCTCGTGCTTGGATCCGGGCAGGACCTCGAGCTGGCACCCGGGGGCCTCCTCGCACCAGCGCTCCTCGGCCTCGGGCAGCACCACCAGCTCGTCCTCGGCCTCGAAGACGAGGGTGCGCGTGGGGGTGTCGGGTCCCAGGCCGATCAGCACCTCGGAGGCGGCGAGCCCCTCGCAGAGCCAGCGCCAGCTCACGCCACCGACACGCAGCTCCGGGTAGTCGTCGAAGATCTGCATCTTGAAGTCGAAGCGCGCCTGGCTGTGGGTGACGGTGCTCTCCTCCAGGGTGTAGTCGTCGGAGTAGTCGCCGTGCCCGATGGTGTAGCCCTCGCCCGCGCTCCAGTCGCAGACGCCGGCGGCCAGGGTCTGGGCCACGGCGGCCGGGAAGGCGCCGGTGTCGATGCCGATCATGGGCGAGGAGAAGGCCGCGCCGGCGAAGACCTCGGGGCGCTCCACCAGGAAGAGCCCCGCGGAGGTGGCGCCCATGGAGTGGGCCATGAGGAAGAGGGGGCCCGGGTCGTCGGGCAGGACCACGGTGTCCACGAAGGCGGAGAGATCCTGCACGTAGTCGTCCCAGAACTTCACATACTGGATCTGGGGGTTGTCCAGCATACGCCCAGAGGCACCCTGCCCGCGCAGGTCCAGGGCGTAGACGTTGTAGCCCTGGGCGGACAGATCCCAGAAGTTCTCGGCGTGCTTGAGGATGGGCTCGGTGCGACCCGCCAGGAACACGACGGAGCCCACGGGGTCGTCGGCGTGCACCACCCGGTAGTGGATTGAGACGTCGTCCACACCGGTGAAGCTGCCCTCGGGCAGGGCCAGGAAGGGGGCCTCGATCTCGTCGGCGTAGCGCTCGGGGAGGTCGGCCTCGGAGGAGAAGTCGCCCGGCACGGGGCTGGCGATGGCGTCGAGATCGATGGGGGATAGGTGCTCGGGGGCAGCGCAGCCCAGCGCGAGCAGGGGAATCGCGGGAAACATCAGGCGCATGGTGGGTTTCCTGTCGGGGACGCGCGGGCCTATCCGATCTTGCGGGCTGGCTCCAGCCGAGCGGCCTGGGGCGGGCAACGGACAGGGCGGAAATGAGCGGGGGTGGACAAGGGAGTGGTCGAATTTGAGCAGGTTCAGCGGGTCAGGCTCCATGGCGCCACGCGGAACCCTTCGAAAAGGTACTTTTGCCGGTAGGCGGCCGTAGGTCAGCGCCACCCTGGGGGCCACCACCTGCTCAATTACAGGGCGACCCTTGCTCACCCCTGCTCAAACACAGGGGGTTCGATGTACACCCGGGCCGATTCGCGCCCCGAAGCACCACGGGCCCCCCATCCGGGAGGCCCGCGCATCGTCACGAAACCGCTACGAGCAGCTCATCCGCCCGCCCTTCACCGTGCAGCGCACATCACCGCCGGTGCTGGGGACCTCCACCGTGGTCTGCATGGGGACGTTGCCCTGCAGGGACAGCAGGCAGGTGCCCGGGGGCAGGGTGAAGCTGGCCACGTTGCTGCCGGGGCCGAGCGCCTGGGCCACGCGGCGGCCGGAGCACTCCATGGTGACCTCGGCGATGGGGATGTCCGTGGTGAGCTTGACCTTGTAGGCGACGCCGGCCAGGGCGGGCTCGGGCTTGGGGATGCTGACCCCGCAGCGCTGGGCCACCAGGCCGTCGATGTAGGCGATCTCGGCGTCGTCGCCCACGGCCGCGGTGCGGCTGCGGTAGGTGTCGAGGCCCTCGCGGCAGCCGGAGCCACCCATGGCATCCGCGGTGAGCATGTCGGTCCAGGCCATGAGCGCGCGGGCCTTGTCCACGTTGTGGTGGTCGGCGGCCAGCATGCGGCCGACGGTGGTGGTGTAGGCCTGCTCGTGGGCCTCGCCGGTGAGCGCGTCCTTCCAGGAGATGGTGAGGCGCAGCTCGTCGCCCTTCTTGGGGCTGCGGGCCTTCAGATCCTGCAGGAAGAGCTGGGTGGTGCCCGCGTAGTAGTTGATGGGCTGGATGTCGTCGGGGTTGGTGCTGGACTCCTCGCCGTAGAACTTCTCCACCGCCAGGGTGGGGGGCACGGTCAGGGCGAAGCGCACGTCGTGGGCGATGGTGCGGGTCAGGCTCTCGAAGCCGATGCCGAAGACGCGGTCCACGACGGCCTCGGAACCGAGGTAGACGTAGGCGCCCTTGCCCTTCTCGGTGAGCTTGTCGAGCATGGCGTCGTTGAACTCGCGGCCGACCCCGATGCCGGTCATGCGGATGCCGTGATCCTCGAAGGCCTTGCCGATCTCGGAGACGGTGTTGGTGTTCACATCGCCCGTGTTGAGGAAGGCGTCGGTGACCACCATGACCCGACGGTTGCGCTCCTGGGGATCCGTGGCCACGTGGGCGGCGGCCAGGCGGTAGGCCTCCTTGAGGCCCAGGTCCAGGTTGGTGGAGCCGCGGGGCTGCATATCGGCGATGGCCTGGTTCAGCAGGGAGGGATCATCGCGACCGACGACGTAGTTCTCCAGCGGCGTGCAGACGGACGAGTCGAACAGCACCAGGTTGACGCGGTCGCCGCGCTGCAGGGAGCCGGTCATCATGTTCATGCCGCGCTTGAGGTAGTCCATGCGGCCCTCGGCCGACATGGAGCCGGAGCGGTCCACGAGCACGGTGAGATCGAGCGCCTCGCGCGGGGGGTTGGCGCCGCGCACGGCCAGGGCCACGGCGAGCTCGTCGTCGCCAATCTGCTCGGCGGAGGCGTGCACGGAGAAGGTGGCGCCGTCCTCCACGGGGGTGGTGTCGAAGGAGAAGTAGTTGAGCAGCTCGTGCGGCCGCACCTGGGAGGCGCTGAAGGAGGCGCCGTTCTTCACGGCCCACAGCAGGCGCTGGGCGGAGGCCAGGCTCATGGAGTCGTCGTTGGAGAGGAACAGGGTGCCGCCCCAGTCGAGCTGGGGACCGGCCTCCTCCTGGGCCTCCTGCCAGCGATTGGACAGAGCGGGGGCGTCCGCGTCGGCGAGGGTGGCGTCCTTGGCCTTCTCACCGGCCATGGCGCCGTCTTCCGAACGAGCCGCCTCGCGCGCGGGGCGAGCCACCGCGCCATCGGCGGGCTCCGCGGGGGCCGACATCTCTGCCTCGGCGAACCCGGCCATGTCGTCCACGGCGGCGCGGCCTTCGGCCTTCTTGGTGGGGGCGGGCGCGGGGGGCGGTGAGGCCTGGGCGACCGAAGTGGGAGCGGCGGAGGGCATGGGGCCCGCGGGGGGCGCGCTCACCCTGGCGCTGCTGCTGCTGCGGGCGCTGCCGCTGGCGCCACCTCCCCCGTACCCCAGGGAGCGGCGATCCCGCTCGCCGTAGCCGTAGCAGTCGCGCACGACGACCTGCCCCTCGGGCACGATGATCTCGGACGGGACGACCCGCAGGGCCCTGGCGGCGCCCGCGGTGGTGCCCATCCGCATGACCTCGGGGGGGAGCGCGTCGGCGTGGGCCACGACCGCGGTGGTGGCGCCGGGGTCGGCGACAGGCGCGACGGTCTTGCTGGTGTCTTCGAGCTCGGCCAGGCCCTGGCAGGCGAGGAGAGTGAACAGGTAGCGCATGGTGACCTCCGTGTTGCGCCCACCGAACGGCGCGGGGGCGTCCAGCTTACAGGCCCGCCCCTGAAAATGGAATCAGCCTTCGGGGCCGGGCTCGCAGTCGGAAGGCAGCTCGGTGTAGCCCACCTCGATGGCGGCGCCCGAGGCGGGGGCGGCGTTGGCCTCGAAGACGATGCCGCTCTCGGCGGCCGACCAGACCCAACCGGAGCTGACGCGCGAGCCGTCGATGCGCACCTCGAGGGTGCCCACCACGGGTGAGGCCGACAGGCGGTACGGGCCCACGAGCGCGGGCTCTCCCGGGGTCTCGATCATGTGGTCGGCCAGCCGATCGAGCTCGGCAGACCAAGAGTCCGTGCACAGGGAGATCGCGACGCCGCCGGTGGCGTCCACGGCCTCGGCGAAGCCCCCGTAGGCCTGGGCGCAGGAGCCGTCGTCGGTGCCGGCGATGGCGTGCAGCACCACGAAGGAGGGGTCGGGACGCAGGGCCTGCGGGGCGGCGAGGTGGGTGCTCCAGCCGCCGGTGGACTGCTCGGGCTCGTCTGACACTCCCACGAGGTGCAGCGCGGTGCCCTCACGCAGCAGGCCCTGGTTGCAGCCGCCCGGGGCGAGGTTGGCCGGATCGAGGGCCGCCTCGAGGAGCCGGAAGGCCCGCTCCTGATCCATCCCGGTGCCGGAGAAGACCAGCATGTCGGCCACGGCGTCGCCGGCCTCGGAGTGGCTGGCGCCCTCTTCGAGCCAGGGGACATCGCCCTGGACGCAGCCGTCGTCGGTCACCACCAGGGCGAGCTGCAGGTCCACGCCGCGCGCCGCGAGGGCGAGCACGAGGTCCGGGAGGTTCTCCTGGAGCGCGGGGAGGTAGGGGTCCATGGACTGGCTGCGGTCCACGGCCAGCACCACGTCCATGCCGGCCGAAGGCGCGGTGAAGGTGTCGTTCCGCGCGCCGTAGGCCTCCGCCTGGCCGCTGACGGGGATGCGCAGGTCGGCGACCCGATCATCCGACGAGGAGACGGTGAGGTAGGCGCCGTCGGCCCGCTCGTCCTGGGGCGCGTAGGCCACCACCCCCAGATCGAGGGTGCGGCCCTCCCCCAGGGACCAGGGAAGCGGCCCGTTGGTGCCGTCGGCGAGGGAGAAGGACAGCTCCACGCCGCCCCCGTCGAAGGCCACGGCGTCCACGAGCATCCCGTCGTTGCCGGAGTTGTAGAGCACGAGCCGCTGGCTGTCCGTGCACCCGGTCCACAGGGGGCCGAAGGCGACGCTGGGCGGTTCCACCTCCAGCACCGGCGCGACCCCCTCGCCGTCGAGGTCCACGGTCAGGCTGGGCAGCTGCGGGTCGTCGCAGGTGATGAGGGCGCTGGCGTTGACCGGCCCGCTGCCGGTGGGAACGAACACGAAGCCGATGGTCAACTGGTCGCCCGCCGGGATGAGCAGGGTGTCGAGCTCGCCGACAGAAAAGGGGCCCTCTTCCTCCAGGATTTCGATGCCGCGCAGGGCGCGGGCGGTGTCGCCCACGTTGTAGAGCACCAGGGACTTCGGGCGCTCATCCCCGACGGCCACGGCGCCGAAGTCGAGCGCGTCGGTGCTGGCGCGCAGGGTCGACTCCGGGGCGGTGTCCTCGGGGGGCTGGCCCGAGTCCGCCCGCAGGTCGAGGTGCTGGGCCGGCCGCCCGCAGGCGCACAGCAGGAGCACCGCTCCCAGGACACGGCGCGGGCGGCGCCTGGCTCTCATGGGCGTGCCATCCTCCATCGGGCGGAGCAAGCTGTGCTTCCGACGATCAAGATAGCACCGGCGGGCGGGCACACGCGAACCGACCCGACCAGGAGGCCGGGCCGGTGGGCCGGGGAGACGAGCCGAGCCGGAGAGTGGCTCAGCGCGGGCGCTTGGGCAGGGGCCGGGGACGCGGGGAGGGGCGCCAGTTCATGATCAGCTCCAAGGGACGGGTGGGACGGGCTCACGCCCGTCGTTCCCGCACATCATGGTAGGCTCGGCCCCGCCTGTCAACCGGTTCGCGCGGGCGGGGACCTGGAAGAGGCGGCCGCGGCGGGAAGATGCTGCCGGCGCGCACACCCCGGGCTAGGCTCGCGGCATGCCCCTGTGCGTCCTCATCCCCGCCCTGAACGAGGCGGAACAGCTGCCCCGCACCCTGGCCGGCCTGGCGCGCGCCCTGCCGGGAGTGCCCGTGCTGGTGGTGGAGAACGGCTGCACCGACGGCACCCCTGCCCTGGCGCGGCGGTTCGGCGCCCGGGTCGTGAGCCAGCCGGGGCGGGGCTACGCGGCCACCCTGGGGGCCGGCTTCCGCGCCGCGCTCGGAGGCGGGTTTCGCCGCGCGCTCCTGCTCGACGCCGACGGCCAGCACCCGCCCGAGTCCGCGCCCGCGCTGCTGGCAGCCCTGGAGGAGGCCGACCTCTGCACCGGCAGCCGCGCCGGCACCGCCAGCCCCGGCACCCTGCCCCGCCGGGCGGGCAACGCGCTGCTGGCCGCCGTGGTGCGCGCCGGCTCGGGTGCGCCGCTCCGTGACGTGATGAGCGGCTTCTGGGCCCTGGGGCCGCGGGCGCTGGAGCTGTTCGCCACCTGCTTCCCCCTCCCCGGCGGCGCGGCCGACGCCAACGTGCGGGTCTTCGCGCTGCGCCACGGCCTCCGGGTGGTGGAGCGCCCCGTGTTCATGCCAGTCCGCACCGGCGGTGACTCCATGCACTCGGGCCTGCCCGGGGCGCGCAACTTCGCGGTCAGCGCCCTCAGTCTGGCCCTGGTGCTGCGGGATCGGACGCCTGGAGCAGCGCCGCGCGGTTGAGGGCCGCCGTGGGCCGGTGCAGCCAGCGCGGGGCCTCCAATTCGACCCAGGGACGGTCGTCGGTGTTCATGCGCGCCCCGGCCGCGAAGCGGCGCAGGCCGGCGGGGTCGAGCAGGGGCTCCACCCCCAGGTCCGCGGGGAAGGCTGGCGCGGCCAGCAGCAGAGCGTCGGCTCCGGGGATGGTCTCCACCAGCCAGGCGTCGGGGAAGACCTCCAGGAAGGTGGCCACCAGGGAGCGCAGCGCGTCGGGGGGCAGGGAATAGAGCTGTACCCACTGGCAGAACACGCCGTCGGGCTCCAGCCGCGCCCGGGCCAGCAGCCAGTACTCGCGGGTGAAGAGGTTGCTGACCCCTGTGATCCAGGGGTTTGAGGGCTCTGAGATGATCACGGGCACGGGCGGGCCGGGGCGCGCCAGCCACGCGCGGGCGTCCTCCTCGACCACGGTGGCCCGCGGATCGTCCAGCAGGCCGTCGTTGACGCCCTCGAAGAAGCGCGCGGCCCGCACCACGGCCGGCTCCAGCTCGATCACGGTGACCTGGGCGGCGCCGGCCTCCAGGGCCCGGGCCGCGGTCACCCCGGAGGCCAGCCCCACCACCACGGCGCGGTCCACCGGGCGCCCGCGTGCGGCCACCGCCAGGCGCACCGGCAGCTGCCCGCTCAGCTCCTGGGTGCGCATGTCGTAGCCGGTGGAGGCGTCCACCTTGCCGTTGATGGACAGCCAGCGGTTGCCGGTCTTTCTGCTCTGCCCGACCGCCACGGTGGCGGTGCGGCCGTCCTCGTACAGGCGCAGGTCCCAGCCCTCGTGGGCGAAGGCGTCCACGACCCGTGGAGAGGGGCTGCGGAACTCGTCGATGCGGTGGTAGATGCCGACGGCGTAGAGCTGGGCGTCCCACGAGGGGCCCAGGAGGGCGGCCCCGAGCGCAACCGCCGCCAGGGCCGCGCGTGCCTGCCAGCCCAGGGCTGCCCGGGGCCAGGGGGGCAGCAGCAGGCCGGCGAGGACGGCCCCCACCCCCACCACCAGGACCACGCCCTGCACCCCCAGCCATGGCAGCAGGACCAGGCCCGCCAGCGCCGCGCCCAGCACCCCGCCCAGGGTGTTGAGCGCCAGGACCCGACCCGCGGCGCGGGTGCTGCCGCCACCCACGGCGCGCAGGGCCGCGGAGAAGACCACTCCGCTGGCCACCGGCGCGCCCGCCATGGCCAAGCCGAGCAGCCCGAGCCCGGCCGGGAGCATGGCGCCCGCGCCCGCCAGCCGCCAGGCCACGGCGAGGCCATGGGGCAACGCGCCGTAGCTCCAGGTGCCGAGCACGGTGAGCGCCCCGAGCCACACCAGCCCGCGCTGCAGCACCCGCCGCGGCTCGCCCCGCCCGCCCAGGGCCGCGCCCAGCGCCACCGCCGCCAGGTAGACCGCCAGCACGCCGGCCATGGCGTAGACGCTGGCCCCCAGCAGGAGGGCGGCCAGGCGGGTCCAGCACAGCTCCAGAGCCATGCCGGCGAAGCCGGCCACGGCGGCGGCGAGCAGGGCGGCGCGCGGGGCGACCCCGACCTCCGGCTCGGGCGCTGACGCTCCTCCACCGCCGCGGCGACCCAGCGCCAGGGCGACCAGCCCCACCCCGGCCGAGAGCGCGGCCGCGCACAGCTCGGCCCCGCGCAGCCCCAGGGCCGGCAGGAGCAGGTAGGGACCAGCCAGCACGCCCAGCACCGCCCCGGCGGTGTTGGTGGCGTACAAGAGCCCCACCTCCCGGGGCGAGCCCAGCGCCCCGGCCACGGCCGGCAGGGTGGCGCCGGCCAGGAAACCCGGGGGCAGCAGCAGGATGGTCGCCGCCCAGGACAACCACGGGGGCCCGGCCTGCAGGGGCGGGGCCAGCGCGGCCAGCAGCCACGGGAAGCCCAGCGCCCAGGCGCCCAGGCCCAGCTCCAGCAGCCCGTAGCCCCGCGGCGCTCCACGCCAGGCGCGGCGGCCACCCCACAGGCCCCCCAGGCCCAGCCCGGCCATGTAGACGGCCAGGGTGAGGGGTGGTCGCCACCCCGGTGCTGCCCGTGGCCAGGGCCAGGCGCCGCATCCAGACGACCTCGCAGCACAGCGCCGCGGCGCCCGAGGCCGCGAGCAGGGCGGCCAGCAGCGGCAGCGGAGGGGGACGGGAGGGGCGAGGCACCGTCGCGGGGCTACTGCGCCAGGGCCCCAAGGACATTCACCCCGACGTAGAAGACCATCAGGAGGATCTGGAGCAGCAGGGAGATGGCCCCGAGCCCGATGCCCGCGTAGGCCATCCCGTCGCCGGTGAGGTTCTGCGGATCTCCCTTGATGCGGACGATGGACCAGATCCCCAGGCCGACGGCGACCGGGCCGAAGAGGAAGGTGGCGAGGCCGCAGCAGCACAGGAACAGCAGGGAGAGGACCCCCGTGACCAGCGAGGCCGTGGCCATCGGATCGAGCTGGGGCGCGAAGTAGGGCCCACCCCCGGCCCCGGCGCCCCCGGTGGGCCCGCCCGCGGGGGCGCCCCCGAAGGGATCGGGCGCCGGCTTGTCGGGCTTGGCGGAGAGGGGGAGGTCGCCGTCTTTGCTGAAGGAGGACATGGAGGGCTCCTGGGTGGACGGCTGAAGCTAACCAGAAGTGGTTAGCTTCCTCACCCCCGCGATGGGCACGGCCCGCGCGACCACCTGGAGGAACCCATGTACCGAGAGCAGTGGGAGATCGGCACCGTCCTGTCCGAATCCTTCGAGAAGTTCAAGGAGCACGCGGCCGTGGTCCTGATCTGCGTGGTCATGGCCGCCGCCGTGAACTTCGTCTTCTCCCTCGGTGGCAACATCCTCCAGCAGATCGGCCCTCTGCTGGGGCAGTCGGGTGTCGAGGAGGAGGTCATCCTCATCATCACCACGCTGCTCCAGATCATCGTCAGCTTCGTGAGCTGGCTGGTGCAGACCTGGTTCACCCTCGGCATCGCGAAGGTCACCCTCAAAGTGGCGCGCGGCGAGGAGCCCGCGGTCGGGGGACATGTTCTCCGTGGGGAGCCTGTACCTGTCCGGCCTGCTGGCCAGCCTGCTCGTGGGCCTCGCCACCCTCGCCGGCTTCTGCCTGCTCATCGTGCCGGGCGTCATCATCGCCCTGGGCACCATGCTCTACATCTACGCCATCGTCGATCAGGACCTCGGCCCGGTCGAGTCCCTCAAGGAGAGCTGGCGCCTGACCGACGGCGAGAAGGGCCGCCTCTTCCTGTGGGGCCTCACCTGCTTCGGCCTGATGCTCGCGGGCTTCCTGGTCTGCTGCGTGGGCGCCCTGGTGACCGGCCCCATCTGCGGCATCGGCACCGCGATGATCTACGACAACCTCAAGGCCCGCAAGGACGGCGACGCTGCCGGAGACAGCGCCGGCGGTGGTGGCTCCTGGGATCGCCCGGCCCCCGCCTCGCGCGCCTCCGCCACAGGCGACGCGCCGCTCGGCGCCAAGTACTGATCGGCCTCGCTACAGCTGCTGGAGCCGCTGCCGGATGGCGTCGGCCCAGCGCTCGTCGGGCTGCAGCGCCTGCGCCCGCTCCAGGCTCGCGCGGGCGGCCGCTGGGTCGAGGGGGGCCTGGCAGTCCGCCAGCCGCACCAGGTGCTGTACGCTCGCGTCGAGGCCGGCGAGCTCGACGAGGTGCGGCAAGGCGGCGTCGCAGCCTCCCTGGCTCCAGGCCAGGCGGGCGGCCAGCTGCAGCACCTCGGCCCGCCGCAGCCCGCTGCCCTCACTGAGGTAGGCCCTGGCCTGGGCGAGGGCGTCGGCGTCGCGACCCAGGTCGCCCAGGGCCTGGAGGCGGACCAGCTCGAGCTCACCGCGCAGCGCGCCCTGGTCGGGGTAGCGCTCCAGGGCCGCGTCCGCCGTGGCCAGGACCAGCTCGGGCGCGGCGCCCTGGTCGAGCAGGGTGCGGGCGCGGGTGAGCATGCCGGCCGCGCTGGTGGGCAGGCAGGTGGCGGTCTGGTCGGCGCCCAGCAGGGGTGGCGTCGCCGCCCACGCAGGTGACGCGCACGCGGCCGTGGTCCACCTCGACCCGGCTGCCCAGCGCGTCACGGGTGACGGAGAAGGCGGTGCCGACGACCTGGACTTCGGCCTCGCGGGTGACGAGCGAGAGCTGGATGCCCTGGTCGGGCTCGACCTCGACGTGGACGGTGCCGGACTCCCACTGGATGCGCGGCGCCTGGCGGGTGCCCTCGAGCTGGCCGGCACCCTGGTAGGCCAGCGCCACCTCGGGGCTGGGGGACAGGCTCTGGAGATCGGCGGAGGGGACCAGGGCGGCGCGCACGGGCTCGGCCATGGGATCGGGCAGGGCCAGGACCAGCGTCACGGCGGCGGCGGCGAGCCCGGCGCCCACCAGCAGCCAGGCGCGCGCGGGACGGGGGGCGGGAGACATGGAGGCGGCCACGGTGGCG
>JBDRKM010000042.1:0-14863 GCA_043814015.1 Pseudomonadota bacterium
CCGAGGTCGTCGCCGAGGCCCGCGCCGCCGGTGCGCCCGATGCCCGCGCCCTGGTGGCCGACCTCGACGACCGCGCGGCGCTGGCCGCCGCGGTCGATGCCCTCCTGGCCCGGCACGGGCCCGTCACCGTGCTGGTGAACAACACGGGCGGCCCCGCCCCGGGGCCCCTGCTGGAGGCCGAGGAGGTGTCCTTCCTGGCCGCTTTCGGGCGCCACGTCCTGGCCAGCCACCTGCTGGTGCGGCGCCTGCTGCCCGGGATGCGGGCCCACGGCTACGGGCGGATCATCAACGTGATCTCCCTGTCGGTGCGCGAGCCGCTGCCCATGCTCGGGGTCAGCAACACCATCCGGGGCGCCATGGCCTCCTGGGCCAAGACCCTGGCCATGGAGCTGCCCCCGGGGGTCACGGTCAACAACGTGCTGCCCGGCTACACGGCCACCGAGCGCCTCGCGGCCCTCGGCCAGGCCACGGCGGCGCGGCAGGGCACCACCGTCGAGGAGATCGAGCGCGCCTGGTGCGCGGCCATCCCCGAAGGGCGCCTGGGCCAGCCGGCGGAGCTGGGCGCGGTGGTGGCCTTCCTGGCCTCGCCAGCCGCGGCCTATGTGCGGGGGGTCTCCATCCCGGTGGACGGCGGGCGCCTGCACGGCCTGTAGGCCCGACGGCGCAGCAGGGCCAGGGCGAGGGCGGCCAGCGGCCAGCCTGGGAGCCGGCCCCGCGGCAGCGCGGTGCAGCGCCCCGACGGCACCTCCGCCGGCCGATCCCGCACGGTCAGGGCCAGCCCGCCGAAGATGCGCGTGCCGTCGTCCACCTCCACGTCGTGGGCCCCGATGGGGGTGGTGTAGGGCACCACCACGTGGGCCGCGACCGCGCCGTCGGCGTCCAGTACCACCTCCTCGACCACCACTTCATCGCCGATCCAGACCTCGGGGGGCGCGAGGAAGGGCGCGCTGGCCGCGATGGTGATGTCTGCCTCGTCGCCCTGCCGCAGGGTGTCGGGCGTGAT
The DNA here is from genome assembly GCA_043814015.1 of Pseudomonadota bacterium. Taxonomy (GTDB): domain Bacteria; phylum Myxococcota_A; class UBA796; order UBA796; family JAFGLY01; genus JBDRKM01. The sequence continues at coordinate 1,004 of JBDRKM010000042.1, forward strand.
GGAGAGCAGCCGGGGGCGCTCGTCGCCGGGGAGGATCTCGAAGGCGTCGGGCCAGGTGACCTGCTGTTCCCAGGTGGTCAGGGTGAGATCCGCGAGCCCGGCGGGGGCCTGCGCGGAGATGAAGACCGTCACCCAGGCGAGGTCCACGTCGCGCACCTCGATCTCGGTCACCCGGACCGGCTCCCCGAGGTCCACGACGAGCTCGTCCTGCTGCATCAGCAGGTACTCACCGCGCAGCTCCAGCCGCAGCCGGTCGCCCTGGAAGCCCTCGGCGGGCTCCAGGGAGGTGACCCGGGGCACGGCCGCCTCGACCGGGAAGGCCAGCGACCGCTCCCCCTCGCCCACGTCGTAGCGGGTGGAGACGGAGAAACTCTGCCAGCCACTGATCAGCGGTACCTCCGCCCGCGGCGCCTCGACCTCGGCGACCTGCAGTTCATCGCGCCACACGCGGTAGCCCAGGGTCTCATGCCCGCTCTGTGGCGGGTACCACGTCAGGCGCGCGGTGGAGCCCCAGACCAGGTCTTCCGGACCGCGCAGCCCGGTCGGGGCTGGCAGCCGCACGGAGAACGTGCAGGCGGGATCCGGGCCGAAGCTCTGGTTCTGCCCATCGGTGGCCGTCACCCCCCAGGTGAGGACGCTGCCGGCGGGCTGCCCCGGGATCTCGCCAGCCCAGCGGTCGCCCCCGAGGGCCACCAGGGGGGCGGTCTGGGCGGGCCCGCCGTCCACCTCGTACAGGACGCTGGCGCCCGCGAGCGCCACGTCGTCGCGGACGGTGACCTCCACCAGGTAGGGCCCATCCACATCCTCGGTGTCCGCGAGGCAGTCCTCGACCGTCACATCGGGCGGCACCGGGTCGCCGTCCCAGAGGGTGAATTCGTCCACGTACCAGCCGGCGGCGGCCCCCGCCGAGTCGGCCGCGAAGGTGAGCCGCAGGCTGTCCGTGGCCTCCAGCCCGAAGAGATCGACCCAGACGCGCTGCCACTGCGCGTGGCTGTCCGTGAAGGCCTCGCCGCCCTCGGGGTAGCCGTAGATGGGCGCGATGGTCTCCCAGGCTCCCCCCCGGGACGCCTCCAGCCAGGCGAGGTCGCCGTCCTGGAAGCTGATCCACTGGTAGAAGCCCAGCACGGGCCGGGCCAGGCCGCCGAGGTCCACGTGGGGGAGCTCGAGGTGGTCGGTGGTGTCGTTGAGGTACCAGCGCGCCAGCTGTGTGCCCCAGCAGGCGCTGCCGTCGTAGCTGCCGCCGGGGCCGACCGTGACCTGGCCCCACTCCCACTGGTCCGTCTCGCCGTACGCCAGGAACCCGCCGTCGTCGGCCTCCAGGTCGGCCGACCAGTGCAGGTCGGCCGCCACCCCCAGGGCGACCAGCAGGAGCAGCGCGCTCATTCTTCGAGCACCGAGTAGCGGACCCACACGGAGGCGTCCGCGGGCGGGGGCTCGTCGAACTCCACCGCCGGCGGCTCGGAGCGCAGGTCCCAGCCGTCCATGAGGCGCCGTGCGTCGACCCACACCGCCAGCGTGTCGGGATCGGGCCGGGCCTGCAGGGTGAAGGTGTCCGGGTAGATGAGGCTGGCGACACCCAGGCCGCGCACCACCGGGTCCATGTCCGGGGTGCAGATGGAGGCGAACACGCCGCCGGTGGCCTCCACCACGCCGGCGTAGACCTCGGCGGCCGGCGCGCGGCCGGTGATCCCGGCGCAACCGTCGGGCAGGTCCCCGGCGACCGCGGAGAACAGCGAGGGCAGCCCCGAGACCTCGCTCTGGGCGTCGAGCTCGGCCAGCAGGGCGGTGGCGGGATCGTCCTCCATCACCTCGTCGCTGTGGTCGTCCGAGTCGGAGACCGCCACGACGTGCAGCAGGGCCTCCGGCCGCCGGAAGCCGCGGTTGGGACCGGCCAGGTGTTCGTCGTCCAGGGCCACCAAGGCCGCCGCCAGCCCGGCCTCGGGCCCGGCGCCGTCGGTGCCCACCTGAACCGCCTGGCTGAAGGCCGCCGCCGGATCCTCCTGCTCGGGCGTGATGATCCATGGGACGCCCTGGAGCGCACCGGCGTCCTCTCCCGAGAGGTCCGTGGTGACGACCCCGAGCTGGTAGGAGATGCCCTCGCTGGTGAGAGACTCGGCGAAGGCCCGGAAGGCCTCGGCCAGGGCGGCCTGCTCTCGCGCCATGGAGGCCGTATCGTCGATCACCCACAGGACATCCACCGCCGGAGCGGGGGCCTGGGTGAAGTGCTCCTCGATGATGATCCTGTCGCCCTCGACCGGATCATCCCCGTGGACGAAGTAGTCCACGCAGCCAGTGGCGAGCGCTGCGATCAAGCAGGCCCCATGCCGTGTCATGGTCGCGATCCGGGAGGAGGAGTTGTCGCCGAGCCCGCCGGGCGCGGGCGCTCGCCTGAGATGGTACAGGCTGCGGCGGGGCCCGGCAAGCGCTTATCCGCGCACGTCGTCGGGCTCGGACCGCCAGCCCTCGACCACGTCCACGCGATCGCTGCCCGGCTGCTCGCGCCGCAGGCGGAAGCGCGCGAACCCGAAGCACCAGGACAGGCGGTACTCGCTGTGGGTCTCCCGCCAGTGATCGGCGTGGGAGTTGAACCCCAGGGCCAGCAGGGCATCCGTGCGGGTGAGCGGCTCCGGGAGCTCGACCCGCAGCATGTAGACCACGCCGCGCACCACCCGCGCGGCGCCCCGCTCGTAGCTGATCTCCTCGCCGCGCTTGGCGTCCAGGGGCCGCCGGCCCTGCTCGGCGCCGAGCGGTTCCGCGAGCAGGTCCGAGATGTCCTCGTAGCGCCGCCCGGTGAGCCAGTGCATGTCCACGTAGACCCCGTCGGGGCGGTGGTATGCGGCCGCTTGCTGCGCCGCGGTGGCGGGCATGGGCTCGTCGGGCTCGAACCGCCCCCAGACCTCGTCACGCGAGGGGGGCGCCTCAGGAGACGCCTGGGGCTCGACCCCCAGCAGCACCGGCTCGTCGTGCCCACAGGCCACGGCGACGGCCAGGGCCAGCGCCCACAGCGGGCGCGGGGTGGGGGACGGGCGGGAGGGGTTCACGGTGCGGAGGGCTCGGGGAAGTGGTTAGCGGTGGCACATGCGCGTCACCGTCCACTACTTCGGGCCCCTCGCGGAACGCAAGCGCCTCGACTCGGAGGTGCTCACCGTCGCGCCTGGCACCACGCTGCGCGACCTGTACCAGCGCGAGTTCCCGCCAGGCGAGCCCCCCCCGCCGCCCCCGGTGCTCTTCGTGCAGGACGAAGCCTACGTCGCGGGCGAGACCCCGGTGCGCGACGGCGCCGAGATCGGCCTCATCCCGCCGCTGGGCGGGGGCTAGCGCGCAGGATGCTCCCATGACCGACCCGGCCACGCCCAGCTTCCGCTTTCAGCAACGCCGCCCCGAGGACTACCCCGACCCGGACGCCAACCCCTACCTGCGGCTGCACCTGGACTTCGGGCCGCCGGTGGTCACCGCCGCCCAGGCCCAGGAGGTGGGCGGCGACTGGCGCGGGATCTTCGGGCGCGAGGCCCCCCTGCACGTGGAGATCGGCAGCGGCAACGGCTTCTACCTGGCGGGCATGGCGCAGAAGCACCCCGAGTGGAGCTGGCTCGGGATCGAGATCCGCTTCAAGCGCGTGATCCTCGTGGCCCGCAAGCTGCGCACCGCGGGCGTCCAGAACGCCCGCATCGCCCGCTACGACGCCTTCTCCGTCGAGGAGATCCTGCCCGCCGGGGGCGTGGCCGGGCTGTACGTCAACCACCCCGACCCCTGGCCCAAAGGGCGCCACGCCAAGCATCGCCTCCTGGCCCGGCCCTTCGGCGAGTTCCTGTGCCGCGTGCTGGCCCCGGGCGCGCCGCTGCGCATCAAGACCGACTCGGGCTCCTACGTGGAGGAGTTCCTGGCGGCGGTGAAGGGCCTGCCCCTGACCCTGCTCGGGCGCAGCGACAGCATCGCGCGCGATGGGACGCCGTGGCCGGCGGCGGATGACGTGATCACGAACTACCAGCGCAAGTTCAACGAGCGGGGGCTGTCGGTGTATGGGGTGTGGTTCGTCCGGGAGTAGCGCCGCCGCCGTGCGGTGGCCGGTAGCAGCAGCATCCAGACCCACCATCCCGCGGAACGCGCCCCCGACGTGCATCCACACCCCGGCTCCTCGTCGGTCCAGGCCACCTGGGGGTCCGTGCCCAGCAGGTACTCGTCCAGGTTGGTGTAGCCGTCACCGTCTGGGTCCTCGGCGGCGTCGTTGCGCCCTGGATCGAGGCCGTTCTCGGCCTCCCAGGTGTCGCCCATGCCGTCGTGGTCGTCGTCGGAGGGCAGGGTGAAGTCGAGCCCCTCCAGGCGCTCGCCCGTGGCGAGGGACACGCTCTCGCCGCGCAGCTCGTAGACCTCGCCCGGCCAGTAGACCGTGACCCAGCCCGGGTCGGCCTCGCAGTAGGGGGCGTAGCGCGCGTAGAGCTGCCAGGCCTCGGCCAGGAGCCCGGGGATGGTCCAGGCGCCGTCGTGCCCGGCGGCGGCCACCTCGACATCGTCGCCGCCCACCCGGGTCGCGTAGACGTAGGCCCCGTAGATCGGGGCGCCGTCCTCGTCGCGCACCACGCCCGAGACGCTGGCGCCCAGGGGCAGGACGATGTCGCCAGCGTCATGTTCGGTGGCGCGCCGGAGGGCGTAGACGAGGGCTTCGCCATCGCCACCCCGCACCCAGTCGTTCAGGTAGCCCTCGTCGTCGGCGTAGACGAACAGCTCGTAGTCGCCGTCCTGGAGGCGGTCGAGCAGGAAGCTGCCGTCGGCCTCCACGGGGGAGCCGCGGCCCACGGTGTGGGTGTCGTTGTAGAGCAGGACCGTGACGCCGGAGAGGTCTCCCTCCGCCACGAGGTGGCCCGTGAGGGTGGACTCGGCGGGCATGTGGATGTCCACCCCTTCGGCCAGCTCGCCCTCGCTCGTGACGTCCAGGAAGTCCACGGGGCGGTCGGCGTCGGGCCAGTAGGTCACGCCGTAGCCGGGGGCGCTGGCCCAGGTCAGCACGGCCCCGGGGGGCACGGCCCAGGCCTCGTAGCGGCCCTCTTCGTCGGTGACGGCCTGGACCACCTGGCTGCTGGCGTAGACGTAGACCCCCGCGCCCACCACGGGGCCATCGGGCCCCATGATCTGTCCGCCGACGCCGATGCCGGGGTTGAGCGACCAGCTCCCGACGCTGGTCTCGTCCTGGGGCCACGCCTCCACCAGATCGGCCTCCTCGTCGTCGTAGACCCCCTCGAGGTACTGGTCGGGCCAGCCGTCGAGGGCGGCCTCGCAGGTCCAGGTGGAGGCCACCCCGAGGGGGGCATCCAGCCCCAGCAGCGCGAAGCTGCCGTCGCCCTGGGACACGGCCTGGCGGGCCAAGCCCTCCACCTCGGCGCTGGCGCCCCGGGCGGTGACGATGGCGCCCCCGATGGGCGCGCCCTCGGCGTCCACCACGGTGCCGCGCACGGCGCTGCCCTCGGCGAGGGCGAAGTCGTACCCTTCGAGCACGCCACCGGCGGGGACGTGGATCAGCTCGGCTTCGCAGAAGCTCCAGGCGTCGGGCCAGGTGCGGCTGACGGCGTTCTGGCTCTGGGCCGGCACGGCGCGCAGCCGGACGGGGCCCTCCGCCAGCCCCGTGACGGTGTAGGCGCCGTCGGCCCCGACGGTGGCGCGGGTGTAGGCCAGGCGCAGATCATAGGCGTAGATAGTCGCTCCTGGCAGGGGCGCGCCGCTCGCATCGAGCACGCGGCCGGACAACTCGCCGGCGACAGCGGGCGAGGCCGTGATGAGCAAGAGGCAGGCCGCGAGAGAGAAGGTCCGGGGGTGTGGCATGGCGTGAAAGGTACCCCCACCTCCCGCGGCGCCGCAACAGGCCCGTCCTACCTTGCTCAAAGCCCCTGCGGCGACATAGGATTGGCAGGCGCGCGCCTCTGGCCCGCCGCGGCGACCGGCGCACACTCCCCGAGGTCTTCCCATGCAGTACGACAACCGCGACTTCACCGGCAAGGGTGTCAAGGTCGCCATCGTGGACTCCGGTATCCGCCGGTCCGATCCGCGCCTCGCCGGCGCGACGATCAGCGGCTGGAGCATCCGCTTCGGCGCGACCGGGCACGCGCTGCTGGGGGCCGACTTCGAGGATGACGCCGGCCACGGCACCGAGGTGGCCGCCGCTATCCATCGCATCGCACCCGGCGCTGAATTGCTGGCGGTCAAGATCATGGACGCCCGCCTGCGCACCAGCGCCGATCTCATGGCCGCCGGGCTGGAGACCGCCTCGCGCCACGGGGTCCACGTGATCAACCTGTCGCTGGGTACCCCGAACATGGGCAAGGCCCTGCTGCTGCGCGACTGCTGCGCCCTGGCGGTGGATTCCGGCTCCGTGGTGCTGGCCGCCGCGCACCCCAAGGGCGAGCGCGCCTACCCCGCCGATCTGCCCGAGGCCCTCGGGGTCGCCAGCCACCCGGACTGCCCCTTCGACAAGTTCTACCACTTCGCCGAAGGCGCCTTCCCCCGCACCCGCTACGGCACCCTCACCGACAAATTCCTGGCCTACGGCTACCTGGCCCCCAGCGCCGAGGAGCCTGACAAGAAGGTCTGGCGCGGCTCGGGGATCTCCACCGCCTACATGGCCGGGCGCATCGCCTGCCTGCGCGAGGCCCACCCCGACGCCACCGCGGTCACGCTCACCGCCATGCTCAAGGAGCTGGCCCACGTGCCCAAGCCCGGCGGCGGCTACCAGTAGCGCCCCGTGCTCGCGGCCCTCGCCTTTGTCCTGCTGTCCCCCGCGCCAGCCCGGGCCAGCGCGGTCAACACCTTCGGCTCGGGCGCCGGCAGCCTCTCCATGGGCGGGGGCGGGCTCGCCCTCCCGCTGGACGGCGGCATCGTCTTCACCAACCCCGCCGGGCTGGTGCGCCTGCCAGGCGAGAACGGCCTGATGCTGGGCTACGGCCTGGTCCGCTCCGAGTTCGAGGAATTCCCGGAGCTCTGGTGGGACACCAACCGCGATGGCCGGGTGGATGCGGACGACACCCCGCTGGACGTCCAGCCGGTCTACGCCCACGGCGACGGCCTGCACCTGGCGCTGCACCGCCGCATCGGGCGGCGCTTCGCGCTCGGCGCGGCGCTGTTCTGGCCCAAGGACCGCATCCTCAAGCTCTCCACCTTCGAACCCGAGCTGCCGACCTACTTCATGTACGACAGCCGCCTGCAGCGCTACGGCCTGGCGGCCGGGTTCGGCTGGGAGCAGATCCGCGGCCTGTCCATCGGCGGCGGGGTCCGCGTGGTGCCGCGGGCCCGCTACAACATCACCGCCACCATCGACGCCACCGTGGTGGGCGGGGGCGAGGGCCAGGAGGACGCCGAAGACCTGGTCACGGACATCACCATCGACGTCCACGACATGAGCCTCGATCTCGTGGCCGACTTCGCCCCGGTGCTCTCCTTCCACTGGCAGCCCGGCGAGCTGATCCCGGGCATGGACTGGCTGCAACTGGCCGGCGCCTGGCGCGGCACCACCGGCCTGCCCGTGGAGGTCACCGGCGACCTGCAGATCAACGCCTCGGTGCAAGACATCGGCAACCTGGACGACATCGTGCTGCCCGTGCTCGTGCAGGTGGAGCTGGGGGTCTACGACCACTACGTCCCCGAGCAGTTCACCCTGGGCGGCGCCATCACCCCCTGGCCCTGGATCTCAGCCTACGGCGAGGCCTCCTGGACCCGCTGGTCCCGGATGCAGATCAACGTCACCGAGGTGGTCTACGCCCACCTCGGCAGCCCCCTGCTCGAGATCGACGACGACACCATCCACGAGGGCAACGTCACCGCGTTCCAGTGGCGCGACACCTGGTCCTTCCGCGCCGGCGGTGAGCTCTCGCTCCCGCGCATCGAGCTGTCCAACCCCGCCCGCTACCTGCAATTCCGCCTGCGTGGCGGCGGCGGCCTGGAGCCCACCCCGCTGGTCAGCCAGTCCGAGTACACCGCCGTGCTCGACGCCTCCCGCCTGGTCCTGGCCGGCGGCCTGCAGGCCGAGCACCGCGACCCCTTCCAGCTCGCCGAGGTGCTGCGCTGGAGCGCCTTCGGCCAGCTCCACATCGTCGGCGAGGGCACCCTGGAGCGCCGCTGGCTGGGCGTCCCTACCGCCGGCTACCCCATCGAGGTGGATGAGGATGGCATGACCTCCATCCCCGTGGGCGGCCACCTGTGGACCGCGGGGCTGCAGCTGGAGCTGGACTACTGAACGGCAGGTAGCTCTACCACCAACCGCGCGCCCCCCAGCACCTGCCCACCCTCGACCCGCACCTCGCCACCATGGGCCCGCACGATGCGGCGCACCAGGGCCAGGCCCGCGCCCACGCCCTCGCGCGTGGCGTGCTCCGGCAGGCGGCGGAAGAGCTGGAACACCTCGCCCGCGTGCTCGGGGGCGATGCCGGTGCCATCGTCCTCCACCCAGATCACCACCCGACCGGGCGCCCCCTGGCCGGCGCCGACCAGGACGCGCGGCCCCACGCTCGCGCCGTACTTGATGCCGTTGTCCAGGAGGTTCTGGAACACCTCCCGCAGCAGGGAGCGGTTGCCCATGACGTCCGGCAGCGCTGCGCCGATCTCCACTACCGCCCCGCGCTGCTCGATGCGGGCCTGCAGATCGGCGACCGCCTCGCGCGCCACCTCGTCGAGGGAGACCCGCGCCATGCTGTTGAGCCTGTCCGTGACCCGCGTGAGCTGCTGCAGCGCCGACACCAGGCTCTGCATGCGCTCGATGCCGGCCTGCAGGCCCTCGACGCGGCGGCGCTGCACGGGCTCCAGTGGGGTCAGCAGCAGCAGGTCCACGTTCCCCACCAGGGTCTGCATGGGCCCCTTGAGATCGTGCCCGAGGGCGATGCTGAACTGCTCGAGGGCGGCGTTGCTGGCCCGCAGCAGGGCGTTGGTCTCGGCCAGCAGCCCGTTCTGCTCCTCCAGGTCCACGCGGGCCCGATCGAGCTGACGCGCGCGGGCGCCCAGCTCGCTGGTCTGCTCCTCCACCTTGGCCTGCAACTGCTGCTGGCTGTTCATGATGTCGGCGGAGGCGCTGCCGGCCAGGATGGCCATGCCAGCGGTGATCAGCAGGAAGCTCACCACGGCGTCGAGGACAAAGGCGGGCTGGGTGACGGCCGCGCGCGGTAGCAGCCCCCCGTAGGGCAGCACGGCGTCGAGGGCGCCCGACTGGCGACACCAGATCAGGAGGAGGAAGGCGGCGACGTGAAACCCAGCCAAGAACCAGGCATGGCGTCGCGCCGTGTAGATCGGCGCCATGACGATGGGGAACCACATGATCCCCAGGGCCGTCTCGAACTCGCCGGCACCGTAGAGGAACATCCACCCCACCGCCGAGTCCACCCACAAGAGCGCCACGGCCAGCGAGGTGGTGACGCCGCGAAACAGGAACAGGTACCAGCCCACGCCCGTGATGACCCCGGCCATGCCGCAGAAGCCGATGGTCATCCCCGCCAGCTTGTCAGGCAGGGCGTTGAGGGGCATGGCGATCAGGGCGGACAGGACGGCGACGGCCAACAGCAGGGACTGGGTCACCAGGAAGGCGCGCGTGCGCGTGACGTCGAGGCTCCCCATCCTCGGGCCGACAGCCCCGCCAGGGCGCTGGCCGGCGACCTCAGGACCAGCGGGCATTGCGCAGCGTCAGGAGCAGCAGGGGGACGAAGATGCAGCCCTCCACCAGCACGGCGCAGGCGATGGGGCCGCTCTCGAGGCGCAGGGTCAGCAGGTAGGCGATGGAGAGGATGGGGAGCAGGAAGAGCTCGGGGAACAGGTGGCTGAGCTCGCCCCCCAGCCCCCAGGCCATCAGCGCCATCAGGAACACGTTCAGGAGCACCATCCCCTGGCGCACCCGCCGCGCGCCCATGACCACCGGCAGGGTCTTCACGCGGGCGGCGGCGTCCGAGGCCAGGTCGCGGATGTCGAACATGTGGGTGTTGGACAGCGCGAAGACGCCGACCACCAGCACCAGGCTCCACACCTGCGCGTCGAGGGGGCGGCCTGCCCAGCTCAGGGGCAACCCGACGACTCCGAACGTGATGGCGCCCGCCACGAGCCAGGGCTTGAGGAAGGGGATGTCCTTGAGGCGGTAGCGCCGCCAACCGGCCGGCTCCCGCACCGGGAGGAAGGGCAGCCCGTACAGCAGCCCAATCCCGGTGTACACCGCGAAGACCCACTGGCAGGCGCGTGGCGCCGAGCCGACCGCGATCCCCAGCGCCACCGCGATGATCGCCAGGAGCGCGAGCATGATGGGGTGGTGGTGGTAGGCCTGGGCCACGGGATCGGGCGACCGCTGCAGGTAGGAGTCGGCCACATGATCGAAGTTGTAGATGAAGGCTGCCGAGAGCGCGATGATCCATGCTGGCCCACCGGCGCTCACACCGAGCACCTGGGACACGAACACGGTGAGGGCGCCGAGGGTGGCGGCGGTCCAGAGCGCCGAGTACACGAGGATCTCGAGCACACCGCGGTACAGGCTCTCCACCGCCCGGTGGCCCCCGGGCAACGCGAGCGCGCGCCGGTGGATCGAGGCGGTGTACTCAGATGGGCGAGCGATCATCTGGGGAGGATTCCAGGACGGTGGCTTGCCGAGGAGCGCCACCCTTGAGAAGCAGTTGGCATCATACGACATCACACCCCGGCTTGCCCAGCCCCCTGCAGCGCCAACGGGTTCGGTTCGGGCGCGGGCGCCATGCCCAGCACCGTCCGTAAGTGCCCTGGTCCGGGGACACGGGGCGCCACCCAGATGCTCCAGGCGTCGCCGGGCAGCGCGGCGCGCGCCTGGCGCGCCACCTCGGCCCACAGGGGTGGTTCGTCCAGCTCGAGCTGCCGCAGCAGCTCGGCCAGGTGCTCGTGCACGAGGCGGGCGTGGAGACGCTCCCAGCGGGCGCGATCGCCCAGGCCTCCGTCCAGCTCTTCGGCGGCGCCCACGTCACGCAGGACGAAGCCGCGGATGCTGCCGCTCCGCACGCGCAGCAGCAGGTGCTCGGGGCGCGGGTCCAGCAGGATCCCCGCGCGGGCCGCAGGCAGCAGGGCCTCCAGCAGGTGGGCGGCCCAGGCCCGGAAGAAGCCGGCGCGGTCGCCAGGTGCCAAGGCGTCAGCCTCGGCCTGGACCCTGGGGCGGCCCTGGGCGTCGGGCTCGAACAGGGTGGCCACCGGCAGCAGGCGTTCGCCTGGGAGCGCGGCCTCCGGGTCTTCCCAGAGCGCGCAGCCCAGGCCAAGGGCTCCCACCGACCGCCACAGGCTGCCCAGCGCGCGCTGCAGGTGCAGGGATGCGGGTGAGACCGCCTGGACACGGGAGGCCAGGCCCGCGTTGCACGCGAGGCGGCCGCTCCAGGACGGGCCGTCCACGCGCACCGGCACCGTGACGCGCTGGCCGGAGGCCAGGGCGATGCGCTCGGGCGGATGCAACGGGTGCCCGAGCACGACCTGGGCCCCCCAGCGCAACCCGAGGGCCACCGCGAGCCCGCGCAGCCCGTGCTCCTGCTGCTCCTGGGCGTGGTGCTCGCAGCAGGCGGCCGGGCGACCGAGGGCCACGGCCACGGCCGGGTGGACCGGCAGCGCGAGCCACCCGGCGGGGGCGGTGCAGCCGAGGGCCGCCATGGCGCCGGGCAGATCGCCGAAGACCTCCGTGCCGGCGGCGGGCACCTCCGCCAGGGCGATGGGGATCGGCGCCACCCCGCCCCAGGCGTGGGCGTGGACCATGTCCAAGGCCGGGAAGGCGCGATGCTGGGGGTCCGTGGGCGAGCCGTCCACCACGGCCTGCTCCCAGTCCAGCAGCCGGCCAGCCGTGCCCTCCAGCCGTCCGCGCCACCCATAGGCCAAGGCCAACCCGTGCAGCTCGGCGGCCGAGCGCAGCCCCAGCGCCAGGTCGGCCAGCCCGCAGGCCGGGACCTCCAGGGCGCAACGCTCCAGCAGGTCCAACGGGTTGTGGATGATGCGGCCCTCGAACCGCGCGCCACCGCGCAGCTCCGCCGGGTGCGGGTGGCGGTGGGCCGGCGCATGGCACAGCACGGTGAAGCGCCCGCCCGGGACCTGGACCTGCAGCCGCCCGTCGGCCACGAGCCCGGTGGCGAGCCCCTCCCGCACCAGGGCAGCGACGAGGCGATGGAGGGTGGGGAGGCTCACGCTCCGCATCTAGCCTGCTCGCGTTAGCTGTGCCCCGTGACCACCCCCACCCTCTACGACCAGATCCCCTACCCCGGCGGCAGTTTCCGCCACGCTCAGCCCGACAACCTGGCCACGCTGGGGGCGCTCTTCGGGTTGCGCACCGTGCCGGTCGAGGCCTGCCGGGTGCTGGAGCTGGGCTGCGCGCAGGGCCGCAACCTGCTGCAGGCGGCGGCGGTGCTGCCCGGGCGCGCTTCGTGGGCGTGGACGCCTCGGCGGTGCAGATCGCCGAGGGTCGCCAGGCCGCCGCTGCGCTGGGCCTCGACAACCTGGACCTGCGCCACGGCAGCATCCTGGAGGTAGACGAGCGCTGGGGCACCTTCGACTACATCGTGTGCCACGGGGTGTGGTCCTGGGTGCCGCCAGAGGTGCGCGCGGCGATTCTGCGTGCCTGCCGGGAGCGGCTCGCGCCCGACGGGGTGGCCTATGTCAGCTACAACGTCCTGCCCGGCTGGCACCAGCGCCTGCCGGCGCGCGAGCTGATGCTGTTCCACGCCGGGCGCTTCCAGGAGCCCCGCGAGCGCATCGCGCAGGCCCGCGCCATCCTGGGCTTCGTGGCGCGCCACGTCCCCGCGCAGGCGCCGCTGTACCGCCAGGCCATGGCGCAGGTGCACGACGCCCTGGTGCCCCAGTGGGACGAGTACGTCTTCCACGAGTACCTCTCGCCCGAGAACAGCCCGGTGCTGTTCTCCGACTTCGCCGCCCAGGCCGCCGCCCACGGGCTGCAGTACCTGGGCGAGGCCGAGCTGCCGTCCATGACCGCGGTGGACATGCCCCCCGAGGTGGCCGCGTGGCTGGCGGAACACGGCGGCGACATCGTCCAGTACGAGCAGTACCTCGACTTCCTGCGCGACGCGGCCTTCCGCCGCACCCTCCTGTGCCACGCGGAGCGCCGCCTCAGCCGCGAGCTCGACTGGCGCCACCTGCGCGGGCTGCGCCTGGCCGCTCGCTTCACCATCGCCAGCGCGGGGGAGCCCACCGCGGGCACACCCGCCGTGTTCCACCGCCTCGACGACGAGCTGCCCCTGTCCATCGACGTCCCCGTGGTGGCGGAGGCCCTGACCCTGCTGGCCGAGCGCCGGCCCGAGCCCCTCTATTTCGATGAGATCGCGGCCGTGGCCCAGCTCCGCGCGGGATCTGGCGCCCCGCTCGCCGAGGACGAAGCGGCCGTCGGTGTGGACCTGCTGGCCTGCCTGGCCCGCGGCTTCGTGGAGCCCAGCCGCGCCCCGGCCGCGTTCACCATCGACCCCGGCCCCCGCCCGCGCGCCTCGGCCGTGACCCTCGCCGACGCCGCCCGCGGTCGCAACGTCACCACCCTGCGCAGCGAGACCCTGCGCCTCGACGAGCTGGAGCATGCCATCCTGTGCGCCTGCGACGGCGAGCATGACCTCGACGCCATCGCGGCGGCCGTCGCCGCCGAGGCCACCCCCGAGCAGCTCGAGGCCTGGCTCGGCGCCAGCCCCCCCCCGGCTGTGCAGGCCGATGCCCTGCGCGCGGCCGTGGCCCAGCAGGTTCGAGGGATGGCCAGAAAAGCGCTGTTCCTGCGAACCACCGTGGGCACCGTGGGTGCACCGTGGGGGTGCGACCCGAGGGAAGAGTATTTTTCAAATACACCATCCGGGTGTCGGGCCCCCCCCCCCCCCCCCCCCCCCCCCCCCCCCCCCCCCCCGGGCCGGGGGGGGGGCC
>JBDRKM010000043.1:0-15385 GCA_043814015.1 Pseudomonadota bacterium
CGCCGCGGTCAGCACGGCCTGGTCCGCTCGCCCCCTGGAGGAGCGGCGGGAGGCGCTGGCCAAGCTGCTGCGGGGCGTGACCCTCTCACCCGGCGGGGTGAAGGTCGAGTACGCCTATTGTCACCATGCGCCGCCAGGCCCCCCATACGCGCCAATGTCGTTCAAGCTGCCGTCCGCATCGCGGTAGGCCGTGGCCGCGTTGCCGGCGTCCACACAGGGGGAGCCACTGCCGAGGTGGTAGTCGTCATTGTCCAGGTTGCCGTCGGCGCTGAAGGCCACGAGCAGTGGATCGCTGGAGAGGTTCCCGCTGGTGCCGGTGGGGTCGGTGATGCCCGCGTAGTTGGACCCTGCGTTGCCGTACACGTCGTTGTAGGACCCGTTGAAGAGCGATGATCCGCCGACGTAGATGCCGACGCCCGCGGTGGTCCCGTAGATGATGCTGTTGGTGACGTCCAGGATGGCGCCGCCGCTGGTCATCAGGCCGCCGCCGGTGGCGCCGGCATCGCCCGCCCAGGTGGTGTTCACGAGGGTGGCGCTGCCGTCCGCCAGCAGCATGCCGCCGCCGGTGGTGAGCGCCGCGTTGAAGCCGGAGACCATGTTGGTCAGCAGGACCGCGCCGCCGTCCACCTCGAAGCCGGCGCCGTCCGCCGCGCTGTTGCCGAGGACGAAGGAGGTCTCCAACTCCAGCGTGGTGGTCTCGTCGATGTAGACGCCGCCGCCCTGATCCGCGTAGTTCTCGCGCACCGTGCTGCCGCTGACCAGCGACATGGAGTCCAGGAAGCACATGCCGCCGCCGTAGGAGGTGACGTAGTAGGTGTCGTCGCCCGAGGTGTAGCTCGTGGGCGAGGGCAGGCTCGATCCGAGGGCCACCACGTCCGTGATGGTGGGGTCGGAGGAGGCCACGTACAGGCCGCCCCCGCACCAGGTGTAGTAGTAGGTGGTGCAGGTGGTGACGGAGGTGCAGGGCCAGGAGTAGGAGTCGGTCTCCAGGTGGCCGTCGCCGGTGAGGGTGAAGCCGCTGACCACGGTGGCGGCGCTCTCGCCGCTCTGGATCACCATGGCGGCGGCGGAGAGACCGGTGGCGTCGATGAAGGTCACGTCGGCGCCCTCGACGCCGGTGACGGTGAGATCGGTCCCGTCGAGCTCCACGCTCTCGGCGTAGGTGCCGGCCGGGGCGATCACGCACTGATCGGCGCGATCCACCGCGGCCTGGATGGTGTCCAGCGGGCTGCCGAGGGTGCCGGCGCCCGATGAGGAGCCGCTCGTGGCGTCCGCCACCATGGGCTCGGTGGCGTCGGCGTCATCGCAGTCCCAGTCGTTGTCGGCGTAGCCGGAGGGCAGGGCGCAGGCCTGGATGGTGTTGCCCGGATCGCCCGCGCCGTCCGCGTCGAGATCGGCGTAGTAGGTGTCGCCGTCCACGACCCCGCCGTCTTCGTCTACGGCGCCGTCGCAGTCGTCGTCCTCGCCGTTGCAGTACTCGTCCGCGCCCGGGTACTGGGCGGCGTCCGCGTCGTCGCAGTCGGAGCCGTCGGCGAGGTAGCCGGAGGGATGGTTGCAGTCGATGTCGGTGGCGGCCGGGTCGCCGTAGGTGTCGAGATCGCCGTCGTAGTACCAGGTGATCACGTCGACCGCGTCGTCCTCGTCGGTGGTGCCGTCGCAGTCGTCGTCCTCGCCGTTGCAGTACTCGTCCGCGCCCGGGTACTGGGCGGCGTCCGTGTCGTCGCAGTCCGTGGCGTCGGCCACGAAGCCCGTGGGCTGGCTGCAGGCCAGGGTGGTCACGGCCGGATCGCCGTAGGCGTCGCCGTCGGTATCGGCGTACCAGGTGAGGGCGTCCACGGCGTCGTCCTCATCCACCGTGCCGTCGCAGTCGTCGTCCTCACCGTTGCAGTACTCGTCGGCGCCCGGGTGGTGGGCCGGCTCGGTGTCGTCGCAGTCGGTGTCGTCCGCCACGTAGCCGGAGGGGCAGAGGCACTGCTCGACGTAGGTGGTCGGGTCGCCGTAGCCGTCGCTGTCGCGGTCCAGGTACCAGGGGTGGACCCAGTCGACCGCGTCTTCGTCCACGGCGCCATCGCAGTCGTCGTCCACGCCGTTGCAGTACTCGGTGGCGCCCGGGTACACGGTGGCGGCGCTGTCGTCGCAGTCGGTGCCGTCGGCGACGTAGCCGCTGGGTTGGCTGCACTGGATGGCGGTGACACCAGGATCGCCGTAGGCGTCGCCGTCGGCGTCGGCGTACCAGGTGGGCGCGTCCACCGCGTCGTCTTCATCCACGATGCCGTCGCAGTCGTCGTCCACGCCGTTGCAGTGATCGTCGGCGCCCGGGTAGACCGTGGCCACGGCGTCGTCGCAGTCGGTGTCGTCGGCGACGTAGCCGCTGGGCTGGGTGCAGGCGAGGGTGGTCGCCAGCGGATCGCCGTAGCCATCGCTGTCGCCGTCGGCGTACCAGGTCAGGGCGTCCAGGGCGTCGTCCTCGTCCACGGTGCCGTCGCAGTCGTCGTCCACGCCGTTGCAGACCTCGTCGGCGCCCGGGTGGACGGTGTCGTCGCGGTCGTCACAGTCGTCGGGGTCGGCGGAGTAGCCGCTGGGCTGCTCGCAGGCGACGGTGCTGCGCGCGGAGGAGCCGTAGCCATCGCCATCGCCGTCGACGTACCAGGTGGGGCCGTCCGCCGGCTCCTCGTCGGTGTCGCCGTCGCAGTCGTCGTCCTCGCCGTTGCAGAGCTCGTCCGCCCCCGGGTGCTGGGCGGCGTCCATGTCGTCGCAGTCCGTGGCGTCGGCGACGTAGCCCTGGGGCTGATCGCAGGCCAGGGTGGTGGAGGCGGCGTCGCCGTAGCCGTCGCCGTCGGTGTCGGCGTACCAGACGGTGGTGGGGTCCTCGTCGACCTCGCCGTCGCAGTCGTTGTCGAGGTCGTCGCAGATCTCGTCGGCGTCGGGGTGGATGGTCGGATCGCCGTCGTTGCAGTCCACGTCGGAGGTGTAGCCGTCTTCGTCGGCGTCGATGGTGGCGGGGTCGGCCGCGGTGTCGTCCGTCTTGTTCGGAGGACAACCCATGGCCAGCAGCAGCGCGACGAGCAGGGGCAGACGTGGAGCGGACGACATGGTGGACCTCCCGGGGAGTGCGGACGGCGGCCGATGGATCCTACAGGCTCGGGGCGTCAGCGTCTATAGCGAGCCGCGTCAACGAAGCTCGTACCAGTGCAGCGGTTCGTTGCTCCCCTCTCCGCCCGTGAAGTACCCGCCGCCGTCGCTGGCGAAGGCCACGGCCTCGCCCTTGGACTCGTCCACCTCGGGCGTGGCGCACACCGGGTTGTCGAAGGCGGTGGTTGCGGGCAGGGAGGGGTCGCGGGGGAAGATCCACACGCGGTCGTGGGTGCGGACCGCCAGCAGGGTGCCGTCGGGGGAGATGTCGCCGCCGGTGGCGTCCACGTCGCCGGGGAGTGGATCGGTGCCGAAGGTGAGCTGGCCCGTGCGGGTCAGCTCGATGGCGTCGCCAGCTTCCAGCGGGGCCGGGGCCCAGTAGATGCCCGACTCGCCCTGGTCGTCGCGGTCCCGCTCCACGACGAGCAGATCGCCGGTCAGAGGGTCCACCATCAGCGTCTCGGCATCGCGCGGGCCGTCCTCGTAGGTGAGCGAGAAGACCTCCACGCCGGTGATGATGCCGCCGTCGAAGGCGGTGGGCTCCTCGAAGCGCAGGACCTCGACGCTGCGGCGGACCTCGTTGTTGTCGCCGGTGTCGGCCACGTAGAGGCAGGAGCCCCCGCCGTCGGCGCAGGGACCGCGGGCGATGTCCTCCCAGTCGTAGTCCGAGATGCCGTCGAGGGTGAAGCTGCCCAGGTGCTCGGCGGCGGCGCTGAGGGCGTAGACCACCGCGCCCGGGCCCTGGGCGTCGGAGTGGCCCCAGAGGAACCCCGCGGTGGAGGAGGACGCCAGGCCCGAGACCTCGATCCCGGCCATGGTGCCCGCCACGGTGGGCTCCTCGACCT
Organism: Pseudomonadota bacterium; assembly: GCA_043814015.1. Lineage (GTDB taxonomy): Bacteria > Myxococcota_A > UBA796 > UBA796 > JAFGLY01 > JBDRKM01. Next base: position 3,978 of record JBDRKM010000043.1, read on the forward strand.
CCGGGCAGGTCGGCGTGAAGTCGTCAGGGCCCGTGTCCGGCGCGCCGCTGTCCAGCGGATCGCCGCTGTCGGGCGGGGCGCCGTCCCGGCAGGCCAGGAGGAACACGAGGGCGAACGAGAAGGGGAGGTAGGAGCGCATGCCGGGATGGTACCCCACGCGCCGCCCATCTGCTGCTACCATCGGCGCGTGATCGAGCCCTGAGGAGGAGCCTTGGGTACTTCCGAGCTGCTGCCGACGCTGGCCGTCCTCCTGGCCGGCTGCCACCCCGGCGTGCTCGTCCCCGGCGGCCCCGACAGCGGCGACTCGGTGCCTGGGCCCGACACCGGCGTCGAGACCATCCCGGCGGCTCCCGGCCCCTGGCTGCGCCAGGAGACGCAGGCGCCTGGCTCCGTCACCTTCACCGAGCTCGCCTACCACCCGCCCGGCGGCGAGGACCTCGAGTGGGTCGAGCTGTTCAACCCCATGGCCCTGGACATGGACCTCTCGGGCTGGGCCCTGGAGGGCGGCGTGGACTTCGCCTTCGGCGTGGGCGTCACCATGCCGGCCGGCGGCTACCTGGTGGTGGCGGCGGATCCGGCCGCCCTGGAGGAGGCCACCGGGTTCGGTGACGCGCTCGGGCCCTGGGAGGGCCAGCTGGCCAACGGCGGCGAGCGCCTCGAGCTGCGCAACGTCACCGGCCGCCTGATGGACACCGTCGCATACGGCGACGACGATCCCTGGCCCGTCGGGCCCGACGGCTCGGGCTTCACCCTGGCCAAGGCCCACCCGGAGGCGGCCAGCGACCGCGCCGAGCACTGGCTGGCCAGCGCCGAGCCCGGCGGCACTCCCGGCGCGCCAAACCGCCTGGACCCCCTGCTGAACCCACCCGTCGCGCCCACGGTGCTCCTGAACGAGATCGCCGCGGCGGGAACAGCACCCTTCTGGGTGGAGCTGCTCGGGGTGGGCGCCCAGGATCTCGAAGGCCTCGTGCTGGCTTCGGCGAAGGGCGACGAGAGCGCCCTCCCGGGGGGCGCCCTCGAGGCCGGGGAGCTGCTGGCGCTGGACGATCTCGGCTTCTCTGCCGCCGAGGGCGACGTGCTGTTCCTCTACGGCGAGGGCGGCGGCACCCTGCTCGACGCGGTGCGGGTGCAGGCCGGACCCCGGGCCCGGGCCGAGGGCGGCGGCCCCTGGCGCACCCCCCGCGAGGCCACGCCGGGCACGGCCAACGTCATCGACCTGCACGAAGACGTGGTCATCCACGAGATCCTGTACCACCACGCGCCCACCTCGCGGGAGGGCGAGCCCTTCGCCCCGCAGGACGAGGAGTGGATCGAGCTGTTCAACCGCGGCGAGGAGGAGCTGGACCTCGGCGGCTGGATGCTGGTGGATGCGGTGGCCTTCACCTTCCCCGCGGGCACGCGGCTCGCGCCCGGTGCCTTCCTGGTGGTGGCGAACGACGCGGCCGCCCTGCGCGCCGAGCACCCGGACATCGCCGTGGTGGGCGACCTCGACGGCCGCCTGGACAACGGCGGCGAGCGGATCCTGCTGCTCGACGCCCTCGGCAACCCCGCGGACGAGGTGCGGTACTACGACGGCGGGCGCTGGCCCGAGGCGGCCGACGGCGGCGGATCGAGCCTGGAGCTGCGCGATCCCTGGGCCGACAACGCCGCGCCCGAGGCCTGGGCCGCGTCCGATGAGCGCGCCCGCACCGCCTGGACCGCGACCAGCTACCGCGACGTGGCCCAGCGCAGCGCCGTGGGCCCCGACGGCGTCTGGGAGGAGCTCGTGCTGGGCCTGCTGGACGCCGGGGAGGTGCTGATCGACGACCTCTCGGTGCTGCGCGATCCCGACGGCGAGCGGGTGCAGCTGCTCCAGAACGGCGGCTTCGACGCCGGCGACGAGCACTGGCGCCTGCTGGGCGACCACCGCCACAGCGAGGTGGTGCCCGATCCAGACGACCCCGCGAACCCGGTGCTGCGCCTCGTGGCCACCGGGCCCACCGGCCACATGCACGATCACGCCGAGACCACGCTCACCGAGCCCGTCGGCACCCACGAGTACGAGATCTCCTTCCGCGCCCGCTGGATCTCGGGCAGCAACCAGCTCAACACCAGGCTCTACTTCAACCGCCTGCCCCGCACGACCCTGGTGGCGCAGCCCGATCTGTCGGGCACGCCGGGCGCGCCCAACGCCACCGCCGTGGAGAACCTCGGCCCCACCTTCGGCCCCTTGTCCCAGGACGTGGCCGTGCCCGCACCCACCACGCCCGTGCTCCTGTCCATCCCCGTAGGCGACCCCGACGGCCTGGCGCGGGTGAGCCTGTTCTCTTCGGTGGAGGGCGCCGCGTTCCAGGTCCAGGCCATGGCGGAGGTCGAGCCCGGCGTCTGGCAGGCCACGCTCGCGGGCCAGGCGGCCGGCGCGGTGGTGCAGGTCTACGTGGAGGCCGAGGATTCGCTCGGCGCCGTGTCCACCTTCCCCGCGACGGGGCCCGCCTCCCGGGCCCTGATCGGCTTCGACGAGGGCTCCGCGGCGAGCAACGGCCTGCACAACCTCCGCATCCTCATGACCGAGGCCGACGCCGCCTGGCTGCACGAGGACGTGAACCTGATGAGCGACGACGACGTCGGCGCCACCGTGGTCTACGACGAGGCCGAGGTGTTCTACGACGTGGGTGTGCGGACCAAGGGCAGCGAGCGCGGCCGGCCCCAGGTCCTGCGCCTGGGCTACGCGCTCCACTTCCACGACGAGCAGCCCTTCCGCGGCAGCCACAGCAGCGTGCTCATCGACCGCTCCGAGGGGGGCTACCTCTTCGGCCAGCGTGAGGTGCTGCTGAACCTGGTGGCCACCGGGGCCGGCACCGTCTTCGGCGAGTACAACGACCTGATCCAGCTCATCGCACCGCGCGCGGAGTACACCGGCTCCGCCGAGCTGCAGCTCGACCGCTTCAGCGATCTGGTGCTCGCCTCCCAGTTCGCCGCCGGCGACGACGGGACCCGCTTCGAGTACGAGCTCATCTACTACCCGTACACCACGGATGACGGGACGCCCGAGGGCCTCAAGCTGCCCCAGCCCGACAGCGTGGTGGGCACGGCGCTCACGGATCTGGGTACAGACAAAGAGGCCTACCGCCACAACTTCCTGATCGGGAACAACGAGCGGGAGGACGACTACGACGCCCTCATCGGCCTGTGCCAGGCCTTCGCGCTCACCGGCGCCGACTTCCTGGACGCGGCCGACGCCGTGATCGACGTGGACCAGTGGCTGCGCGCCTTCGCCTTCGCCACCCTCTCCGGCGCGACGGACCAGTACGGCGGCGCCGGCAGCCAGCACAACGCCCAGTTCTACCTCCGCCCCGAGGACGGGCGGATGCTGTTCTTCCCCCACGACCTGGACTACTTCAGCAGCTCCAGCATGGCGGTGGTGGGCAACAGCGATCTGGCGCGCCTCATCGCGGACCCGGTCAACCTGCGGCGCTACTACGGCCACCTGCAGGACATCATCGCGCGGTCCTACAACACAGCCTACCTGCAGCCCTGGTGCGATCAGCTCGGCGCGCTGCTCCCAGGCCAGGACTTCGCCGCCCACTGCCGGTTCGTGGACGACCGGGCGGGCTGGGTGCTGAACGGCTCGCCCGACGCCGTGCTGGCCCGCTTCCCGCGGCAGGCCTTCGCCATCACCACGGGCGGCGGCGCGGACTTCTCGACCGCCGAGAGCACGGTGGAGCTGGTGGGCCAGGCCTGGGTGGACGTCCGCGGCATCACGCTGGACGGCGCGCCGCTCGAGGTCTCCTGGCTCGACGCCACCACCTGGCAGGTCAACGTACCGCTGCAGGCCGGCCCCAACGCGCTGACCTTCGTGGCCACCGACCTGCGCGGCGAGGCCGTGGGCAGCGACACCCTCACCGTGACCTCGACGGCGGGGCGCTGACCCTCCCTACCAGATCCCCGGCAGCAGCCGAGACCGCGTGCGCTCGGCGTAGGCGGCGTACCCCGGCAGATCGGCCCTCAGCATCCGGTCCTCCATGACCGTGCGGGCCACCATGGCCACCGCCGCCACGAGGTAGCAGGCCAGGGCCACGCCGGAGCCGAGGATCAGCACCATGCCGAGGGTGTCCACCAGCATCCCGAGGTACATGGGGTGGCGCACCCAGCGGTAGGGCCCGCGGTCGACGACCTTGTGGTCGCGGTCGGTCTGGATGCGCGCGGTGGGCTCCAGGTGGGGGTTGGTGCCCAGCGCCCAGGTGATGGGGATGCACCCCAGGACGTAGAGGACGATCCCGGGGATCAGGGCCCAGCCCGGGAGAGGGAGCCAGTGGAAGCGCCCGCCGTCCATGCCCCCCAGCACGTAGACCGCCAGCAGCGCGGGCACGAACACCCAGGCGAAGACCTTGTCGAAGGTGCGCGTGCCCTCGTGTCTCTTCCCCCGCGCGGCCACCACCGCCGGGTTGCGCGGCAGGGCGTAGATCCCGTTGGCCACGACCCCGGCCAGGTGCAGCCCCAGCAGCAGCCAGGCCCGGGACCAGGACAGGCTCCAGGCCCCCAGGAAGATGAGACCGGCCAGGAACACCTGCTGGACGACCACCTGGATCATACGGCGGGTGATGGCCTGGCGGAGGGTGGGGTCCATGCCGCTGTCGTCGGGGGAACAGGGCGACCCCTGGACCCGTGGAAAGGTGGGGTGAGTGAGGGGATTTGAACCCACGACCTCCAGGGCCACAACCTGGCGCTCTAACCAACTGAGCTACACTCACCACGAGGCCACCGCCTCTATTCCCGCTCGGTTTCGCTGGCAAGGGCGCCGCGCCGCCTTTCCATCCGTCCATCCGTCCATCCGCGCTATGCTGCTCCCAGGAGAACCACCATGGTCACCGCGCTTCCCCTCCTCCTGTTCATGCTTCCGGCCTGCGACTTTGGAAAACCGGCCGGAGACGAGACCGCGCCGCCGCTGGACACCGCCGCCCCCGCGCCCGTGGACGACGACGGCGATGGCTGGTCCGAGCCCGAGGACTGCGACGACACCGATCCAGAGGTCCACCCGCAGGCCGCCGAGGTCTGCAACGGCAAGGACGACGACTGCGACGGCACCGTCGATGTGGCGGCCGTGGGCGCCGGCACCTGGTACCCCGACGTCGACGCCGACGGCTACGGCGATCCCGACGCGAGCGTCATCGCCTGCGACGCTCCCACCGGCTTCATCGCCGACGGACGAGACTGCGACGACGCCGACCCCGCCCAGCACCCGGGCGCGGACGAGCACTGCAACGGCGAAGACGACGACTGCGACAGCGACATCGACGAGGAAGCCACGGACGCCGCCACCTGGTACGCCGACCGCGACAGCGACGGCTACGGCGATCCCGCGAGCGACCTCGAGGCCTGCACCGCGCCCGCGACGTACGTGGCCGACGCCACCGACTGCGACGACCGCGACATCGGGGTCCACCCCGGCGCCGGGGAGGTCTGCGATGGGCAGGACGACGACTGCGACGGCGAGATCGACGAAGGCGTCACGATGAGCTTCTTCGGGGACGAGGACGGCGACGGCTTCGGCAACCCGGAGACCCCGCTGGAGGCCTGCGCCGCCCCCACGGGCTTCGTGGCGGACGCCAGCGACTGCGACGACGCCGATCCCCGGAGCTACCCGGGCGCCGACGAGCGCTGCGATGGTGCCGACAACGACTGCGATCACGACGTCGACGAGGACGACGCCGTGGATGCCTCCACCTGGTACGCCGACGCCGACGGGGACGGCTTCGGAGACCCTGGCACCACCGCCCTCGCCTGCGCCGCCCCCACCGGGTACCTGGCCGACGCCACCGACTGCGACGACGCCGACCCGGACCGCAACCCCGCCGCCGCGGAGCGCTGCGACGGCCTGGACGACGACTGCGACGGCGACGTGGACGAGGACCTGATCGAGACCTGGTACGCCGACTCCGACGGCGACGGCTATGGCGATTCCGCCAGCGCCATGACCACCTGCGACCCGCCCTCGGGCTGGGTCTCGGACGCCACCGACTGCGACGACGGCGACGCCGCGGTGAGCCCCGCGGCCAAGGAGAGCTGCAACGGCGTGGACGATGACTGCAACGGCAGCGTGGACGACGGGGTGCTGAGCACCTGGTACACCGACGGCGACGGCGACGGCTACGGCGACGCCACCAGCGCCACCACCGCATGCACGGCCCCCTCGGGCACCGTGTCCGACGACACGGACTGCGACGACGCCAGCATGACCACCCACCCCGGCGCCGAGGAGATCTGCGGCGACGGCCTGGACAACGACTGCGACGGCCTGGTGGACGAGGGGGACACGGCGGCGCCGGAGGACACCGGCCCCGGCGGGGACACGGGCGCCCCCTGCGCCGGCGCCACCGCCTGCCCCAGCGACATGGTCCTGGTGGGGAGCTGCTTCTGCATCGACGTCTACGAGGCCTCCCGCCCCGACGCCACCGCCACCTCCGCCGGGATCGACTCCTCCTGCGCCGTCTCCCAGGCCGGGGTCAGGCCCTGGCAGGTCAGCAGCAACGCCGACGCCGCCACGGCCTGCGCCGCCGCGGGCAAGCGCCTGTGCAGCGAGGCCGAATGGTACGAGGCCTGCGCCGGGCCCACAGACACCGACTACACCTACGGCGACGCCTATGACGCCGCGGCCTGCAACGGCCTGGACACCCACTGCACCTGCGCGGACGGCTCCGTGTACGAGGACTGCTTCTTCGACTGTGGCGGCAGCTTCTACCTGCTCCCCACCGGCAGCCTCTCCGCCTGCACCAACGGCTGGGGTGTGTACGACATGAGCGGCAACCTCTGGGAGCACGTGGACGGCGGCAACGATAGCACCGTGCGCGGCGGCGCCTACAACTGTGGCGACACGCCGTCCTACCACCGCTGCAGCTACATCCCCACCACCTGGACCCCCTCGGCCCGCGGCTTCCGCTGCTGCAGCGACGGGATCTGAGCCATCAGGAGAGCCCATGCCCCTGTACGACTACCGCTGCCTGGCCTGTGGTGAGGTCTTCGAGCACCTCCAGGGCGTCTCCGAGCCCGATCCCGAGGCCTCCCCCTGCTGCGACGCGCCGGTGGAGCGGCTGCGCAGCGCGCCCGCCGATCACCGCGGCAAGCACGCCCGCCCCGCGGGCAAGACCTGCTGCGGCCGCGAGGAGCGCTGCGACACCCCGCCCTGCGGCGAGGGGCGCTCCTGCTGCCACGGCTAGCGGCGCCTGCGCGCCCCCACCACCGCGCCCATCAGCCCCAGGACCGCCAGGATGCCGCCGGTTCGCGGGGTGCTCGTGGCGCCGCAGCCGCAGCCCACCGGGCCCGCGCACTCGGGGCCACCCTCGGGTGGGACGCTCTCCATGCTGGCGCCGCTGGCCCAGGCCCCCTCGATCTGGTCGATGTAGACGGCCAGGCACGCCTCGACCCCGTCGTCGCAGCCCTGGCAGGGGGCCCCGAAGCTGGCGGTGAGGGCGCAGAAGTCCTGCCAGGTGTCCACCTCGTCGATGTGCTCCACCAGCAGGCGTGCGTCGATGACGAAGGCCACCTGTCCGCCGCCCAGCCAGGTGGCGTCGGGCGCGAAGGTGCCCGAGAACTGCGCCGCCTGCAGGGAGTACTCGTGCTCACCCACCAGGTAGGGCGTGTCCGCGGGGCCGTAGCGGAAGTCTGGCGCGTCCGCGATGCTCCACGGCACCTCGATGGTCGGGACGCAGGGGTCCTGCTCGGCTCCGCCGCCCTCCACGCCCAGCCCCATCAGCAGCGTGAAGTCGGCCCCCTCCCCTTCCTCCACACCCAGCAGGAATTCGCCGGTCAGGAACTCCCCGAGCAGCTCTCCGATCCCCTGGGGCTGCAGGAAGCGTCCCCCCGTGAGGTCCACGAGGAACACGCGCCCGACCGGATCCAGCTCCAGGTCCCTGCCCAGCTCGCTCGTGGTGAACTCGATGGTCGCCTCGCCGCGGCAGTAATCGAGGGTGGCGCTGTACGCGCTCTGGGGCGCCAGGGGCGCGTCCGGTCGGAAGAAGACGGTCTCGAGGTCATCGGAGAGGTAGGTCACGCCGTCCACCCGGCCGGACGCCCCCTCGAGGGTGATCACGGGGGAGCCCGGATCCACGTCCTCCAGCCAGAACTCGATCTCAGCCCGGTAGTAGGCGTCCGCGGCGCCATCCTGCGGCACGGTGGCGTCGATCCCGAGGTCGCAGTCCCCGTCGGCGTCCGCGTCGCCGTCCGTGTCGGCGTCCACGTCCGCGTCCCCCTCGCCGCAGCCCGGGGCGCCCTCGCAGTCGGCATCGTCGCAGTCGTAGAGGCCGTCGCCGTCGTTGTCGGCGCCGTCGAAGCACTCACCGGGGACGTATCCCTCCGGGTTGGAGCAGCCGAGCAGGAGCAGGGTCGGGAGCAGGGCGCGCATGGGCGAATCCTCCAGGGCGGGCTCCCCTACTCTACTCCCACGCCAGCAGGCCCGCTCGGACAGCCGCCCCCCGGCGCTCGATCTGCGGCTGTGAACGATGAACCCCCGGGGGCATCCCCGGGGGGTGGGCATCGCGCGCCGAGTCTTCAGCCCGTCATGCGCCGCAGGACGGCCAGCAGGTCCTCGAGCTGCGCCACGAGGCGGCTCGTCTGGCTGAGGTTGCGCCGCTCCAGGTCGCAGCGGACGGTCACCTCCTCGAAGGGCTCCACGTCCACCACCGTGCGCATCGTGAAGCCGCGGGCCCGGTCGCGCAGGGTGAGGTCCACGGTCCCCAGGGGGAGGGTGAGCTCGGTCTCACCGCGGGCCGGGAGCGAGGCCAGCCGGCGCCCGTCGGCGTAGACGTCCAGCGGGTCGCGGCCGAGGTTGATCACCCGCACGAAGCCATCCCGCGGGAGGGGTGCCACGAAGCGGCCGCCGTCGTAGGGGTCCACGACCACCTGCTCGCGGCCCAGCGCGCGGCCCCCGACCTGGGCGACCAGCACCTCGACGGAGCCGGGGCGAACGCGCAGCACTTCGCGGGCACCGGGGGCCATGAGGAGCTCAGGGCGGCCCTCCACCAGGACACTGACCGCCACCGGCAGGGGGTTGCGCAGCTCGAGGTCGGACACCGTGGGCGCCAGGGCGTTCCAGGTGCTCCGCTCTCCCGGGCGCAGGCTCAGGCGGGCGGCGTCGAGCATCCGGCCGGGCTGGGAGAGCTGCACGCTGACGGTCCCCGGGTCGAGCACGAGGCTGCGGGTCTGGCCGGCGTAGAGCAGGCCGCGGTCCAGCCCGTCCACCACCAGGCGCCCGTCGCGGCCGGTGACGTTGCGCACCGTGAGCTGTCCCTCCCGGGGTGGCACGGCCACACGTTGGGTCTCGTTCGGGCGCAGGCGCACCTGCTGGGCGACCACCATGCGGCCATCACCGGTGCGCACGCGCAGGCTGTGCTCCCCGGCGGGCACGCGGAAGGACTCGCGGCTGTCCGCCGCCATGCGGCCCAGCTCGTGCCCGTCCACGCTGACCTGCACGCTCACGAAGCGCAGGTTCTCGATGAACAGCGTGGCGTCGGGGGGTCGGGCGTCGGCGGCCCGGGCCCAGGCCGTGACCGCCAGGAGCAGGAAGGTGCCGAGGGTCAGGGCGATGAGCTTGCGGAGCATGGGAGCCTCCTCGTTCGTGCGAGCCGTGGACGGTCGGTCTCGCGCGGCCCGACGCCCCAGCTCCCGCTCCATTCGGGCGCGACGATTCCTTGACGGCGCCCGGCCCCGCCCCGGAGCCCGCGGTCAAGGCCGGGAGGTGCCCTTCGCCGGCCGGAGGTAGAGGATGAGCTTCGGGCTCCCGGTGGGGACCTCTGCGAAGCCTTCCGCCTCAAAGCTTGGCCAGTCCTGGGGCCTCTCGCGCGGCAGGTCCCCGACCCACACCAGGGGGGCCGCGATCCTGGCGGCCGTGGCGACATCGGCCGTCTCCAGGTCGCAGTAGATGAGGTAGCGCGGGTTTCCGCTGATCAGCACGGCGTCCGACCCCGCCAGCGCGCGGACCAGGAGGGCCTCATCCCGCAGCATCACGCGGTGCTCACAGCGCCCACGGTGGTCCTCGACAGCCCGGCCTGGGCGGGCCCAGGCCAGCGTCACCAGCACCAGGCCCACCGCCGCCGCGACCCACAGCCGCCACCGGCCTGCGTGTCGCAACCCAGCCACCATGCAGGCCGCGGCGAGCGGGACCAGCACCGCCACGTGCCGTGGCTGCTGCGCCCCCCCCGGCACCGCCAGCAGCGGCAGCAGGCCGATCATCAGCACCCAGCGGCGGCGCCCGGCCAGGAGCCAGCCGACGAACCCGAGCCCCATCCAGGCCCAGGGGGTCCAGCCGTGGTGGACGTTGAGGGAGGTGTGCAGCCAGGCGATCCGCAGGTGATCGTGGTCCGCGTAGGCTGCTCTGAACGCCTCCGCGTAGGCCCTGGGAGTGCCATCGAGGAAGCTGGGCGCCCGGTGCGAGGCGAAGTCTCGGAAGATCTCGCCCCAACGGTAGCGGACCCAGGCCTGTTGCCAGGGCAGCACCATGGTCTCGCCCAGCAGTGTTGGTACGAAGAAAAGCAGGATCAAGGCGAAGACCAGCCGCTCGACGCGGTCCGCCACGCCTCCGGGGGCCACGGCCAGCAGGACCAGCAGCCCGGCGGAGATCACCGGGGCGTGCTCCCGCACCTGGGGCACCAGCGCGATGGCCAGCAGCAGGGGGATCAGCCGGGGCCAGCCCGGCCGCTGGACCCAGGCCAGGGCGGCCAGCACGGCCAGCAGGAAGGCCAGGGCCGAGAGGGTGTCGGGCTGGGCCTGCAGGGCCCCGAGGGCGAGCCAGGGCTCACCCAGCGCCAGCAGCCCCGCGATCCCCGCCAGCGCCGGCGAGACGCCCAGGTTCCGCGCCAGCAGCCAGGTGACCGGACCCAGGGCGGCGAAGCAGGCCGCCGCGATGGCCAGCCCCGCCTGGTCCCACCCAACGCCCAGGAGCCGGACCAGCCCCGTGATGAGGATCGGGTAGGCCGCCGCCACCGGCGAGGGGTCGCCGCGCGACACCCGCAGCGCCGCCGCCTCCCACAGGCCCGGGTCGGCGCCGCCGATGGCGGGGAAACGGAACCAGGCCCAGATCAGCCACGGCAGCAGCGCGCCCACCAGCGCCAGCGCCACGGGGATGGCGAGGGGCTGGGGAAATCCGCCGGGACGGAGAGACGGCTGTGGCATGGAACGAGACTATCCACGCACCTCGATCAACAACAACTCCGCTGGCCGGCCGGCGACCCGGATCGCTCCAGGCTGAAGCGCCTGCTGGCGGCGCCAGTGCGACGGCTACGGTCCATGTTTCGGCCACGGCCTCAACGAGGACCTCGCCCCTTTTTTTGGGGGGGGAAGACAGATTCTTCCCCCCCTGATCGGGCGCGACACGCGCCCTCCCCCCCATCTTCGCCGCCTGATGGGCGGCGCGGGGCGCTTGGTCGCGCCCCGAAAAA
>JBDRKM010000044.1:0-11003 GCA_043814015.1 Pseudomonadota bacterium
GGATCTGCCGCCAGCGCGGCCGACCGCGACCGCCGCGCGCGGGGCGGCGATGTCGCGAAGTCGGGCGACGGAGGCTGCGACCACGCGGATCGGGCGGCGCAGGCCAGGAGGGGGAGTCGGCCGGCACGCGGCAACGAACGGCCGCCCACGGCCGACCGCGACCGCACGGCCGCATCCGACCACGCACTCTATGATCAAGGATCCAGGATCAACCCCGGCTGGGGGACCAGGCGACCCGGAAGCCCAGGGCGCGGCTCCGGTCCCCCGGGCGCCTCCCGTTCCGGCACGCGGAACGGCACCCGCCGGCGGAGTCCCAGAACGAGCCGCCACGGACCTCGCGCCAGGGACCGGCCGCCGGGCCGACCGGGTCGCCGACCGGCTCCGCGGAGTAGCGGCGATACCCTCGGCAGGCCGTCCACTCCCACACGTTGCCATGCATGTCGTACAGGCCCCAGGGGTTGGGGTGCCTCGTGGCGACCGGGTAGGCCTCATCTCTGGAGTTCTTCCCGTACCAGGCGTGCCGGCCGAGCTCCGCCCTGCCGTCGCCACACGACCACGCCGTCTCCGTCCCCGCCCGGCAGGCATACTCCCACTCGGCTTCGGCCGGCAGCCGACCGCCCACCCAGGCCGCGAACAGGCGGGCCGCGAACCAGTCCACCTCGGTGACCGGGTGGTCGTCCCAACCCGGGCAGGCGTGCGCGGGATCAAAAGCCCGGTACTGGGCGCGCGTGACGGTGGTCCGGCCCAGCGAGAACGGCCGCGTGAGGGTGACCATGTGGCGCGGGTGCTCGTCCTCCTCTCCGACGCCCTCGGGGCTCCCCATCGGGAACTCCCCGGCCGCGAGCGCGACCCGCGGCAGGGAGGGCCGCTCCCGATCGCGCCCGCAGGCCGCGAAGAAGCGCGCGGGATCGGGGGGCGCCCCAGCGAGGCGCTCCAGCGCGTACCAGAGCACGCCCAGCTCGAAGGTGGATCGCCCGGGGCCCACGGCGGCCCACAGCGTGGCCTGGGGCCGACGCCGGCCCAGCAGGTCCACCACCGCGTCCAGGTCGTCGTTGTCCCAGGGCGGCTCAAAGTCACCCTCCATCCCGATGAGCAACCCCAGGTGTTCCCACGGCTCCAGCCCCTCCACGCCGCGCAGGGCCCGCACGGCCAACTCCGGGGCGTCGCGCACCAGCCCCTCGAGGAGCGCGCGCGCCTCCTCCGGCCCCACCAGCCCGCAGAGCAGGGCAGCGACCTCACCCCAGCGCTCGAGGTGGTCGGCCTGGGCCTGGCCCTCGAGCCCTCGCCCCTGCCGGAAGCCCTTCTGGAGCGCCCCGGCCCGCTCCTTCCGCCCGGCCAGCGCCTCCGCCGCCAGGAACTCCCGGAACGCCCGGTGCAGGTAGCGCCATGGCGCGCTCTCGCCGTCGTGGTGGCCGAGGATACCTCCCTCTTTGTCCAGCTCCGCCAGGAAGGGCCCGTTGTCCTTCCCCCAGACCTCCTTGTACCGTCTCCAGGTCTCCGCCCGCCCCTTCCGTAGCCCCCACAGCGCCTCGTCCAGATCCTCCGTGCTCCACTGCTCCCCGCCCGCCTCATGCAGCCGGAGCGACAGCGCCCGCAGCACGGCCCGCGCCAGCCGCGGGTCGCGCATGCCCTTCGAGGCGCCCCCCTCGGCCTGCGCCCCGAAGCGGAAGCCCCGGGTGAGCAGGAGCGTGGTGGCCTGGTCCAGCAACTTCACCCGCTCCCGCGGGGCCTCGCCGCCCTCCTCGAAGCGCGCGGCCGCGGTCAGGGCCAGCAGCGACAGCAGGAGCGGGTTGCCCACCAGCGCCGTGTCGTACTCCCGCTTCACGAGGCCCTCCGCCAGCCTGTCGGCGACCTCCCCGGCCACCACCCGCGCCGCGGCCAGCTTCGCCAGCAGGCCCTGCTGACGCGGCAGGTCCAGCGGCTGGACCCGCGCCAGCCGGAAGGCCGGCCCCAGCACCGCGGCCCGCTCCCGCACCACCTCGCGGCCGAGCACGATCACGACCGCGTCGCGCAGCACCCCGTCATCGCACCAGGCCGCCAGATCCCCGAGCAGGGCGGGCAGCCGCTCCGGATCGACCTCGTCCAGGCCGTCCAGCAGCAACCACAGGCGGCCGCGCTGCCCGGCGGCGCGCTCCAGGGCCCGCACCAGCGCGTTGGGCGCGAGCCCGGGGCCACGGGCGCGCAGGCGATCCTCGGCCAGGACGAAGGGGTGCACCCCGGCGCGGGCCAGGGCCGACAGGGAGAGCAGCACCGGCACCGGCGGATCGGGCCCCTCGACCCCGGCCAGGCGCCAGGCCAGGTGCCGCGCCAGGGTGGTCTTCCCGCCGCCGGGCGCACCGATCACCAGCCAGCGCCCGGCCGGGGCGGCTGGATCGACGGCCGCGAGGTGGTCGCGCACCAGCGCGTCCAGCGGACCGGCCGCGCGGAGGTCGGCCTCGCAGGCCGGGTCGAGGTCGCAGCGGTCAGGGCCCCGCCCCAGGCCGCGCGCGCCCGCGGCGGCGCAGGGGGCGAGCACCAGTGCCACGTGCACGTCGTCCAGCAGCACGGGCGAGGCCGCGCCCAGCAGGGGCACGGCGCGCTCGTGCTCGCGCCGGGTCAGATCCCGCCAGCGCGCCAGGACGGCTTCGCCCTCGGGGGCCCGGGGGTCTGCACCCGCCGCCGAGGTCTCGGAATCCCACTCCCGCAGCCGGGCCAGCAGGGCATCGTAGCCCTCGTAGCGGCGGTAGCGACCGGCGATATCCATGATGGGGTGGGCCTGTTCGTGGCGGAACACTCCCAGTGTGAGCCCCAACGCCTCGGCGTAGCCGGCCACGAGCCCCCAGACGGCGTTGCCGGGCCCGTGGCGCACCTCGCCTGCGCGCTTCGGTGGGATCACCCACACCGCCCGCCCGCAGTCGGCCAGCCGCACCGCGAGATCGGGCAGATTCCAGCCCTCCCTCCCGAGCGGACGCCAGCCCTGGGTGCATGGGTCGGCCGCCAGCTTCTTCCGGTACTCCCTCGCCGGCCCCTCCTCCGGGCAGAGCAGCGCCGTGCCGTCCCCCGGCGCGGGCCGCTCGCCCGGCGCGTGCCAGTGGTCGAAGTCGCGCAGCACCGCCCGGATCCGCTCGGGGTCATCGCCGCAGGGCTGGGCCAGCATGTCCTCCAGCGCCGTACCTTCCAGCCAGGCCTGCGGCGCTTGACCCTCGTGGGCCAGCGCCACCCGCAGCCCGAGCCCCAGCGCCTGGCCCAGCTCCCAGGCCATGTTGGCGTTGGGTTGGTCCACGAAGGCCAGCAGACCGTGGGCGCCGCCCAGGGCATCTTTCAGCCGCTGCTTCAGGCTGCCCACCGGCGCAGCGCCGACCGCGCCCAGCAGCACCACCCGCACGCCAGGAACCCCCGACTCCTCCGCCAACATGCCGAGGGTCTCGCGCACCGAGGCCAGTTCGGAGTCCCAGGCGACGAAGATGATGCGGTCGGTGCTCATGTTGGAGACCTATCCCGCCACGACGGCGCTTCGGCACCCCGATCCCGTCCTACCCCGCTTCATTCTCGCTCACCCACCCTCCCCACCAGCTCCCTGAGCAGCGCCTCCGAGATCGCGAGGCGACTCCCGGGCACCACGCTCCGGGGCGCTGGATCACCCGGTAGCCGTCGAAGGCGCGCACTGACCGCCCAGAGCAGCGCAGGCCCTCGAAGGAGCTCCAGATGGGTGCCGATCCGGGCCCCTCCGGCCGCGAGCGCGCTTCCGAAGGCGCCGAGGGCGCTCCCGCGGGCTGTCTCCGCCTACACCCATCCCTCGAGCGCCCTCCAGCGATGGCCGACAGCCACCGAGGTACTTGGCGCGAAGTAGCGCGGATCACGCGCGCCGCGCGTTCAGGCGGCGGTTGCGGGGTGCTGAGGGGTCAACTGGCGGCGTGCAGGGCGCTCGGCGGTGCACGAGCCTTCCGCTCCTCGGACCTGCGCAGGCTGGCTCGCACCCGCAGGGAGGCCGGCGGCAGCACCAGGGCGCGAACGGTCATCCGCTTCCCACAGTAGGGGCAAGCCAATGAATTTGCCGAAAATGTTCTCCAGAGGAGGTCCACCCAGGGGAGCCTCCATGGCCGGTGGCGCGCAGCCCTCGGGTGTTGAAGCTCTGGGCATGCCAGCCGCACCTGGTACTGCGGCCATGACGGGTTGAGCATGTGATCCAGAGCATGGCCTGAAGGGCCGCGCGGTAATACTTCGCGGGATGTCGTAATACCGCTTCGGCCTGCCGTGACCTGCCACACCCTCCCCATCGCCCTGTTGGCGGTCCTCACCCTGCCGCCGCGCACCGCGCTGTCCGCGCCGGACGCCGACGGTGAGATCGTGGTGGAAGAGGAACGGCCGCCGCCGGTCGCCTCCGCGGTCAGCCTGGATCGCGAGGAGATCGAGGCCTTCCCGGCGCGCTCGGCCGACGATCTGCTTCAGGCGATGCCCGGCCTGCACGAGAGCGCCCACGGCGGGCACGGCAAGGCCTACCAGTACTTCATCCGGGGCTTCGACGCCGTGCACGGCGCGGATCTGGCCGTGACCCTCGACGGGATCCCCCTCAACGAGGTCTCCAACATCCACGGCGACGGCTACCTCGATCTGCACTTCCTGCCCACGCTGCTGGTCCAGGGGCTCGACCTGACCAGGGGCGCCAGCCGCCCGGACGTGGGGGATTTCGGCATCGCGGCCGCGGCCGACTTCCACCTGGGGCTCGCTGAGCGCGGGTTGCTGGTGGAGGGCGGCGGTGGCACGGACCGCTCGGGGCTCGCCCGGCTGGCCTGGGGGCCGGGAGCGGAGCCTGGCACCTTCCTGGTGGCCGAGGCCGAGGCCGGCGAGGGGGGCGGGGAGCACCGCGCCTGGCGCGAGGCGCGCCTCGGTGGCGGCGTGGAGCGCTGGTTCGGGCGCAGCCGCGCGCGCGCCTTCGCGCTCGGCCACCTGGGCCGGTTCGAGTCGCCAGGAGTGCTGCGGGCGGACGACCTCGAGGCCGGAGAGGTGGATTTCTACGGCGCCTACCCCGAGTCGGGTGGCGGCGCCTCTGCGCGGCTGCTGCTGGGTGCCGACCTCGCCCGGAGCCGCGCCGACCGCGGGGCGAGCGCTCTCACCTGGGGCTGGCTGCGGGGGCTGGACCTCACCCGGAATTTCACGGGGTACGCGCAGGACGCCGAGCACGGGGACGGGCTGCTCCAGGCTCAGCGAGGGGGGGCGCTCGGTGCCCGCGCGCGCGCCTGGCGCCGCTGGCCGCTGGGCGCGCGCGATCTGCTGACCACCGGGGGGCTCGACGGGCGGCTCGACCTGCTGCACCAGTGGGAGCAGGCCATCGCCGTGGACGGCACCCCCTGGGAGGACCGCATCGACGCCACCGTGCGCCAGGGCGATCTGGGCGCCTGGGCCCTGGCGGGCTTCGACCCCTGGCCCTGGCTGCGCCTGGAGCCGGGCTTGCGCGTTGAGTGGCTCGGCGCGGGCCTGCTGCGGCACATCGACGATGAGGGCGCCCCGGTGGCGGAGCCCGCCTGGGCCTTCTCCTGGGCGCCGCTGCTCTGCCCCAGGGCCAGCGCCGTGCTGCTGCCGGAGCGGCCCCTGTCCCTCTTCGCCGACTACGGCCGGGGCTTCCGCTCGCCCGAGGCCCGCGGCATCGAGGACGGCGACCGTGCCCCGGTGTCTACGGCCGACACCGAGGAGGCCGGGCTGCGCTGGCGGCCCTCGGGGCGGGTGGAGCTGACCCTGGTGGGCTTCCACACCTTCGTCAGCAACGAGATCATCTTCGATCACGCCGCGGCGCGCTTCCTGGCCTCGGGCGCCACCCGCCGCGTCGGCGGCGAGGCCACCGCGGCGCTCTCTCCCTGGCCCTGGCTGCGCACCGAGTGGGAGCTGACCTGGGCGGACGGCCGGTACGTGGCCTCGGGCGAAGCCCTGCCCTACGCCCCGCGCTGGCTGGCCTCCGGGGGCCTCGGCCCGCACGGCGAGCGTGGCGACCTCGCATGGAACAGCGGCTTGCGCGGCTGGTTTCTCGGCCCCCGGCCCCTGCCCGAAGGCTTCTACAGCCGCGCGGCCTTCGTGCTGGACGCCACCGCCCACCTCACCTGGCGCCACTGGGTGCTCGATGTGGAGGTGGACAACCTCCTGGGCACCCACTGGCGCGACGGCGAGTTCGTCTACCCCTCCTGGTTCGACCGCGGACAGCGCGAGAGCGAGCTGCCCGCCCTGCACATCACCGCCGGCGATCCATTCGCCGTGAGGATCGCCATCGGAAGGAGATTCTCATGAGAACCCTGCCGTTCGTCTGCCTGCTCGCCGCCTGCGCACCGGAGGCCCGGCGCAGTGCCCAGGTCCCCATGCTGGCCACCGGCGCCGGCGCCGCCAGCTTCCCCGCCGCCGGAGAGGTGGAGGTCATTCTGGCGCAGGCCCTCGTCACCATCGCGGACCTCCGCCTGGAGAGCCCCCCTGAGGTCTCCCTCCTGTCCCGCCTCGCCCCCCTCCGCAGCGCGCACGCCCATCCCGGGCACGACTTCTCCGGGAACGTCGCCTGCGAGCTGCTCGGCGTGTGGGATCTCGACCTGCTCGGGGAGCCCCTGGACCTCGGCGAAGCCACCTGCCTGGAGGGTGCGCTGGCCACCGGTCGGGTGCTGCTGTCGGGCGATGCCGTGGTGGTCTTGGAGGGCGAGGCGGTCCTGCCCGACGACACGGTGCGCGCCTTCGCCTTCGAGCTCCCGCTGGACGAGGAGGTGGTCGGCATCCCCATCGACGCCACCATCGACCCCGACGATCTGCTGGCGTCCATCACGCTCACCGCGCAGCCCGCCACCATGCTGTCCTGGGTCGACTGGAACACCGAGGATGCCGATTCCGACGACCTGTTGACCCTCTCCGACGGCCTGCTCGCCAACACGGTCCCCTTCGGGGCCCTGAGCAGCTCGTCCTGGACCCTGACCCCCAACCCCTGAGCCCCTGGAGATCCCATGCATCGCTTCACTATACTCACCGCCTCCCTCCTCGCCGTCGGTTGCGCCGGCGAGGGCACCTGGGTCCTGGAGACCTGGGGTGAAGACTACATCGAGCAGGCCATCCCGGCCGACGTCTTCGCCGACGGCTGCGATCTGGTCTACGACACCTTCCTCGTGGTGGACTCCGAGCTGGCCCTCATGGACGGCGATGGCGAGCCCGCCGGCACCATCGACGGCGCCCTGGTCTTCGACATGACCCAGGTGGGCCCCCACGAGATCGGCAGCGCCGTCGTCCCCGCCACCCACTACGACGAGGCGCACTGGCGGATCGCCCCCATGGCGGCCCTGGCGGCCGGCAACGCCACCACCGCACAGGTGACCCGGATGGAGGAGCTGGGCGCGGCGGTCTACGCGGAGGGCGCGCTCACCTGCGGTGGCACCACCGTGGGCTTCGCATGGGCCTTCGACACCGACACCACCTACCACTGCGAGCCCGAGGACCTCACCATCCCCGCCGGCGGCGAGGACAGCACCCAGCTCACGGTGCACGGCGACCACCTCTTCTACGACGGCCTGGAGAACGAGGACGCCGCGGTGCGCGGCCAGGCCATCGTGGACGCCGACGCCGATGGCGACGGCTTCGTCACCCAGGCCGAGCTGCAGGCCGTCTCCGTGGCGAACCTGGGCTACGACGTCGGTTCCCACGCCGAGGTCGAGGATCTCTGGGCCCACCTCTCCTTCCTGTCCCGCACGCTGGGGCACGTGGACGGCGAGGGGCACTGCCAGGTGGACCTCTGAGGTCTGCGTTCTTGCTGCACCTTGACATTCCGTGCAGGGCTTCCTCGGAAAATAAGACTAAAATACTCCCGCCGACCACCCCGAGGAGGACACCGTGCTCCCCCGCCACCTGCTGATGGTAGTTCTGCTTCTCTCCGCCTGCACGCCCGTCGGCGTGCCCCTGGACGACACCGGCACGCCCGACGCCGACGCCGACGCCGACGCCGACGCCGACACCGACACCGACGCAGATGCGGACGCCGACACGGACGCCGACAGCGACGCAGACAGCGACGCCGACAGCGACGCCGACAGCGACACGGACGCCGACGCCGATCCGGTCCCCACCGTGGACTGCGGGCCCTACACCGTCCCCACTGGGGCGGGCAGCGTGTTCTCAGGTGAGGGCACCATCGACGAGCGGGACGACTGGTGGTGGGACTCCTGCGAGGTCGAGCGGCGCTTCGACGCCAGCGGGCGGCTGCAGTGCGAGCTGCTCTGGGCCGTCGAGGGCTACTACTACGCCTACGACGATCGCGGCCCGACGGCGTGGTACGCGCTGGACTTCACCGCGGACACCGCCCGAAGCACCTGCACCGTCAGCAGCTCGGAGCGGCACTTCACCCAGTACTACCAGGCCGACTTTGACTGGAACAGGGAGGAGATGAGCCTGGGTTGGTCCAACTCGAGCAACGGATCGTTCTCGTCCTTCGCCACCGCGGACATCACCTACGCCAACCCGAGCCACCCCTTCTCCTACGCCAGCATCCTGTTCCACTAGCGCGCGAAGCGGTCGTCGGCCCTCGGGGCGCCCTGGACCTCATCCAGCCAGCCGCAGCGTTCGACCTCCCAGTGATCGAAGCGGCTGGCGTAGGGCTTGATGTCCAAGAGCGGCGTGCCGTCCAGCACGTCGATGTCCGCCACCCGCAGGGTGCAGCCCTCCACCGCCAGCAGCCGGACACAGCTCATCCCGATGGGGTTGGGTCGGTTCGGGGCGCGGGTGGCGAACAGCCCGCGCTGTACGGTGTCCAGGTAGGGCGTGACCTCGAGCCGCACCGGGCGGGCGCGGTCGAAGACGTACAGCAGCCAGATGCGCTCGAAGCCGTCGAGATCGGCCAGGGCTTCCGCGAAGGCGGGATCGACCTCCACCCGGCCTTCGGCGCTCCCTGCCAGGGCGGGCTGGATGGGGGTGCCGCATTGCTCGTTGAAGGGGGAGCGGATGATGCCGATGGGGGTGAAGGTCACGGGGCTCCCTCGGGGGGCAGGGCTGGCGCGAGAAAGGTGAGGATCTCCGCTTTGGCCTGCTCGCGGTCCCAGTCCTTGAGCAGGTGGTGGTTGTTGCGCGGGTCCATCGTGACGTAGCGCTTCTCCTCGCTGCCCAGCAGAGGGAAGGCCGCGGCCGAGGCGGCCTGCGAGGCCGCGAAATCCGACGGGGAGTGCAGGATGAGGGTGGGGGCCGTGACATCGCCCAGCACGGCGGGGCTGCGCGCCAGCTCCCCCAGCTCCGCCAGCACGTTGACCGCCTTCGTGGGGATCTTCTTGTAGGCGAACAGCTCGGGGCGGGCCTCCTTGCGGTTCACCTGCACCGTGCCCTGGGTCTTGGGCACCCAGCGCACCAGCTTCGCCAGGCGCCGGTTCCAGACCTCGGCGGTGCCGAAGTAGTACCACTGGGGCGTGACCGCGTAGGCCGGGGCGATGAGCACCAGGCGGTCCACCGGCTCCGTCGAGGCGACGATGGTGCTGAGCACCCCACCCATGGAGAAGCCCACCAGGATCACGCGCCGGTAGCGCTCGCGCGCCTCCCGCACCTCGGCCCGGACGTGATCCGTCAGCTCCGTGGCCGTGGTCGCCTCCATGTCTTCGGGGGTGGTGCCGTGGCCGGGGAGCCGGTCCATCCGCACCCGGCAGCCCAGGGCCGCCAGGCGCTCGCCCAGGTCGTCGAAGTCCTTGCGCGAGCCCGCGAAGCCGTGGACCAGCAGGCAGAAGGTGGAGGAGTCCGCCGAACCCAGCTCGACCATCTCGGTGCCGGGGACCACGGGTGGGGCGGCGGCGGCGAGGGCGGCGGTGAGCAGGAGGGGGAGGAGCATGGTGTCTTGGTAACGTGCTAGAAGCGCCTGCTCCCCGCACGCCGGTGTCCGCCATGCGCTCCGCCATCCTGCTGGTCCTGCTCTGTTCCTCCTGCACCCTCGTCGAGGGCCCGCTCTACGCGCCGCTGGACCCCGACTCCACCGAGCGCGTGCGCTTCACGGTGCCCCGAGGGGCCACGGCCTCGAGCCTGGGGCCGGCCCTGGCCGAGGCCGGGGTGGTGGCTTCGGCCGACCGCTGGAAAGCCTACCTCAAGCTCTCGGGGGAGGGCTCCTGCCTCAAGGCGGGTGACTTCTCGCTGTCAGCCTCCATGAGCCTGCCCCAGATCATGGACGTGCTCTGCGGTGTGCCGCTGCCCGACGACGTGCCCTTCACGGTGGTGGAGGGCTGGCGCATCCGCGACATCGACGCGGCCCTGGTGGAGGCCGGCCTGGTCCAGCCGGGCGCCTACCAGGCGGTGGCAGAGCACTTCCAGAGCTTGAGCCTGCCCTTCACGGTCGAGGGCGCCACGCTGGAGGGCTACCTCTTCCCCGACACCTACCAGGTCTCGCCGAGCCGCTTCAAGGTCGAGGCCTTCGTCGAGCGCCAGGTCCAGACCTTCTGGGAGCGCTTCGGGAGCGCGCACGCCGATGGCTACGACGGCCATGATCTCGGCGAGGTGGTCATCATGGCCAGCCTGCTGGAGCGCGAGGAGCCCAACCCCGCGAACCGCCCCACCACCGCCGGCATCCTCTACAAGCGCCTGGCGGGCGGCTGGGCCCTGGGCGTGGACGCCACCAGCCGCTACACGCTGGCCGACTGGAACGACAAGAGCGCTTTTCTCAAGCAGCTCAAGGATCCGGACGACCCCTACAACACCCGCCTGCGCCAGGGCCTGCCGCCCACGGCCATCGGCAACCCGGGGCTCGGGTCACTGGCGGCGGCGGTGGAGCCTGTGGCGAGCGAATACTGGTACTACCTGCACGATGGGAACGGGCAGGTGCACTGGGCGCGGAACGGGCGGGAACACGAGCAGAACCGGGCGCGGTACAACGTGTACTGAGGGAGCGGTCAGCGGTCAGCGGTCAGCAATCAGCTACGAACGAGGTACGAAGTTCGATACCGAGAAGGCTACGGCCGAAGCTGCCGAAACACAATCCGGGTGCCGGCTGCTTTCGGAGTGGTCAGCGAAAACCAACTTGCTGACGGCTGAATGCTGATAGCTGACAG
>JBDRKM010000045.1:0-32232 GCA_043814015.1 Pseudomonadota bacterium
TCGTGGCGCCCGAGCCAGGCGCGGCCGGCCGCGATGCGTTCGGACAGCTCGCGGATGCGGGCCATCAGCGCATCGACCTCGGCGATGACGGGGCCGCCGCCCAGGGCGCGCTTGCAGGCCAGCGCGGCGCGGTTGGCGCGCTCCAGGGCCTGGCGGTCGGGGCCGTCGAGGCTGTGCAGCAGGCGGGAGAGATCCGGCAGGTCCTTGGCGGCGTGGCGCGCGGTCCGCCTGCCCAGCCCGAAGAGGCGGTCGGTGATGCCCATCATTCCTCCGTTTCCGCTGCTACGCGCGAGGCGTGCGGATCACTTCACGCTGCGGCGGGTGGCTTCGCGCACCAGGTCGCCGACGTTGTCCGGCAGGGTGTGGGTGGTGGCGGTGTTCTGCAGCGAGGTGGGGATGGAGCCGCCGACGTTGGAGCAGACCATGTACTGCACCCGGGTGCCGCCCTCCACCGGGGTGAAGACCCAGGCGCCCACGTTCACCGGGGGCTCCAACGCGCTGGGGTGGGCCGCCTTGACCGCCTGCCACTTGGCGGCGTAGGGCCCGCCATCCACGAGGCGCTCCCACCAGAAGGTGACGGCGCCGCCCGCGCGCTCCACGTGGCCGTGCAGGAACCAGAAGCGGTCGGCCGAGAGGGTCCAGCCGGGGAGGTCCAGGTACTGGTAGTAGTCGATGATGGTGTCGGTCCTGAGCAGGGTGGCGGCGTCGGTCACGCCGGCGGTGGACCATCGCATGGCACCCTCGATGTCCGAGGCCACCTGGAACATGATCTCGGGCTCCAGCTGCACCTTGGCCCGGCCCTGGAAGCACTCGGTGCCGGCCACGGTCTTGGAGAGGATCTCCACGGTGCCGGCGGCGGCGTGGGTGCGGGTGGCCTCATGGACCCAGCCGGCGGTGCGCATCTCGGGCCAGGTGGGGGTGCCGGCGAGGGCGGCGAGGACGAGGAGCAGGGGGGTCATGGTGGGCCTCCGACACGAGGAGCCTAGCACGGCGGTCGGCGGGGGGACGGGTGAGGTGCCTGGATCTTCGCCCCCGGTGCCCTTCATTTTTTCCGAAGGATCCCCCGGCTCGGGGCTAGGAGGGAGTGAACGGGAGCCGCGCTCCCACCACCCCGGAGCTTCCCATGTCCCTCCTCAGCCTCGCCCTGCTCGTCCTCGGCTGCGCCACGCCGGGGGAGACCCACCCCTTCCCGCCGGGCCAGGTGCTCGAGACCTACGCCGTGCCCGAGGGCTACTCCTCGCTGATGGAGCAGGCCCTCACCCGCGTGCTGTTCTTCGGTGACGAGCCGGTGGGCCGCGTGATCCAGTCGCCGGACGGTCGCCTCATCGTGGTGGCCCCCGAGAGCGTGCAGGCGGGGGTCGCCCGGCTGGTGGACCAGCTGAACGCGGCCGAGCCCGCGCCGCGCACCCCCACCAACATCCGCATCGACTACTGGCTGATCCATGGCCGGCACGCCGAGGCGGTGAGCACGGAGGCGCCGGCCCCGGCGCTGGCCCAGACCATCGCGGCCATCCAGCAGGCCGAGGGGCCCATGAGCTTCGAGCTGTACGCCCACAAGGTGCTGACCTCGGTGGACGACGAGCGCGCGCGCCTCACGTCGTCCGGCCTGCAGATCGAGCAGTACGCCACCTGGGACGCCGCCGGCGAGACCATCAGCGCCGAGGTCGGGATCGACACGGTCGGCGGCTCCGGCGCCCGCACCGCGGTGCAGGTGGCTTCGGGCCAGGTGGTGGTGCTGGCCGAGGTGGCCGATCTGGACGACGATCAGCCCTGGGACACGCTCTACTACGTCATCAGCCCCACGGTCCTCGGCGCGGACTAGGGCGTGACCGGGCTTCCCCCCGTGCGGGGCCTGGACCAGCCAGGCCTGGAGGCGCTGTACCTGCGCCTGGAGAAGCCCATCTACAACGTGGTCTACCGCTGGCTGTGGGATGCCGAGGACGCCCACGAGACGGTGCAGGATGCCTTCGTGCGCCTGTGGCGCATGCGGGACGAGGTGCGGCTGGAGACGGTGGAGCCGCTGGTGTTCCGCATCGCGGTGCGCCTGGCGGGCCGCAAGCTGCGCTGGCGCCGCACCTGGCGCTTCCTGGCCTGGGAGCGGGACGAGGGCGCGCTGCCCGCGGACGGCGAGGGGGCCGACGAGGTGTTGGCGGCGGCCGCCCGCGAGCGGGCCGTGCGCGCCGCGGCGCTGGCCCTGCCCGAGAAGCTACGCGCCGTGGTCATGCTCTGCGAGCTGTCCGGCATGAGCTACGCCCAGGTGGCCGAGAGCCTGGGCATCCCCGAGGGCACCGTGGCCTCCAGGCGCCATGCGGCCCTCGCCGCCCTGCGCCGCAGCCTCGGTCCGCGGCACGAGCAGGAGGTCCTGTGAACGATCCACTGCGCGATGTGTTCGTCCCGCTGGAGCCGCCTCCCGGTGGGCTCCAGGCGCTGCGCGCCCGCCTGCACGGCGAACGCACCCCCCGCTTGGCCTGGGCCGGGGCGTTGGCCGTGGCCGCTGCCGCCGCCGCCCTGGTGCTCGCACTCCCGCGCCCCCAGCCGGCGGGGAGGGCGCTGGCGGAGGGCTGGGCCTGCGGGGACGCGGGGTTGGCGCCGATGCTGTGTGAAGCTCGGCTGGAGCCCGTGCGCGTACCCCCGGCGGAGCGCGGGCGGCTGGCGCTGGTGGCGACGCCGAGCGCGGATCCGGGCGTGCTGATCTACCGGATGGCGGCCACCAACCCGCCGCTGTCGGTGGAGGAGATTGGGGGGGCGGCTACCAGGTGACGGCCAGGCTCATGCCGTGGCGCTCGCCGTCGGACCAGGGCTGCAGTGACGCCGACCGGATGGAAGGCGTCCCCTCGAGTGCGCGCCAGTGCTCCTTGTGCTGCAACACCAGCCCGGTGATCACGACGCCTGCGCCCAGGGGGATCGTCGCCTCGGGCAGGAGCGAGGTCGCGGGGTTCCCGAACGCCAGCGCCACCCCACCTCCGGCGATGGCGAGGTAACGGAGGGTGGACACCACCCCGGCGTCACGCAGGGCCCGGTGCTGGAGGAGGAACCCCAGGGGAATGGCCCCGGCACCGTAGGCCATGACCGCGGTCCCTCCGGTGACGACCACAGCACCCACGACCATGGCCGGATCGGAGAGGTCATCGGTGAGGACCATCGTCACCGCGCCCGCGATGGCTATGCTCGACCCCGCCGCCTCAGCGGCCACGCCCGAGATGATCAGGCCGCTCCCCTTGCGCCAGCGTGGCGACGACCGGACGACCGAGGAGAGGGGCTCGGGCGGGACCACGCTGGGGGCTGGTGGAGGTGCCGTCGCTGCCGGCTCAGCAGGTTCGGTGGGTAGGGGGGAGGCGCCGAGTGTGGTCCTCTCGTCGGCTACGTCCGCACTGGCCACTGAGGCCGCGAGCGCCAGGGCGGTCAGGGCGGGAGCCAGCATGGGACCTCCAGATTGCTCCACGCTACGCCACCCGGATCTGCTGTTCAAGCGACAGCGGCGGATCACCTCGCCGCCAACGCCCCCTCGCCCGCCAGATCCGCGGCCTGCTCCACCAGCTCGAGCAATTCGCCGTCCTCGCTGTGGTGGCCGCGCATGGCGCCGCGCACGATCTCTGCCACCTCGCGGTAGCTCACCTCCTCCAGGGAGCGCGAGCCGCGGAGCTTCTCGGCGAAGCCGGCGGCCGCCGTGGCCAGGCGCAGGTCGGCGGAGGCGTCCGCGAAGCTGGCGTCGAGCGCGCTGCGGGGGAAGGGGGTGGCCCACTCGGCGGCGGGGGCGTCGGGACCCGGGGGCTTGGCGCGGATGCGCACGGTGGCGAGGTGGGAGGTGCCGGAGTCGGCCAGGACCACGTCGTACAGCGCGGTGACCCGGTGGCCGGAGCCGACCTCGCCGGCGTCCACCTTGTCGTCGCGGAAGTCCTTGTCGGCGATGTCGCGGTTCTCGTAGCCGACGAGGCGGTAGGCCAGGACGGCCTCGGGGTCGAACTCCACCTGGATCTTGACGTCCCGGGCGATGGTCTGGATGGTGCCGGCCAGGTCGCGCCCGAAGACCTTCTCGGCCTCCTGCAGGCCGTCCACGTAGGAGTAGTTGCCGTCGCCGCGGTCGGCGAGCTGCTCCATGAGGGTGTCCTTGTAGTTGCCCATGCCGAAGCCCACGGTGGAGAGCGTGATGCCGCGGCCGGCGTAGGCGTGGATGGTCTCCAGGATCGCGGTGTGGGAGGCGGGGCCCACGTTGGCGTCGCCGTCGGAGAGCACCACCACGCGGTTCTCGGCGCCGGCGACGAAGGCCTCGCTGGCCATCTGGTAGGCCAGGTCGATCCCGGAGTCCATGGCGGTGGAGCCGCCGGAGCGCAGGGAGTCGATGGCGCTGTGGATGGTGGCCCGGCGGGTGGTGGGGGTCGGCGGGAGGACGCGCGCGACGCGGCCGGCGTAGGTGGCGATGGCCACCGAGTCCTCGCTGCCCAGCTCGTTCACCAGCACGTGCAGGGCCTGCCTGGCGAGGCCGAGCTTGTCGTCGCTGTTCATGGAGCCGGAGACGTCCACCAGGAAGGTGAGGCGGGCCGGGGCGCGATGGGTGGGGTCCACCTCGCGGCCCTTGATGCCCACGCGCAGCAGGTGGTGGCCGGGCTGGTACGGGCTGGGGGCGGCCTCCATGTGGACCGCGAAGGGCGCGCCGTCGCGGGGGGCGCGGTAGTCGTAGGCGAAGGAGTTGACGAACTCCTCGACGCGCACGGCAGAGGGCGGGGGCAGGTGGCCGGAGTGCAGCTTGCGGCGCGCGATGGCGTAGCTGGCGGTGTCCACGTCGATGGAGAAGGTGGACAGCGGGTCGTCGGTCACCAGGGTGATCTGGTTCTGGCCGTAGTCGGTGTACTGCTCGGAGCCGAGGTCGCCGCGGCGCTCGCGTTCGAGACGGTGGCCGATGTAGCCCGCGCCGGTGCCGCGGCCCCTGGTGCCGAGGCCGCCGAGCCCGGTCGCGCTGCCGCCGCCGCCCAGGCCGGTGCCGCGGGTGCCCAGGCCGCCGCTGCCCACCTGGACGCCCTTGGCGCCGATGAGGCCGCCGATGCCTTCGCCGATGGCTGCGTCCAGCTCGGAACCATCCCGCAGGGCGCCCAGCACGCCCTTGTTCTCGGCGATCTCCTTGTCGACCGCTCGGCGCGTGGCTTTTGACGACATGGCCTCGCTCGCGACGGCCACCGCGGGGGAGGCCGGGGTGGCCCGCGGGGCGTGGGCGCCCTCGACGCCCTGCGCGTGGACGGACGCCGCGGGGGGCTCGGCGAGGAGCACCTCGGCGAACCGATCCGGGATCTCGTCGATGGCGGGTGCGGGGGGCTCCTCGGGCATCAGCCCGACGCCCGCGCCGAGCCAGAGGGTGCAGACGGTGGCGAGGCCGCCCACGGCCAGCAGGGCTGCGATGGGGAGGAAGGAGCGGTGGACGCGCGGTGCCATGGGGACCTCCAGGGGGTGACGCTTCCCTGGACAGCCGGAGGCCGGCGCGGTTCGCCAAGAGGTTGTGAAGGGACGTGATCACTCCAACCCGACCGGCGGCTCCACCCAGCCCTGGAGGCGCACCCGGGCCCGGACCGCGGCGAAGGCGGCGCGCAGGGTGTCCTCGATGGCGAGGAGGGTGGCGAAGCGCGCCGGCTCGGCCTGGCTGGGCGTGGGCACCAGCGCCAGGCGCAGGAAGCGCTGGCTGGCGTCTGGCTCGGGGCGGGCCCAGCGAGCGCGCAGCAGGCCGCCGACGCGGTAGCGGGCCCCCCGGTCGGCCGGGGGCGGGCCGTTCGCCACCACCTGGCGTGCCTGGGGCAGCAGCTCGTCCAGGGTGTCGCGGCAGTCTCCGGGGTCGGCGCAGGGGTCCCAGACGTTGCCGGTCTCGAAGGCGTGGCTGGCGGGGATGGGGACGAGGTGCCGCCAGGCGCTGGTGGCCAGGGCCAGGCGCAGGGCGTCGTCCGCGTCGGGACGCCAGGCGGGGTCGGTGATGAGCAGCAGGTCGGGGGTCTCGGAGCAGCCGGCGCGCAGCAGGTAGAGGCCGTCGCCCAGGGGCAGGATGGCCCGCAGGTCTCCCGGTGCCTCGAAGCGGGCGCGCTGCTCCAGCGCCGTGGCGCGCACCACGGCTCCCGCGGCCGGGGCGTCTGCGGCCTCCAGCAGCCCGGCCTGTAGCTGCTTGTAGAGCCCGAAGACGAAGGGTTCGAGGGAGGTGGCGTCCGGGTACCAGCCGTTGGCCAACAGGAAGGCGATGGCGGCGGTGCTCTGCTCGGGCCGGGTCTCGCCGCCCTGGCGGTTGGAGCAGCTGGCGGCCCAGAAGGGCGCGCGGGCATCGAGGGTCAGCCCGTAGCGCAGGGTGAAGCCGCGGCGTTCGGCGCGCAGGTTCAGCACCTCCTGGTGCTCGTCCCCAGCCTGGACCGGGCCGAGCGCGAAGGGCTGGTAGCGGCCGTCGGCGGCGGCCTTCGGATCCACCTCGATCCCGTGCCCGAGGAACACGATCTCTACCAGCCCAGCCTGGTTGAGGATCGAGAGGGCCAGCAGGCGGCCCTGGGCGTAGAAAGGTAGATCTTCCGCTGGTCGCCCCTGCTCCATCGCCTCGAACCACGCCTCCCAGTCGAACCAGCCCTCCACCCACTCGGGATCGTCCCGTGTGGCGCCGGTGAGCGGATCGCGTTGGACCATGTGGCGACCGTGCCGCAGCCCGAGGTCGAAGCGCTGGGCCCCGAGGGCCTCCCGGACCAGCTCGGCCCAGGCGTCGAAGGTGGCGGCCTCGCGCTCGGCGGCGTGGTCGTGGCCGATGACCATGGCGCTCACCTGGCGTGACTGGCCGCGGACCACGACCAGGGGCCGGCGCCCGAGGGGCGGTGCGGCCGCGAGGGGGCCCGCGAAGCCCTGCAACTCATCGGTGGCCCCCTGCAGGACGGCGGCGCGCAGGTGGCCCCGCAGCCAGGGGTGGGCCGACAGCTCGCCGTCGGGATCTCGCAGGCCTTGCTCGGCGCGCTCCACCAGGCGTTCCCCAAGGGCGGGCGCGTCGGGTACGCGGGCGGCGGCGCAGAGGCGCTGCACCAGGACAGGGGGCAGGGCGGCCTGCGGGGCGTCGGGCCCCAGGGTCACGGGGGCCGGCGTGGCTCCGGAGATGGGGTCGAGGGCGACGGTCTCGGCCATGGCGTTCTGGGCCACGAGGGTCTGGAGCTTCTGGAAGGCGTCGTCCCCGAAGGCGGCTTGCAGCGGCTGAGGGACGGCGTCGGGGCCGCAGGGCGCGGCCACGAACCCGGTGGGGCGTGGGGCCGGGATGTCGGGGGTCCAACCCATCAGCTCAAAGGCCCCCAGGCCGGCAGCGCAGACCGCGAGGAACAGGGTGGCGGTGCCCAGCACACCCCGCAGGGCCCCCCGAAGCCGCGGATCGCGCTGGTGGAGAGGCACGGGCCGCCCGGATCAGTCCCGGTGCCCCGGGCTCGGCAGGTGCAGGCCCAGCAGGATCTGCAGGTGCCAGAGGGGCAGGTCCACCGTTCTGCCACCGTTCTGCAGGGTGGCCGAGGGCAGCTCGGCCAGCAGGCGCAGCCCGGGCTCCAGGCGCCAGCTGCCGAGGACCGGGAAGGCCAGACCGGCGCGGGCTCCCAGGGTGGGGGTCCAGTCCCGGGCGAGCTCTTCGTCGCTGCTGTAGAGGCTGCGCAGGGCCAGGCCAGCCTCGGTGCCCACGCGCCAGCGCACGCGCTCGCCGGGCATCCACCAGGCCCCGAGGTGCAGCTGCCAGCCGGCGATGTGGGCGCCGTCGTCGAGGACGATGGGGGTGGACAGCGCCAGGCTGGGGCCGAGGTTCCAGGCGCCGTGGTCCCAGGAGACCGGGTCCACGATGAGCTGGAAGGGGCGGTGCTCGCCGGGCAGGATGTCCAGGGCGCCGGCCACCCGCGGAGGCTGCCAGCGGGCGGTGGTGTCGCGCGGCTCGTCGGCCATGGCAGCCCCCGCGATCAGCAGGGCGGCGAGCGGCAGGGTGCGGCGTGACCAGCGCGGCATGGGGACCTCGGGCGCAGCGTAACGTACGCGCCCTGGCCGTGGTCCGCCCGGCGCGCGTTAGGAGCCCTGCATGCGCTTCATCCTCCTCCTGGCCTGCCTCACCCTGCCGATGTCGTCGGCCCGGGCCGACGACGCTCCGCCCGTGCCGGCCCCGGAGGGCCCGGCCGAGGTGGTGGACCGCGCGGCGGCCATCGCGCGCTTCCAGGAGTTCATCGCGGCCAACCCGGAGCGCCCCGAGATCGCGGCGGCCCGCTTCCGGCTGGCCTCGCTGCTGATGGACCAGGCGGAGGGGCACCCCAGCGCCGCCGAGCGGGCGGCCGCCGCCGAGCAGCTCGAGCGCGCCCTGGCCGACGAGGCCGCGGGCCGGGCCGAGGGCTTCGCCCAGGTGGCCGAGGCCTGGTTCCTGCTCGGCTTCTGCCGGCAGCAGGACGATCCGGCCGCCGCGGTCCGGGCCTGGGAGCAGGTGCTCGCGGTGGCCCCCGACACCCCACTCGCCGCCTCCGCGGGCCTGAGCCTGGGTCAGCTCGCGCTGGACGCCGGAGACTGGGCGGCAGCCGCGGCGCGTTTCGAGGCGGCACGCGGTGGCGACCGCGACGCCCCCACCTGGGCGCAGGCCACCTACCTGGGCGCCTGGAGCCGCTACCGGGCCCAGGACTACCCCGCCGCCATCGGCCTCCTGGTGGAGCTGCTGGGCCAGGAGGGCTCGTCGGCGGCCGCGCTGCACCGTGAGGCCACGGCGACCCTCGCCTTCACGCTGGTGGACGCCGCGGGCGAGGCCGGCTCCGTGCCAGAGGGCGTGGCCGAGGTGGCGCTCAGCCTGCCCGAGGCGCGTCGGGTCGAGCTGATCGAGCAGGTCGTGGCGCTGCTGGAGCAGCTGGGGCGCTTCGACGAGGCGGGGGACGTGCGCGGGCTCGCGAAGAAGAAGCGTCGAAGGGGCCGGTAGTCAGCCCTCCCGCTCCGCGATGGCCTCCAGCGCGGCGCCCACCGCGGCGGCGACCTCGGGGTTTGGATCGCGCGAAGCACGCTCCAGGGCCGGGCGGTCCACGGCGGCGGCCAGGGCGGCGAGGGCCTGGGCCGCGGCGAGCCGGGCGCGGGGAGCGGGGTGGTCCAGCAGGCGGCGGGCGGGCAGGCGCCAGCGGCCGTCGGCGCAGGCGGCGATGTAGCGGCAGCCGCCCACGGCGCGGGCCTCGGGGCTGCCGGGCACGAGCGGACGCAGGGCGGTGGCGAGGAGCGCGGCGGGGGCGGCGTCGAGGGCCGCCACCAGCGCGAGGTGCTGCTCGGGCGCGGCTGTTCCCAGCAGATCCAGCAGGCTGCCCACGTCCTCCGGCAGGGCGTCGGGCACCTCCACCGGCGCGGGCTCCACGAGAAGATCGGCCTTCATGTCCAGCTTGGGCCAGGGCGCCGGCTCTGGACGCTGGGCGCGCCCTCCGATGCGGTCCTGCGCGAGGCGCGCGACCTGGGCCAGCGCGGGATCGCCCAACAGGGGCGTGAGGTCCAGGCTGACCGCGGGGCCCGCCACCAGGCCGAGGTAGTCGGCGGCGGCGGCCCGAACAGCCGGTGAGGCGGCCATCAGCAGGCGCCGGGCGCGGCCTGTGCCGGCCGGGGCCCGGTGGGCCGCGAGCAGGGAGAGGGCCTGGAGCACCAGGGCCTCCTCGTCGGACTCCAGGGCCTGGCACAGGGCGGCCTCGGCGCCCGCGTAGGGAGCCCACTCCAGCGCCAGGGCCGCGCGCTCGAAGGGGCCGACGCGCACGGCTTCCCTGAGGAGGCTGACCGCGCGCCAGCCGCCGACCACCGCCGCCACCCGCAGGGCGCCCTCCCAGTCGCCCCCCTCGGCCTCCAGGGCCGCGGACGCGAGCCCGATCAGGGCCGCGCCGGTCTCGTCGGCCAGGGCGGGCGGCGCCGTGCCCGCCGCGATGCGATCGTAGAGGTCATCGAGCCCGTTCATCATGGCTGCTCCTCCTTGGCCGGGTCGAAGCCGGCCAGGCCGAAATCCTGGTAGTGGCACAAACGCGGCTCGTGACGGTCCAGATCCCAGAGGTGCATGCCGTTGCCCTGGCACCATGCCCATTGGTCACAAGCGCCGCAGCGGCCCGTGCGGGTCCAGCGGCGGTCGCGGAAGGCCTCGAAGCGGTGCTCCCAGACGTCCACGAAGCTGTCCTGGTGGATGTTGCCCTGGCGGAAGCGGCGGTCGATGTTGGGGCAGGCCAGGATGTCGCCGTTGACCATCACGCCGCCCACCCGGACGCCGGCGGAGCAGAAGTAGTCGTGGCCGCGCACCCGGTTCTCCAGGCAGGGGCCGAGGTAGCCGGACTCGGAGAGATCGACCCGGAGCCCGCCGCGCTCCTTCCAGGCCAGGATGCGGGCCATCAGGGCGCGGTACTGGGCCGGGGTGAGGAAGAGCTCGGGGCGTTGGGTGGCGCGCCCGATGGGGGAGATGGTGAACAGGCGCCAGCGGGTGAGCCCCAGCTCGCCCACCAACCGGTAGATGTCTTCGAGCGAATCGAAGGAGCGCTGGTTCACGCAGGTGATGGCGTCCATGACCTGCACGGAGCGATCCGCTGCGAGGCGCCGGATGGTGTCGGTGGCCCGCTGCCAGGAGCCCGGGCGGTTGCGCAACCAGTCGTGCTCGGCCTCCAGGCCGTCGAGGCTGACGGTGACCGAGGCCATGTGGGCGCCACGGGCCTGGGCGAAGGCGTCGTCGTCCCAGGCCCAGCCGTTGGTGACCATGCCCCAGGGGAAGCCGAGGCGGTGCAGGGCGGCGCCCAGCTCGAAGACCCGCGGGTAGCAGAGGGGCTCGCCGCCGGAGAGCACCACCGTGATCCCGTGGGGGTCGTAGGCCTGGGCGATCTCACCCATGACCCGCAGGATGTCGTCGAAGGGGAGGTCGGGATCGGTGCTGCTGGCCAGGCAGTCCGAGCCGCAGTGCAGGCAGTCGAGGTTGCAGCGGTGGGTGAGCTCCAGGAAGAGGTAGCCCAGCTCGTGCAGCTCCCGGAGGGTGCGCTGGTAGAGGGGCAGCAGGCGGCGCCGGAACGGGCGGCGCAGGGCCTCGGGCACGGCGGCGCGCACCGCGGCACGGACACGATCGTCGCGCTCCATGGCGGCCTCAGATCCCGCTGTCCAGGGTGGGTTTCATGCGGATCTCGATGTCGTGGGCCTCCCAGCTCCCGGCATCCCAGGTGTCGTCGCCCGCGGCTGTCTGGGTGGCGGTGAAGGGCTGCTGGGCTTCGTCGTAGGCGCCATTGTCGGCGCCGTCGAGGTCCCTGGCCGAGATGGTGCAGTCGGGGCCGCAGGCGAAGCCGGACTCGACACCCAGGGTCCAGCCGCCGTCGGCGGCGCTCGTGGTGGTGTCCCCGTCGAAGGCCACCTCGATGCCGGGGACCGGCGCCTCGGTCTGGTCGTCGACCACGGTGCCGGAGAGATCGAAGCTGGCGTGCGGCATCCCGTACTCCGCGGCGACAGGGCAGCCGGTGGCGCCCAGCGCCGAGCCGAGCAGCAGGGAGACGCGGCGGAGGAGGCGGCGCTGGATCATGGCGGCTCCGGGAGACGGGGCCGGTCAGGATAGCACCGTGGGGGCCCCCCCGCCGCGGGGAGGCGACGGGCATGGCGCCGGCGGGTCCACGACACATCGTTGACAGACCCGACCCAATCGTCGAACAGGGCGGGTTCGCGAGGGTTTGAAGCCTCGTCGCCTGGGGTCGGGCGGCCGCGGGACGTCGGCAGAGCCAACGAAGGGAGTGGCGACCGGTGCGCACCGGGTCCGATGGGATACGGGCCCCCCATGAGAAGACTCTCCGGGCTCGAGCGGGTGTGGCTGGCGGCGCGCGTCGTGGGTCCGCCGTACTGCAACCAGCTCGTGCTGGAGGGGCAGGGCTGGCCGCAGGCTCCCGGTGGGTGGGACGATCTCCTGACCCGGCTGGTCGCGGCCCAGCCCGGCTGCCGGGTCCACTTGCGTGGCATGTTGTGGAACACGCGTTGGGAGGCGAGCGGTCCATTGCCCACCGTGCGCGAACTGGACGGCTCGGGCTGGGACGGGCTTGGGCCAGAGGGGGCGCCCTTCCTCGCGGCCCCCATGGACCCCCGTCGGGGTCCGGCGCTGGAGATATTGTTGCTGCGCGGCCAGCCCACCCGCGTGGTGCTCCGCACCCTGGCGGCGGCCGCCGACGGCGCCGGCCTGTTGATGATGGCCCGCGGGCTCTTCGACTGCCTGCGCGGCGACGAGCCGCTCCCGGCCACCGAGGGTCCAGAGCAGGACGAGATCCTGGCGCGCTCACTCGGGGTGCAGCCCGAGCCTCCGCCGCCCCAGGACGCCGCCGCCCTGACCGGCCCGGCCGATCCTGGCCAGCAGGGCTGCACCTGGCGCCGCATCCGGGTCCCCCCGTTTCCCGCCTTCGTCACCTCGCTGGCCCTGGGCCTGGCGCGCGCCGCCGAGGTGCCGGCCGGCGCCGTGCTGCGCATGGAGGTCCCGGTGGACCTGCGCCGCTACGCGCCGGCGCTGCAGAGCACGGCCAGCCTCACCGGCTGGATGCGCCTGCCCGTCCACCTGCACCTGGGCGCCGAAGAGCCGGTGGCCTCCCTGCGCTACGCGCTGCAGGACGCGCTCCGGCGCAAGGCCGCCGCGGCCACCTCCCTGGGCCTGGGCTTCGCGCGCGCCACCCCTCTGTGGCTGCTCTCCTGGCTCGGTCGTCGCCTGGCCGCGAAGAGCCTGCGCGAGGGGCGCTTCGGCAGCTCGGCCGTGCTCTCGCACGCGGGCCGGCTCGATCTCGGTGAGTTCTCCGGCGGCGGCTTCCAGGCGCAGCGCGCCTGGTTCGTGCCCGCAGGCAGCCCGGGCCAGCCCGCCTTCGTGACCACCACCATCGGTCCGGAAGGAGTCGAGCTGGCGGTGGCCATGCCCAACGCCCTGGCCAGCGGCGGGCGCCTGGAGGCCCTGCTGGATCGCCTGCGCAGGGATCTCACCACCAATGTCCCGGCGCTCGGCGACAACCTGGGGGCCCCGGCCGTGGACACCTCCGCCATGGCGCGGGCGCCGGAGCCGGGGGGCACGGACAGAAGAGGATAGGCTCCCCTCCCATCCTTCGCCCCCGGAGCCGCCATGGGCCATCTGCACGACGCCAAGGCCGCCCACCTCGCCCTGCAGCGGCGGCTCGATCAAGGCCCCGCGGCCGCGCCGCCCACCGCCGCCATCTTCGAGATCCTGAAGCTGCTCTTCAGCGAGGCCGAGGCGCGCACCGCGGCGGCCATGCCCTGGGCCCCCACCAGCGCCGGCCGCCTGGCGGCGCGCCTGGGGGAGCCAGAAGACACCGTGCGCACACGGCTGGAGGGCATGGCCGACAAGGGCCTGGTCTTCGACTTCACCAGCCCGAGGAGCGGCAAGGTCCGCTACGTGCTGGCGCCGCCGGTGGTGGGTTTCTTCGAGTTCACCATGATGCGCGTGCACCCGCAGGTAGACCAGGCGGAGGCCGCCCGCATCCTGCACGACGTCATGTTCGAGGATCGCTCTTTCGCGGACGCCATCTTCGGTCAGGGCGAGGCCGTGCTCGGGCGGGCGCTGGTGCAAGAGGACGTGCTGCCCGCGCAGCACGCCGAGGTCCTCGACTACGAGAAGGCCACCTTCCTCATCCAGGAATCCGGCGGCGGGGGCATCTCGCCCTGCTACTGCCGCCACAAGGGCGCCCACCTCGGCCACCCCTGCGAGCACCCCGAGGAGGTCTGCACCAGCCTGCAGCCCGCGGCGGACTTCTCCATCCGCCACGGCTTCGCGCGCCCTGCAGAGGTGTCCGAATTGCTGGAGATCCTGGCCATGTGCCGGGAGCGCGGCTTGGTGCAGATCGCCGACAACGTGCAGAAGAACCCCCATCTACATCTGCCACTGCTGCGGCTGCCACTGCGGGCAGCTGCTGGCCATCACCCGCTACGGCCTGACCCAGGCCGTGCGCACCAGCTCGCGCATCGCCTGCGTGGACGCCGAGGCCTGCACCGGCTGCGGCAAGTGCGTGCGGCGCTGCCCCATCGGGGCCATCGCGCTTGCGCAGGTGCCGCGGGAGGTGGGCGGGCCCGTGAGGCTGGTGGCCGTGGTCGATGAGCGCCTGTGCCTGGGCTGCGGCGTGTGCCACGCCGCTTGCACGAAGGCGAGGGCGCTCTCCTTCCCGGCGCGTCGGGAGCGCGTGCTCACCCCGGCCTCCACCATGGAGCGCATCGTGCTGCGCGCCGTGGAGAAGGGCGCGGTGCACAGCCTCTTGCTAGGGCACGAGCAGGCCGGGTCCATGGCCTGGCTGCACCGCTTCCTGGGCGCGGTGGAGAACCTGGCGCCGGTGCACCGGGCGCTGGTCTCGCGTCAGCTCAAGAGCCGCTTCGTGGCGGCGCTGTCCAGCGGGGCCAAGAAGACGGGGCAGAGCTCGCCTATCTGAGGGCCTGCTCGCCCAGCGCCGTCTCCAGGGCCGCGTGCCAGGCCGCCCGCAGGTCCTCGCTGATGCCATGGGTGAGCCCGGCGTAGCGGTGGAGCCGGGCGGTGTAGCCTCGCTCGGCCAGGGCGGCGATGGCCGCCAGTGGGCCGGCGATGGGGACCACCCTGTCGTCGTCTCCGTGGAAGGCCTCGATGTGGGGGAGGTGGGCTGGCGGGCTCGCGGGCACGAGGGAGAGGGGCAGATCGCCACCCACGGGGAAGGCCGCCGCGATGTGGTCGGGCCAGCCGGCGGCCACGGCGAAGCTGACCATACCGCCCTGGGAGAAGCCCGTGATCACCGGGTCGCCCGCGGTGGGGAAGTGATCCTCGGCCCAGTCCGTGAGCGCCACCACCTCCTCGGCGGCGGTGTGCAGGCGGAGGCCGAAGGAGGCGCGGTCCAGGTCATCGCGGCGGAAGGCGAACCAGGAGCCGCCCCCCGAGGCGGTGGGGGTGGGGGCGCGGGGCAGGACGACGCGGGCAGGGACCTGGAGATCGGCGACGGCACCCTGGAAGTGCTCGGGTCGGTCGCCGAGGCCGTGGACCGCGATGAGCAGGGGGAGGGTGGCGTTGGGTGGAGCTTCGGCGGTCTGGATGACATGGTGTTCGAGGACCGGGGCTGGCGGGTCGGGCGGCGCCGGGGGGGCTGGGCGGGAGCAGGCGAGGAAGAGGAGGGGGAAGAGCATGAGGAGAGGGTAGCACGCCCCCCCCCCAAGAATGCGTCCT
This sequence comes from Pseudomonadota bacterium, assembly GCA_043814015.1. Taxonomy (GTDB): domain Bacteria; phylum Myxococcota_A; class UBA796; order UBA796; family JAFGLY01; genus JBDRKM01. The sequence goes on from JBDRKM010000045.1 coordinate 15,137, forward strand.
GTCCCAGAGGTCCAAGGTCCATCCAGGTGTCAGGCACTAGGACTCAAGAGTTTTGTAAAATGTCAAGCCCTAGTGCCTGACACCTTTTTCCAGCCTCCAGCCTCCAGCCTCCGGTCGCGCTGTTTCTTGATAGACACCCACTCCCCTCCCGGAGCTCCCGCATGGCCCGCCGTGAGCAGAGCGTCGCCTTCCTGCTGTCCTACTTCCTGGGCACCTTCGGGGTCGATCGTTTCTACCTCGGGCAGTGGGGCCTGGGCCTGCTCAAGCTGTTCACGGGCGGCGGCTGCGGGCTGTGGTCCCTGATCGACATGGTGCTGATCGGCATGGGCGGGGTGCGGGACGCGGGCGGCGAGCCGCTGGCGCGCCCCCGGGACGGCGGGGGCTTGCGCTCCCAGTCCACCGCCTTCCTCCTCTCCCTCTTCCTGGGGGGGCTCGGGGCCGATCGTTTCTACCTGGGCTACACCGGCCTCGGCGTGGTCAAGCTCCTCACTGGGGGCGGCTTCGGGGTCTGGGCCCTCATCGATTTCTTCCTCGTCGGCCTCGGCCTCGCGCGCGAGGCCGAGGGCAACACGCTCGTTTGAACGGCTCGGAGGCTCTCATGCGCATTCTGGTCACCGGCGGCGCCGGCTTCGTCGGCTCCCACCTCTGCGAGCGGCTGCTGGCGGAGGGGCACGAGGTGGTGGCGGTGGACAACCTCGTCACGGGCTCGCGCCGCAACCTGGCCAGCTTCGCGGAGCACCGCCGCTTCCGCTACGTGGAGGCCGACGCGACCCAGGATCTGCCCGTGCCTGGGCGCGTGGATCGGGTCTACCACCTGGCATCGCCCGCCAGCCCCATCGACTACGTGCAGCTGCCCTTCGAGACCCTGTACGCGGGGTCCGACGCCACCCGGAACTGTCTCAGGCGCTGCCGCATCGACGGGGCGCGCTTCCTGCTGGCCTCCACCTCCGAGGTCTACGGCGATCCGGCGGTCCACCCGCAGGTGGAGTCCTACTGGGGCAACGTCAACCCCATCGGCGCCCGCTCGGTCTACGACGAGGCCAAGCGCTACGCCGAGGCCCTCACCATGGCCTTCCAGCGCTACCGCGGCGTGGAGACCCGCATCGTGCGGATCTTCAACACCTACGGGCCCCGGATGCGCCTGCACGACGGCCGCGTCATCCCCGCCTTCTGCGGGCAGGCGCTCAGGGGCCAGCCGCTGACGGTGTTCGGGGACGGCTCCCAGACCCGCTCCTTCTGCTACGTCTCCGACCTCGTGGACGGGCTGGTGCGCCTGATGGAGTCGGAGCTCACCGAGCCCTGCAACGTCGGCAACCCGGTGGAACGCTCCATGCTGGAGCTGGCGCAGCACATCAACCGCTTCATGGGCAACCCGGCGGGCATCGTCCACGAGCCCCTGCCGCCCGACGACCCCACCCGCCGGCGCCCGGACATCACCCGCGCCCGCGAGGTGCTGGGCTGGGAGCCCAGGGTGCCCTTCGAAGAGGGCATCGCGCGCACGGTGGAGTACTTCCGCGGCGTCCTCGAGTAGTGCCCTACTGGAGCATCGCCCCCGCGGCGATGGCCTCCTGGGCCTGCTGCTGCATCCAGACCTCGGCGGCGACGCGCAGATCGGGATCGAGCGCCTCGATGCGCGTGCGGATGCGCTGCACCATGCGGGTGACCGCCGCGCGGCTCTGGTTCTGACGCCGGGCGTATTCGGCCTTGGAGCCGGCCGACAGGAGGGCCAGGAGGTACTCGCGGTCTTTTTCTTCCAGCGGGCACTGGGCCTCGATCTCGGCGCCGCGATCCGGGGGACGGGGCTGGCCCATGAACTCGGCGCTGCCGTCGACGCGGATCTCATCGAGGGCCGCGCGCTCGCGCAGGCGACGCCGCACGACCTTCCCGAGGCTGCGGTCGGAGATGATGCGGACGTAGGCGTAGAGCTCGCCCGTGGTGTCGCCGCGGAAGCGAACGAGCGCCCCGGTCATCAGTCGCATGCCGACGTCGGAGACGACCTCCTCGAGATCGGAGGGGCCGAGCAGATCACGGTAGCGCTGCCGCCAGACGGCCTGGACGCGACGCTCCACGTACCCGAGCAGCGACAGGTAGAAGGCCCGTGTTTCCGGGCTTCTCCTGTTCGCCAGCAGGTGCTGGAGGTGGTGCTGCATGCCTTCCATCGGCCCTAGAACCCGTTCGAGATGCGCTTGGGGTCGGGGGCCTGGCCGAGACCGCCGTCACCGGTGCTGGTGTCGACGGAGGCAGAGCAGCGCTGCACCTGCTGGGACTCCGCGAGGCAGTCCGAGCTGCCCAGGGGGGCGCCGAGGTGGGAGAGGATGAGGGCGATGAGGCCGAACAGGGTGGTCATGATGGCATCTCCGTGATGCGGAGGAGAGCGAGATCGGGATCCTGCTGGACGCGGAGCTCCAGCGCCTGGACGAGATCGGTGGGGAAGGAGCGGCGGACACGGGCGATGAGGTCCTGGGCGTCTTCGTGCTCGCCGAGGGCCAGCAGGCAGCAGAGCACGTTGCCGAGGTTCTCGGCCGAGTGCTGCCGCTCGAAGGCCCGGGAGAAGTAGTCGAGGGCCACCTCGTGGTGCCCCTGCAGGAAGGCCACCACGCCGCGGTGGCGCTCCACCGAGGCCAGGTTGGCCTGCAGCGCGGGGCCCCCGAGCTCGAGGGCGGCCTGCTCCTGCTCGCCGGCCAGGCGCGCGGCCTCGGCCCAGTCGGCCACCGCGGGGTGAGCCGCCACGACGTGCAGGGCCGAGTACATCATCACGCGGTCGATCCGCCCGTGCTCGTGCAGGCGCCGGATCAGGGAGCGGACCTGCTCGGCCCGGAAGCCGGGGGCCTGCAGGGCGGCGGCGATCTGGGCGAGGGCGCGCCGCTGGGCGGGCTCCACGTGGTCGGATGGCGTGAGGTAGGCCTGTTCATCGACCGCCTGCAGGAGCCTGTCGAAGAGGGATTCCAGATCCATGGGCCTTCCACCTCGTTGCGTGGATCAAGTGTCGTGAAGCGCGCAGAAGGTTTACATCCCGATGCGAAAAGCACCAAGAAAAAAAAAGACCAGATCTGGTCAGGGCTGGGCGCCGGGCTCCGGCACCGCGGTCTGCACCATCCCACGGGCCACCAGGGCCTCCGCGATGCGGCGGGCCCACTCGTCCAGGATACCGGGAGGCGGGTGGACCTCCTTGTAGGCCTGCGGCTGGCGCTCGTCGCGCAGCGCGAAAAACCGTTGCTCCGCCAGCCCGGGGTGCACGTCGGCGGGCTTGAAGTGGAAGGCCGCTGGGATGGCGGCGTACAGCAGGGGGAGGTGGCGCTGTTCGCAGTCCGCGGTGAGGAGGGCGGCCTGTGCCCGGGAGAGGGCGTCGCCGGCGGGCGACTCGGGGCCGGTGCCGTGCTGCCGCAGGGCGAGGTGGCCAGCCCAGGCCCGCGCCAGGGCGCTGTGTCGCAGGCCGAGGCGGTACAGGGAGGGGCTGATCCCGGACGGGGTCGGGAGGTTCTCCTCGTGCAGCCAGCCGTCCATGCCGCGCGCGGCGCTGAAGTCGCCGGCCCTGGCCTCGGGGGTGAGCAGGAAGGCGCGGCGCCCGGTGTTGGAGAGCAGCACGAGGACGAGGTCGGGCTGCAGCTCGGGGATGCGCGCGCGCGCCAGGTAGGCCATCTGGGCCAGGTTGTAGGCGTTGGTCCCGAAGTTCCAGGGCTGGACATGGGCGGGCGTGGCGCCGCGCGCCTCGAGCTGTCGGGCCAGGTAGGCGCAGACGGTCTGTTGGTCGGAGACGCCTGCGCCGAACATGGACGAGCCCCCGAAGCACAGCAGCCGCAGGGTGTCGGGGGGCTTCTCGTCGCTCGGGGGGCCACCGCGCGCACCCTGGGCGTTGACGGTGATGCGGTAGCGGCCCCACGGGCCTTCCTTCGTGAGCGCCGTGCCAGGGGCGAGCTCGTAGTGGAGGAATGGCTCCTCGGAGACCCGGCAGGCCTCCACGTCCACGCTCTGCCACCACAGGGAGCTGCCGATGGAGCGCAGGTCGATCTGCCGCATCCGTCCACAGACTTCGGCCAGCAGGAGCGCCAGGACCGTCCCCACGGTCAGCGCGAGCAGGGCGTGGCGCCAGAAGTGCCGTGGCCGCTGGCTCACGGAGCGGGCTCCTCGCCGTCGGGTTGCAGGTAGCCCAGCGCCTCCAGGCGCGCGCGCTCCTCGGTGCTGAGGGTGACGGCATGGGTCCCGTCGGGGCCCCGCCACAGCAGGGGCGTGCCCGGCGGTGGCGGGCGCTCGCCGGCCCGGAACCACTGGGCGCTGCCGGCGATGCGCACCTCGGCGTCCGGGGGGATGAGCAGGAAGTCCTGGTTGCGCTCCAGCGTGGCCTCGCGCCCGCGGATCTCCGAGCCCACCACGATCAGGCCATGCCGCGCCTCGACCGCGCAGCCCTCGGGGCACCTCCATGGGGTCACGCGGGAGCCCCAGAGGCGCTGCTCCCGGATGGCGGCGCGGCGCGGCTCGTCGAGGGCGACGTCGTGGCGCTCCTCTGGATCGGCGGTGGTGTCGTACAGGGAGCGCGCGCCGGTGGCCAGGTCGATGTCGAGGCGCCAGCCCTCTTGCCACAGGCTGACGCGGTTGGTGTCGAAGCGGCTGGTGTCGGCGGGGAAGAGGCGGTTGGGGAACCCCGTCGGGCCCGTCACCGACAGGGGCAGCCCGCCGCTCGGAGGCAGGTCGGCGCCCACCAGGAGCGCCAGCCCGGGGGCCAGGTCCTCCAGGCCGACGGTGCCCTCGATGACTCCCCCACTGGGCACGCGGGCGCCCGACAGGATCAGGGGGACGTGGAGCTGCTCGGGGAAGAGCGTGTGTGCATGGCCCCAGGCCCCGCGCTCGCCGAGCTCCTCCCCGTGATCCGAGGTGACGGCCCAGGTGGCCTGGCGCCCGGCGGCCTGCATGGCCCCGTGCAGGCGCTGCAGCTCAGCGTCCACGTAGCGGATGGCCTCGTCGTACTGCGCCACCTGGTGGGCCATCTGGTCGGGGGCGAGGGGGTGCTCGCGGTACCAGGCGTAGCGCTTGTAGCGGGCGTCGCTGCGCCGCGGGGCGCGGTCGAACAGGGTGGAGTAGGGCTTCGGGGGCGCGTAGGGGTAGTGGACGTCGTAGAAGTGCACGAACAGGAAGGCCGGCTCTCCCTGCGGCAGGCTCCTGAGCCAGGCCAGGGCGCGGTCCACCACGTCGGTGGCGGTGACCTCGCCCGAGAGGTTCTCCTTCGAGGTGCGGATGTCGAAGGCGTCGAAGGTGTCGAAGCCCCGCTCGAAGCCGTAGCGGTCGGAGACGTACAGGGTGGAGACGATGCCCCCGGTGGCGAAGCCGCGGGCGGCCATGGCCTCGGCCAGCAGCGGCATGCCGTCGGGGATGGCGAGGTCGTCCTCCACGATCCCGTGGCGGTGCGGGAACCAGCCCGACATGAGGGTGACGTGGGAGGGGAGGGTCCAGGGGCTGGGGGCGCGGGCATGGGTCCAGCGCACCCCCTCGGCGGCCAGACGGTCGAGGAAGGGGGTGGTGGGCCGCGGGTAGCCGTAGCTGGAGAGGTGGTCCGCGCGCAGGGTGTCGATGGAGACCAGCACGACATCCGGGGTGGTCGGGTCGCCGGGGGGCAGGCGGCCGGGCCCGCAGGCCGGGAGCAGCAGCAGCAGCAGCAGGGGGAGCGCGCGCCTCACGCGAACCACCCGGACCACAAGGGATATTCGTCCTTCCACCACGGGAAACCTGCCGGCAGGAACCACAGCATCAGCCACAGCAGCAGGCCCAGGGTGAGCAGGAGCCCGAGCAGGCGCCACCAGGAGCGCCCGATGGCGCGCAGCCCGGCGCGGGGCGCGGCCAGGAAGAGCCCGGCGTAGGGCAGCCACAGGATGTCCAGCGGCACGCGGTAGCGGGACAGCCCGGCCAGGGCCGCGATGGCGGCGAGGTGGTAGGCCGTGGTCAGGGCGATGACCAGCAGGTAGGGCGTGCGGCGGGCGGCCCAGGCGCCGGCGGCGGCGCCCAGCACGGTGAGGAAGGAGGCCAGCACCACCGCCCAGCAGAGGGCCTCGTCCACGACCCGCGGCAGGTGCTTCCAGCCGCCGGTGCGCAGGTGGCGGGTGAGGAAGGAGTTGGGGTTGAAGAGCTGCGCCAGACGCAAGGGCACGCGGCGCAGGAACTCGCGGGGGTGGGCTCGGATCCAGGCCTTGCCGTTCGCGGTCTCGCAGATGTCCCGGGCGATGGGCTCGTCTTTGGGCGCGCAGTGCTCGCGCCCGAGGCCGGTGGTGCGGTCGTAGTCGTCGTCGGAGAGCTGCCCGTTGCCGGCGTCGAAGGTGATGGGGGGGAAGTCGTTGTCGCCCAGCCACATCATCTGGCCCATGGTGCGGTCCGACAGGATGAAGGCTCCGAATTTGTGGGTGGCATAGGCGGAGTAGGGGGCCACGGTGAGCACGGCGGCGGCGCCGAGTATCCCCACCTGCAGCCAGGCCTGGCGCAGCCGCCAGCGATCCCAGAGCAGGCCGAGGGCGAAGATGGGCAGCATGTAGGTGGCCACGCCGCGCAGCAGGACGCACACGCCCACCAGCACCCCGGTGGCCAGGGCGCGCCCGCACCGCTCCTCGCGCGCCAGCATGAGCTGCTCCAGGGCCAGCAGCAGCAGGGTGGCGTAGACGGTCTCGCTCCACAGGCGGGTGGCGAAGAAGATCAGCGTGGGGTGCAGCGCGTAGAGCCAGCCGGCCACCAGCGCGCCCCGCTCGCCCACCACCCGTCGCCCGAGGCGGACGAGGTAGACCACCGCCACGCCGGTGAGCAGCACCTGGGGGATGCGGGTCAGCTCGGCCCAGCCCGTGAGGCGCTCCACCAGGGAGAGCACGAAGATGTGGGCCGGCGCCCAGATCCAGCCGTTGCTGGCGGTCATGCCGAGGCCCTTGGCCATGCGCCCGGCGGTGAAGAGGTACATGCACTCGTCGCGCACGCAGCGCTCCATGGGCCACAGGGCCAGCACCAGGCCGCGCAGGCCGATGGTCGCCGCCACGAGCGCGGCGAGGTGCCGGTCGCGCCACCAGGGCCCGGGAGCGGGGGCGCTCATCGACTACTCCCCGGCGGTGACGCCGGTGTCCCCAGGCACGGGCTGCGGGGGGAGCTCGACCATGGGCGGCAGGGGCACGCGCAGCCCCTGGCCAGGGGGGGCGAACTTGGCGGGCATGTGCTTCTCGCGCACCCAGACCTCGTAGCCCATCAGCACATTGTAGTGCTCGAAGGCCAGGACGTTGCCGGCGCCGCACAGGGCCATGAGCCCGACGCCGAGCGCCAGCAGGCGGCAGGCGTGGGAGGGCCCGCGGCGCTCCGCCATCCACGCACCGGCGGCCACGGCCGCGACCACCAGCAGAGCCGTCGCGAGCCAGCGCGTGGGCAGGCCGGTGTGGGCGGTCTCGTTGCCCCACAGGGCGTACACGTCGAAGGCGATGACGGGCTCGGCCACGCCGACCAGGGCGATCAGGTACAACAGGCGGCGATGGGCGGGGGCGAGCGCGAGCATGGCCCCCGTTCAGTATCGCGGCGCGGGCGAGGAGGCGGCGGTGGTCTGCACCACGAGGGGCTCCACCACCCGGTCGAGCTCCACCCAGGTGCGGAGCTTCTCCAGCAGGGCGGGGGTGATTTCGGAGCCGCGGGCCACGATCAGCAGGCCGTCCCGGGTTGTGACCCCCTCCCGGAGGATCATGCCGACGCGCAGCAGCGAGACCGGCAGGGCCTGTGGGACGCCTTCTTCGCATCCGGCGACGACACCGCGCAGGGCGCTCAGCACCTCCGGATCGTATCGGCCCTTGCGCTCCTCCAGGATGGCGAAGGCACGCGCGCGGGGCAGGCCGGCCACCTCCAGGGCGTCGAAGTCCAGCGCCACCTTGATCAGGCGCGCCCCAAACGGGATCTCGGGCGGTGGAGCGTCGCTGTCCCCCTGTTCCCCCCCGGCCCCGTCCTGGGCCTCCTGGGATCGTTCCTCCACGGCGGGCTCCAGCGTGGCGTGCTGCCAACGGATGATCTCACGGACCTTCTCCAGCCGCGGGATGGGCTCCAGCAGACGGGCCCCCAGGGCAGGGTGCCGCCGGTATCGCCCGCGTTCGTGGGGGCTGCTCGGGCCGGCGGCCCAGATCTGCTCCAGGTGCTCGGTCGGGATCGCCACGGTGCCGAGCTGGCACAGCATGATCGCGACGTCCAGCTCCCAGTCCAGCGTGCGGCCCAGGGCGGCCATCATGCCCCGGGCCAGGCGGTGCACCCGCTGGGTGCGCCCGAACGCGGAGGGGCTCGTGACGGCCAGGACCTCCGTCAGGACCTTGATCGCGCCCCGGAAGGTGTCCTCCAGCAGCGCGCGCTCGTTCTGGATTCGCTGGTACTCCTCTGAGGCTTCCTGCAGGGCGCGCGTGAGGCTGGCCGGCGGGCAAGGCTTCGTGAGGAAACGGAAGATATGGCCATCATTGACCGCTTTCATGGCGATGCCGACGTCCGCGTGCCCCGTGAGCATGAGCCGGACGGTGTCCGGTGAGGCACGCTCCACCCGCTGCAGCAGCAGGATGCCGTTCATGACCGGCATGCTCATGTCGGCGACCACGGCGGCGAAGGGTTGCTCCTGGGCCGCGATCAGCTCGAGGGCGGCCTTGCCGCTCTGGGCCATCTCTACTTCGAAGCTGCGCCGCAGGACGCGCGAGAGCCCCTGCAGCAGGTCTGGATCGTCATCGACGAGGAGGACACGGGTGTTCATGGTCATTCGGCCTTCCGGAACAGGGCGGCGATGGCCTCGTGGGCTTCCAGGGGATCGAGGCGGGTGCGCAGCGTCGCGGGGATCTCATCGGGCGGCACGGGGGTGGAATCCCCAGCCAGACGACGGTGGTGGAGGCGGTCCGCGTACTCCACCAGGCCGGTCACGAGCCCGATGCCCTGCGCGGAGGAGGCGGGTTGGCCGTGGTGCCAGGCGACCGCCTCGACCAGATCGCCGGGCAGGCCCCAGACCCCGAGCAGGCACGCGCCGACCGCCGCGTGGGTCCCGTGGAACACCGCCCGCTCTTCGCGCCATGCCAAGGAACCGGTGTTGGCCGCCATGACCTGCTGGTACTCGGCGGGGAGCCCCACGGCCAGGGGCAGCTTGCCGAGGTCGTGGAGCACACCCGCGGTGAAAGCCAGTTCGACCTCAATGGCGGTGGCGCGCGCGCGGCGGGCGAGCAGGCGTGCGGCGCCGGCGACGGCCTCGGCGTGCCGCCCCTGGGCCGCGAGATCGAAGCCGAGCGGCAGGCGGCCCTGTGCGTAGTCGAAGACGTGGGCCTGCAGCAGCAGGGCCCGCACGGTCTCGGTCCCCAGCAGGACCACGGCGTGGCGGGGATCTCTGGTGGTCGCACGGGCACCGAACCAGGGCGAGTTCACGAGCTGCAGCAACTTGGCGGTGATCCCCGGAGCGCGGTCCAGCAGGCGACAGAACCGCGTCGGTGCGTCGGGCTGATCCAGGGCTGCCAACATCTCCTGCAGCGGCCCGGAGAGGGTCGGCAGACCACCCAGGCGCCCCACCAGGCTCCGCAGCGCGGGGTCTTCCAGCTCGCGCGTCAGGGCGCAGGCCCGCTCGATGGTGTCGCAGAGGGTGTGGCTGTCGCAGGGCTTCGGGAGGAAGCGGTGGACCGTGGGGACCGACCGCAGCAGCTCGTGCCGGTCGGTGTGGCCGGACAGCGCGATGCGGATCGCCTGCGGCTGGATCACGCGCAGACGCTCCAGCAACTGGATACCGTCGAGCCCGGGCATCTTGATGTCCGATACCACGGCGTCGAAGGTCTCGACATCGAGCAGCGCGCTGGCTTCCTGCCCTGACGTGGTGCACCGGATGCGCCATCCTGGGCGCTCGAGCTGCAACATGCGGCGCAGCGCGGAGACCACCGCCGGCTCGTCGTCCACGAGCAGGACCTGCAGCGCCGCGGTGCCCACTTAGGCCTCGCCCGGCAGGGTGAGGCGGAAGGTGGTGCCCACGCCGGGCGTGCTCTCGAAGTCGAGCTCCCCGCCGAGCTTCTCGGTCACGACCGCCCGGGAGATGGCCAGCCCCTGGCCCGTGCCGCGCCCCACGGGCTTGGTGGTGAAGAAGGGCTCGAACACCCGCGGTTGCAGCTCGAAGGGGATGCCACAGCCGTTGTCGGTGACGGTCACGCGGGCCCCCCGCTCCCAGCGCTCCGTGCGCACGGTGATGGTGCCCCTGCCGTCGTCCTGCACCGTCTCGCCGATGGCCTGCGCGGCGTTGGTGAGGAGGTTGAGCAGGACCTGGTTGAGTTCGGCCGCCATCGTAGGGATCATCGGCAATTCCGGGTCGAGATCGAGGACGAGATCGGCGACGTACTTCCACTCGTTGCGCGCGACCGTGGCCGTGCTCTGGATGCAGCGGTTCACGTCGGTGACGACCTTCTCGGCCCCCTGGCCGTGGGAGAACTCGCGCATGGCACCCACGATGCCCGCGATGCGCGCGACCCCCTCCTGGGCTTGCTCCAGGGAGAGCGGGATCTCCTCCAGCAGGAAGTCGAGATCGAGGCGCTCGCGGGTGTCGCGGGCGATGGCGTGGGGGGAGCCCGCGGGCAGCGCGTCGCCGGCCGGGAAGGAGGCGTCGCGCAGGGCCGCCAGCGTACCCTGCAGCTCCTGGAAGGAGTCCTTCAGGAATTGCAGGTTGTCGCCGACGTACTGGGTGGGCGTGTTGATCTCGTGGGCGATGCCCGCGGCGAGCTGCCCGATGGACTCCATCTTGCGGGCCTGCACCAGGCGGTGCTCCAGCGCACGACGCTGGGTCGCGTCCTGGGCCACCAGCAGCGTGGCGCCCCGGATGGAGGAGCCCTCGATGGGGAGGAGGTGGGCCTGCAGCACGCCCGGGCGTCCAAGGGGGTCCTGGAAGCGAAGATCCACCTGGCACCAGCCGCCGGTGTGCAGGTCGCCCGGCAGCAGCGCGGTCTCCAGGCGGCGGGTGTCGAGGGGCAGGGCCCGCAGAGGGACTCCGCCAGGGGGCGGACCTCCGGCGGGCAGGCCCAGGAGCTCGAGGGCCGAGCGGTTGGCGAGGATGACGTGCTGGCTTGGGTCCAGGACCATCACCGCGTCTGGGAGGAGGTCCAGGATCGCGCGCAGGTCGGGGCAGGCCGTGGGCAGCTGGGCGGTGGTTTCGGGCTGGGGCGGGGGCTCCGCCTCGACCCCGCTGGTCCGTCGCCGGTGGGTGGCCTCCGCGATCTGGGCCGCGGCCAGGTGGAAGGCCCGAGCCTGGTCCTCGTTGAACGCGCCGGCGCGCTCCGCTGCCACCAGCAGCACACCCAGCGAGCGGGAGCGGCCCTCGACCTGCAACGGCAGCATGTAGCTGGACTCCAGCCGCGGGATGGGCGGAGTGGGGCGCGCTCCGGGGACCACGTCGGCGGGGACCTCGAGGGGGGAGCTGAGCTGGGGGAGCCCGAGGCGCTGCAGGCCCGCCGCCAGCGTGCGGTGGAGCTCCCGCGAGACCCCGGGGGCGAGGACCCGCCGAGCGCGCCCGAACAGCTGCATGCGGGTGCCGTCGTGCAGCGCCAGCAGGCAGAGCTCCGGCGGCAGGGCCAGGACGTGGTGCAGCGCAGCGCGGGCGATGTCGTCCAGGCTGCGGGCGTGCACGAGGTCGTGGGAGAGCCGGAACAGGGACTGGATCTCGGCCACGCGCTCCTGGACTTTGCCCTCGAGGGCCTCGTTGAGGCTCTGCAGCGCGGCCGTGGCCTGGGTGAGGTCGGTGACGTCCACCAGGGCGACGATGGTGCCGCCATCGCCCTGCTCGGGTTCTCGGAACTGGGCCCGGTGCAGCTCGACCCGGCGCAGCTGTCCGGCGGTATCGTGCAGCTGTAGCGACCGCCCCTGGGACGCGGGCCGCTTGAGGGACGGCGCGGACGTGGCGGCGCTGTTCTGCATCGACTCGGCCGACAGGGGGCGGGGGGCACGCCCACCTCCGGCCTCCTCCACCTCGCCCACGGTGCGGCGCCACGAGCGGTTGGCGCCCACCACGCGACCCTGCAGGTCGTGGTGACAGACGGGGATGGGGATGGCGTCGAGCAGCTCCTGCTGGAAGGCGAGCTGCCTGTGGAGGCTCTGCTCTGCCAGGATGCGCCGCATGGCCTGCCCGAGCTGCAGGGTGGCACCCTCCAAGACCAGCACCATGTCGTCGGGCAGGTCGTCGGGGCTGCTGGCCGCGACCTGGACCACCCCGAGCACCACCTCGCCCGAGCGCACGGGGATGGTGGCCAGGGAGCGGAACCCGGCCTGGGAGCAGGCCTGTTGACAGGCGGAGGACTCGGGCTCGGCGTCTGCGTCTCCCAGCGGGGAGGGGTCGCGCAGGACGAAGGAGCCTCCGGGGGTGCAGGGACCCAGGGCAGGGCCGGCTCGGCCGCTCAGCACGGCGGCGTAGCAGCAGCCAGGGTCGGCGCCCGGGGCATCACCGGCGTGGTGGAAGGTGGCTGGAAAGCCCAGGTTCGCGACGGATTCGATGCTGCCATCGGGGAGGACGTGGCGGACGGCCACGGCGGGCAGGCCGGTCGCCTCCTGGATCTCTGAGCAGAAGGCCTGGCACAGCCCGGGCAGGGTGTCGTGCCGGTGCGCCACGCGCAGCAGCCGGGCGGAGAGGCGTTCCATGCGCAGGTCGCGGGCCTGGGCGGTCACGTCGGCCACCTGGCAGACGATCTCGTTGGCCCCCGAGCGCTCCGGCGGGACCGCCGCGGCGTCCACCTCGATGAGGATCTCGGCGGCGTCGGACCGCACGGCCCGGTACGTGCGGTGGTGGTAGGTGCCGAGCTCGAGGATGTCGCGCAGATCCACCGCGAGGCGGGGGTGATCGTCCGGGTGGATCAGGACGGTGACGGGGCGCCCCCTGAGGGCTTCGGCCGGATACCCGAAGACCTGCTCCGCGGCGCGGTTGCAGTCGAGGATGGTGCCGCGCCGGTCGAGGCGCGCGATGGGGGTGGCCGCGGTCTCGAAGGTGGTCCGGTAGCGCTGCTCGCTGGCCGCGGCCCGCGCCAGGGCCTCGCGCTGCTCGCATTCCAGCCGGACACGGTCGGTGATGTCCACCCCGGAGGCCACGACGTGGCTGACGGCGCCCTCGGGGTCATGCAGGACGGCGTTGTGCCAGAGGATGGTGCGCTCGTCGCCGGAGGCGGTCAGGATGGGGTTCTCGAAGTGCTCCACGGTCGCGACGGCCCCGGCCTGGAGCTTCGCCCGCACCAGCTCGACGGCCGGCTGGACACTCGCGGGCACGAAGCGAGGAATCCAGGGAACACCAAGAATCTGCGCGCGTGGGAGCCCGATGAGGCGGCAGGCCTCCTCGTTCACCTCCACGACGTGCCCCTCCCGGTCGAGCACGACCAGCAGCCCGCCCACCACCGACAGCAGCGCGCGGGCCAGGTCCCCGGACGCGGCGGGGGTTCCGACCGAGCCAGTCCTGGTATGCACGGACCCTCCCATGGGTGACGACCTGGCCTGGAACGGGGTTGTTCCCTAGAAACGACCCTCTATCAAGGCCGCGACGCCCAGGCCCGCCCCGAGGAACGTGCAGCCTGCCCCCGACCAGCCGAAGGCGATCTGGCGGCGGTGCAGGGCGTCCATGGCGTCGGTCCAGGCGTCCTCATCCGCTACGCAGGCGGCGTCCTCGATGCACTGGTGTTGCCGCGCCCCGCGCACGGCGGCGCTGGTGCCCGAGGCGACGAACAGCCCGACGGCGGCGACCCCGAGGGCGGCCGCACCGTAGGCCATGCGCTGGGAAGTGGCGCGCTCGAAGCCGCCGCGCTCGCCGAGGGCCTGGGCCAGGGCGCTGCTGCCCCCGGCGAACCGGGCCGGATCGAGGGCGGCCTCCGGCAGGGACGCCCCTGGCTCGATGGCGCCGCTCCAGAGGGGGGCCCAGTCCTCGTCGGCGACCTGCAGCACCCAGGGCAGGGCGACGGGGTGCTCGGCGGAGGGCTCGCCGTCTACCATCAGGAAGAAGCCGTCCGTGCCCGCGAGGGGTGCCCGCGCGGGCTCGGGGGCGGCCTGGGCTTCCTGCACGAGGCGCAGCAGGGGGCTGCCTTCCGGGGTGAGGGCGGCGGGCAGGTGCCAGGCGGGATCGGCGCCGAGGGCGGCCTCGAACGCCGCACGGGCGCTTGCGTCGTCCTCGGTGAGGTAGGCGGCCAGGCCGCTGACGCCGTGGAAGGCCGCGGCGTCCTCGGGTTCGAGCAGCACCTCGAGGCAGCCGACGGCCTCGCGGGCGCCGCGCTGGGCCGCGAAGAGGCGGTCGGTGTCCATGGCCGCGGCGGCCTCGAGGGCTTCGGCGACCTGGGCGCGGAGGGTGGCCTCGTTGGCCGGGCAGGTGGGCGCGGCGGCCCGTGCGGGCGCGCCGGCGAACAGCAGTGCGAGGGCGGAGGCAGGGAGCATGGGGTCTCCGGACGCGAGGACGGTCCCTACTTCTACCACGGCGCCGCGCTCCGCCGTGGCCGTTCGCCCACTTGGTGTGTAGCATGCAGCCCGTCCGTGCTCACCGGAGGTGTGGCTTCACGCGGCTCCAGCATGTTCTCCTCGTCTTCTTCCTGCCCCTCCTGATCCTCCTCGGCACCGGGGCAGGCGGCCCGTCCTGGTCCACCGCACCCGAAGCCCGCGTCGCCACCGCGCTCGATTCGCCCCCCTGGCCCGAGGGCTGGGTGGTGGAGGACGGCCTCTACGGCACCGTGGCGGGCGACCCCGCGGACCGCCCCGTGGTGCACAGGGTGGCGCAGCACCTCGCGGAGGCTGTGCCGCGCATCGCCGGCGAGCTGGACATCCCCACCGGGCGCAAGGTGCGGGTCTATGTCTGCCACACGGCGGAGCAGTTCAAGGCGCTGCAGCCGGGTGCCGTGGACGCCTGGGCGGACGCCACCGCCTGGCCCTCCGGAGCCCTCATCTTCCTGCGCGCCCCCCACCTGCGACCGGGCACGGCCGCGCCCCTGACCCAGGTGCTCGACCACGAGCTGACCCACACCCTGATCGACCAGCGCTTCCACGGCGATCCCGTGCCACGCTGGCTGCACGAGGGCCTGGCCCAGATCATGGCGCGCGAGTACAGCCCCGCCACCACCAAGGCCCTGGCGCGCGGCACCCTCGGTCCCGGTCTGATGAGCCTGGACGAGCTGGTGCGGGGCTTCCCCGAGGATCCGCTGCGCGCCCAGGTGGCCTACGCCCAGTCGGCCGATCTGGTGGCCTACCTGCGCAACGAGTACGGCCAGGCCGCGCTGCAGACCCTGGTGCGGCGTCTGGCCGCGGGCGCGCCCGTGCGGGCGGCCTTCCGCGACGCCACGGGCGAAGGCCTGGACGAGATCGACCAGGCCTGGCGCGCGCGCCTGCAGCAGAGCCACCTGTGGTTCCCGGCTCTGTTCGACGACAACGTCTGGTGGCTCGCGGGCGGTCTGCTGCTCTTCGGCGGGTACCTGCGGGTGAGGAGCCGCAACCGCAGGCGCAGGGCCTGGATGGAGCGGGAAGAGACCCTGCGGGAGCAGATGGACCAGGCCTGGATCCGGCAACTCGGGGCGCATCCGGCGGTGGACCCCCCCGCGGGCACGGAGCGGTTCTATGGGGTGCCGGCACCGACCGATGGCTGGTCCCAGCAGCCCGCGCGGCGGCTGGCGGGGTGGGTGACGGATGAGCGCATCGCGGAGGGGTTCGATGCGGACAGCGTGGAGGATCCGCGATCACCCGCCGCGCCATCGCGATAGTAGCCCCGCCCCTGCCGCCCCCGGGAGCATGCCATGTCCCTCCAAGCCGAGCGCCGCGTCGCCCTCGACGCCGTCCTGCACGCCTGTCACCTGTGCCGCACGGTCCAGGCCAACCTCGTGGCCGGCAGCACCCTCACCAAGGACGACCGCTCGCCGGTCACCGTGGCCGACTTCGGCGCGCAGGCCGTGGTGGCCCACCTGCTGGCGCAGGCCTTCCCGGAGGTGCCCATGGTGGGCGAGGAGGACGCCGCGGCCCTGCGCGATCCCACCAACGAGGTCCTGCTGGCCAAGGTGCTCGCCAATGTGGGGGAGGTGCTGGAGGGCCTCTCCACCGAACAGGTGCTCACCGCCATCGACCGCGGCACCTACACCGGGGGGGCTCGCGGTCGGCACTGGACGCTCGACCCCATCGACGGCACCAAGGGCTTCCTGCGCCTCGACCAATACGCCGTGGCCCTGGCCCTCATCGTAGAGGGCGAGGTGGCGCTCGGCGTGCTCGGCTGCCCCAACCTGCCCCACGACGCGGCGCAGCCCGAGGCGGGTGTCGGCTGCATCTTCGTGGCCGTCAAAGGCGAAGGAGCCTTCATGCGCACCCTGGACGATCCAGCGGAGCGGCCCGTCCAGGTCACCGCCGTGGACGATCCGGCCGCGGCCCGCTTCTGCGAGTCCGTCGAGAAGGCCCACTCCTCCCAGTCCGACTCGGCCCGCGTGGCGGATCTGCTGGGCATCACCCAGGCGCCCTTCCGCATCGACTCCCAGTGCAAGTACGCCGCCGTGGCCCGCGGCGATGCCTCCATCTACCTGCGGCTGCCCACGCGCAAGGACTACGTGGAGAAGATCTGGGACCACGCGGCCGGCTGGGCCGTGATCACCGAGGCGGGGGGTCAGGTCAGCGATGCCTACGGGCGCCCGCTCGACTTCTCGTGCGGCCGCTGCCTGGAACAGAACAAGGGTGTGGTGGTCACCAACGGGCGCCTGCACGAGCGGGTGGTCGCGGCCGTCAAGGAAGTCCTCGGCCTCCCAGGCGCCTGAGGGCGGTTCCCGGCGCGTTGGGCCGTGGGGGGATAAGCTCCCTCGCTGGAGGCCACCATGCGCGCGCCCACCTGCCTTTTCGCCCTGCTCCTCCCCCTGCTCGGCTGCGAGCCCATGGAGGATCCGGGGAGCCCGTTCAAGCCGGTCCATCCGGTGTCCACCGCGTCCCCCGCGGCCGCGCCCCTGGCCCCGGCGCCCGCCCTCGATCCGCTCTTCCCCACGGAGGAGCCCATCGTGATCCACTCGAGCGAGATGGGCAAGGCGCCCGCCGCGGCCCCGGAGCAGCCCGCATCAGAGCTGCCCGAGCCCGTGGCCGAGGCGCCCGCGCCCACCCCGGCGCCCGCCCCCGCGGCCATGTTGCCCTCCGCGCCC
>JBDRKM010000046.1:0-28337 GCA_043814015.1 Pseudomonadota bacterium
GGCCACCGGGGCCGGCACGAGGTGCGGGCGGCCCGGGGTGGGCGGGTGGCCCGCCCGGGTCGGGCGTCGGGCCGGGATGACGCCCTGGCCGCGCTCGGCCCCGGGGGGCGCGTGCTGCTGCGCTACTCCGGCACCGAACCCCTCCTGCGCGTCCTGACCGAAGGGCGCGACCCTGACACCGTCCAGCGCGCCGCCGAGGCCCTGGCCCAGCAGGCGCGCGCCCTCCTGGAGTGATCCCATGCCCCCTCGTCTCGGTCTCAACATCGATCACGTCGCCACCCTGCGCGAAGCCCGCCAGGTCGCCTACCCGGATCCGCTGGCCGCCGCCCTGCTGGGGGGAGCTGGCGGGTGCGGCCCAGATCACCTGCCACATCCGCGGCGACCGGCGCCACATCCAGGACGCCGATCTGCACCGCCTGCGCGCGTCGGTCCAGACCCTGCTCAACGTGGAGCTGGCCGTCACCGACGAGATGCGGGCCATCGCGCTCCAGGTGCGCCCCCACCGCGTGACCCTGGTGCCCGAGCGCCCCGGCGAGGTGTCCACCGAGGGCGGGCTCGACGTGGTCGCCCACCGCGAGGCCATCGCCGGCTTCACCGCGGCCGTGGTGGCGGCGGGGGTCAGGGTCAGCCTGTTCGTGGACCCGACCGAGGCCCAGATCGCGGCCTGCCACCTGCCCGGCGTGGACATGGTGGAGCTGAACACCGCGGCCTACGCCGAGGGCGGGGGAGCCGGCGAGCTGGAGCGCCTGGCGCGGGCCGCCGCCCAGGCTCACGCCCTGGGCATGGAGGTGGCCGCCGGCCACGGGCTCACGCACCACAACCTGCCCGCGTTGGTGGCGGCCGTGCCCGAGATCATCGAGTACAACATCGGCCACGCCATCATCGGCCGGGCCGTGTTCGTGGGTCTCGATCAGGCGGTGCGCGACATCTGCCGCGTCATGGCGGGGCAGGCGCTGTGATCCCCATCAGCAGCGCCGCCCAGGTGCGCGCCCTGGACGAGCGCGCCATCCGCGATCTCGGCATCCCCGGGCCCGTGCTGATGGAGAACGCCGGGCGGCTCACCGCGGCCACGCTGCGCGCGCGTTTCCCGGCGGAGACGCGGCGGGGTGTGCGCGTCCTGTGCGGGCGCGGCAACAACGGCGGGGACGGCTGGGTCATCGCGCGCCACCTGCGCCTCGCCGGCATCCCCGTGCGCGTCGCCGACATGGGCGGCGAGAAGAGCCCGGACTGCGCCATCAACGCCGCCATCTGCGCCCGCATGGGCGTCGGCATCGACGAGGACTGGGCGCCGGGAGACGACCTCGGCGCGGGTCCCGCTGGCCTGCTCGTGGACGCCATGCTGGGCACGGGCCTCTCGTCTCCGCTGCGCGGGCGCGTGCTGGGCTGGGTCGAGCGGGCCAACCAGAGCGGCCTGCCCGTCGTGGCCGTGGATCTGCCCACCGGCCTGCAGGCCGAGCGGGGCGAGGTCCTGGGGGCCTGCGTCCAGGCGCGCCTCACGGTCACCTTCGGGCGGCTGAAGCCTGGGTTCTTCCTGGGCGAAGGGCCGGATGTCCGTGGCGATGTGGTGCTGGCCGACATCGGCCTCGGGGCCGCCGAGCACCTCGATCCGGCCGGGCTGCCCCAGCCGGTGTCCGACATCGGCGCCACCCTGCGCATGGCCGAGGCCGCCGATGTTGCGGCCTGGCTGCCGCGGCGCGCCGCCGGAGGGCACAAGGGCAGTGCCGGCCACCTGGCCGTGCTGGCGGGCAGCGCAGAAAAAGCCGGTGCCGGGGTACTGGCCTGCAACGCCGCCATCCGAGCCGGTGCCGGGCTGGTCACCCTGTTCGTGCCGCGGGAGGCCTGGGGGCGCCTCGGGGCGCTCAGGCCCGAGATCATGATCGAGGAGCCCGACGCCCTCGAGCCAGCCCGCTTCCAGGCCCTCGCCCTGGGGCCCGGCCTGGGCATCGCGCCCGAGGTGGTCGCCCGCTGCCGCGCCCTGTGGGCCACGGCACCCGTCCCCGCGGTCTTCGACGCCGACGGCCTGAACGCCCTCGCGGGCGCGTTCCTGCCATCCCCGTATCCGCGCCTCGTCACGCCGCATCCGGGCGAGGCAGCCCGTCTCCTGGGCTGGAGCGCCCGAGAGGTCCAGGCCGATCGCCTGGGCGCACATCAGGCCCTCGCCGCCGTCGCCCCCTGCTTGCTGAAGGGACGCTTCACCCTGGTGGGGCAGGCTGTCCCCTGGGTGAACCCCACGGGCGGCCCCATGCTGGCCACGGCGGGCGCGGGCGATGTCCTCACCGGGCTCATCGGCGCGCTGCTGGCCGGCGGGCTCGACCCGGAGCGCGCGGGCTGCGCCGGGGCCTTCCTGCACGGGCTGGCGGCGGAGCGGGCGCCGACGGCGCGCATCGTGGCGGGCGATCTCGTGGATCGGGTGCCGGAGGTCATGGACAGGCTGAGCGAGGCACGGGCGGTGGTGGCGAGGGTCTGAAGGCGCGATCTGTTCGTCGCTGTCCTCAAACCCGCCGTGGGCTCGCCGATGGGCTGACTGAGCGGGTCCCTTCGACCCCTGCCCCCTGGAGGCCCCATGCGACGCCTCGCGCCCCTCGCCCTGATGCTGCTCTCGTCCACCGCCTGGGCCGAGTGGGGGGCCCGGCCCACCGCGCGGCTGGACAACCAGCTGTCCGTGGCCATCGCGCTGCGCTCCCTCGACCTCGACCCAGAGGCCACCCGGGCCCTGGTGGCCCAGACCGGGGAGGGCGCCGTGGTGCGGCGCTATGATCGCATCCGGGCCCGCGAGCACCTGGAGCTGACCCAGGCCACCTCGGTCGCCCTCATGACCCTCGACAGCTACGCGACCCCTTCGGCCCAGCAGTCCTGGAGCTTCGAGTCCGGCGAGATCTGCACGCGCTACCAGGGCAGCGAGGCGCCGACGACCCACACGCGCCTGACCGCCCTGAGCCCGCTGGAGGACAGCGGCGGCGGGCAGGGTGCGCAGGTCTTTCGCGGCGTGTCCGACGAGGGCGAGCAGGTGCTGACCTGGCTGCACCCGGGCGAGACGGTCACCATGGTGGAGGCGGTCTCGGAGGATGGCAGGTCGCGCGTGGAGCGCATCGAGCTGCGCCAGCGCCTCCGCACCCTGACCCTGCAACGCGATGAGCAGGGCACCGAGGCCTGCTACCTGAACCCATGAGCCCTGATCAGCGCTCTGCGGTCCGCAGCCGCAGCTCCGAGAGCGCGCCGGCGATCAGCCTCGCCACCTGGTAGGTGCGGGCGGGGGTGGACAGCAGAGCCTGGTTGACCTCGATCTCGAGGTAGACCGCCTGGTGGCGCAGGCCGTGGCGCTCGGCGCTGTAGATCAGGCCTCGCCGGCCCGAGTAGGGCTCGTTCAAGCCGACCGTCATCCCGCGCCCGCGGAGCCCCCCGGCCAGCCGGCGCGCGATGGCCTCGTAGGGGTTGAACAGGACCCCGACGTCGATCGCGCGGCGCAGGCCGTCGAGCGCTGGGACGAAGGAGTGGATCGAGACCACCGCGATGTCGCCCCCTGCTGGCCGGCGCTGCTCGATCAGGCGATCCACCGCCGCGTGGAAGGGGACGTGGTAAGCCTCGATTCGTTTGATCCGCTCGGCGGGCGAGAGCAGCTCGTTGAAGCCGAGGGCATGCAACTCCACGCTGCGTGCGATGACGGAAGGGTCCGAGGGGTCGCGGTTGGCGTCGCAGAAGAGGCGGCTGAAGCGCGCGAGCGCCGCGGCGGAGCCGGTGTCGCGCACGATCTCCCGGGTCAGCTCGTCCGCCCCGATGTCGAAGGCCCAGTGGGTCTGCAGCCAGGGGCGGTCGCGGCGCGACACGTGGCAGGGCGCCGGCACGACGTTGCTGGCGTGCTCGCAGGTCAGCACCAGCGGGCTGTGCCCGGGCCACCCGAGCAGCTCGCAGGCTTCTGTGATCTCGTGGATGTGCGGGCACTGCGCCGTCATGACTCCAGGCGTCTATCCGCGCAGGCGGGGTCAGGGAAGCGCACACCCGCGCACGGGGTGTGACGCTGTGGTGATGGTGGCCCGGAACCCAGCGACGCACCACAGGGCTCGGCGGTGGGTGGGGTCCGGGCAAAACGCGGCTGGCTGTGGAGCCGTCAACGCGGCTCGCCGAGCTCGGCTCCGGGGGTCGGGTTGCGCGGGTAGGGGACGTCCACGCCCAGCTCGCGGACCAGGAAGGCCCACATGTCGGCGGCCTCGTCGATGCGCATGCTCTTGGGCTTGCCCGCGGAGTGCCCCGCGCGGGTCTCGATGCGGGCGAGGATGGGCTCGGGCCCTGCCTGAGCATGCTGCAGCGCGGCGGTGAACTTGAAGGAGTGGGCCGGCACCACGCGGTCGTCGTGGTCGGCGGTGGTGATCAGGGTGGCGGGGTAGGCCACGCCCTCCCGGCAGCTGTGCACCGGGCTGTAGCCGTGGAGGTAGCGGAACATCTCCTCGCTGTCCTCGGCCGTGCCGTAGTCGGAGGCCCAGGCCCAGCCGATGGTGAAGAGGTGGTAGCGCAGCATATCCATCACGCCGACCGCGGCGATGGCCGCGCCCCAGTGGTCCGGGTGCTGCAGCACCGCGGCGCCGACCAGCAGGCCCCCGTTGGAGCCCCCGAAGATCGCGAGCTTCTCGGCGCTGGTGTAGCCCTGGCCCACGAGGTACTCGCCGGCCGCGGCGAAGTCGTCGAACACGTTCTGCTTGTTCAGCAGGGTGCCGGCCTGGTGCCAGTCCTCGCCGTACTCGCCGCCGCCGCGCAGGTTGGCCACGGCGTAGATGCCGCCCATCTCCATCCACTGCAGCCGCGCGACGTTGAACCCGGGGGTCAGGGAGACGTTGAAGCCCCCGTAGCCGTAGAGCACGGTGGGGATCTGGGGCCCCGGGGTCACGTCCGCGCGGTGGGAGATGAACATGGGGATCTTCGTGCCGTCCTTCGACGGGAAGAAGACCTGCTCGGTGACGTAGTCGGCGGGCTCGAAGTCCACCTCGGGGCGCTTCCACAGGCTGCTCTCGCCGGTGGTGAGGTCGTAGCGGAAGATGGAGGAGGGGTCGGCGTAGGACGAGAATGAGTAGAAGGTCTCCGGGTCGTCCGGCTCGCCCCAGAAGCCGCCGGCGCTGCCGAGCCCGGGCAGCTCCACCGCGCGCACCAGGGCCCCGTCGCGGCCGAGCACCTTGACCTCGCTGTGGGCGTCATGAAGGTAGGAGGCGACGAATACGCCGCCCGTGTAGGCCGCGCCCTCCAGCACCTGTTCGGCCTGGGGGACGATCTCGCTCCACTGATCGCGCTCGGGGTGATCGAGATCGATGGCGATGACCCGCCCGCGGGGGGCGTCGAGGTTGGTCTTGAACCAGAAGGTGCGCCCGTCGTTGCCCAGCAGGCTGTACTCGGCGTCGAAGTCGTCCAGCAGGGGCTTCACGTCCCAGCCGGGGGTGGTGAGGTCTTCGAGGTAGACGCGGTTCTTCTGCTCCGTTCCCTGCCAGATCTCGATGACCAGCCACGCGCCGTCGTCGGTGACGCCCGCGCCGTAGCCCCACTCGGGCTGTTCCGGGTTCCAGTAGACCAGCTCGTCCTGCTCCTGGGGGGTGCCGACCCTGTGGAAGTAGAGCTTCTGCTCGACGCTGACCTGCTCCAGGGGGTTCTCGGGCGCGGGGTAGTGGCTGTAGAAGAACCCGCTCTCGTCCTTGAGCCAGGAGGCGCCGCTGAACTTGACCCACTCCAGGGTGTCGGGCAGGTCTTCGCCCTTGGTCAGATCACGGACGTACCAGGTGTTCCAGTCCGAGCCGCCCTCGGCCTTGCCGTAGGCCAGGTAGCGCCCCTCCTCGCTGACGGCTGTCCCCGCCAGGGCCACCGTGCCGTCTTCGGACCAGGTGTTCGGATCGAGCACGACCTGTGGCTCGGCCTCGAGCCCGTCGGCCACGTAGAGCTTCGAGTGGTTCCAGGTGCCGTCGTTGTAGCTGTAGTAGTAGCGCCCGGCCTGCTTGGCGGGCAGCCCGTACTGCTCGTAGGTCCAGAGCTGCTCGATGCGCGCCCGGATGGCGGCGCGCTCGGGGATCTCGTCGAGGTAGCCGAAGGTCAGCTCGTTCTCGGCCTTCACCCAGGCCTGGGTGGCCTCGGCGTCAGGGTCCTCGAGCCAGCGGTAGGGATCGGGCACCTGGACCCCGAAGTGATCGTCCACCACGTCGCCGCGGGGGGCGTCCGGGTAGGCGAAGCCGGCACCGGCGGTGGGGGCCGCGGTGGGGGCGGTCTTGGGGCAGCCGGCGAGGAGGGGGATGAGGAGGAGACAGGGGAGGGGGCGCATGGGGGGCTCCAACGAGGGGGAGAGCGGTTCTAACCGGAAACAGCGGGCAGCAGAATTTCGCGCAAAGACGCAAAGACGCAAAGAAGGCGGCGGCTGACGAGCGCGGCCAGAGGAGGGGCGCGGGGTCGCTGGATCTCACGCAGAGGCGCAGAGCCGCAGAGCCGCAGAGGATCGGTCGCGAGAGGTCGCGGCTGACGTGCGATGCGGCGGTCGGCGCTGCCTGGGATCGGCGGGGCTGCCGCTCCTCTCGCGTGTCGGGTGGGGGTTGACGGGCCGCCGAGAACCAGGGTGAGGTGTGTTCTGGGGGGGCATGGCCCCTCATCGGACCCGGCGATACCTTCGAGCCTGGTCTGTCTCCTTGGAGGGAATCCCATGATCACCAGCGTCCAGATCAAGGGCTACAAGATCCTGCGCGACATCGAGATCACCCCGGCCAGGCTCACGGTGCTGGTGGGGCCGAACGGGTGCGGGAAGTCGTCGGTGCTGGAGGCGGTGGAGGGGATGGTGAGGACCCTGGTCGAGGAGGGGGAGCGCATGGACTTCTCGGTGCGGTTGTCCAATCCGGATTCGCGGGAGATGTTCCTCTCGTTGACGCACAGCCGGCTGGATGAGGCGATGGTGCTGCACGGCAAGCTGGAGGCCAGGAAGAAGAACTTGATGCTCGACACGCAGAAGCCGAGATCTCCCATGGCCCGCGAGGTCGGCTGGAGGAGAAACCTGCTTTGGCCTCTCTGCCGCCTGCGCTTCGCCCACGATCACCTCGTGGCACCGACCCCTGCAGCCACGGGAACCCCGACCCTCACCCCCGCGGGTGAAGGTCTCGCCACCCTGGTCAACCATCTCGCCAGCCGCCGGGACGGCAGCCTGGAGAGGATTGAGGAGGGGGTCCGAAAGGTCGTTCCGGCTTTCCGCCGCCTTGGCACAGAGGCGATCCCAGTGAAGAAGTGGCAACCGGACCAGCCAAGCAGGACCCGCCAATCTCTCACCACCCTCCCCGGCCACCGCCTCCTGGTCACCCTGGAGGGCGTCGGCGAGATCCCGGCCGAGCAGGTGAGCGAGGGCACGATGTTCGTCATCGGGCTGCTGTCGTACCTGCACCTGCAGGCTGCGCGCACCGTGCTGCTCGACGACGTGGACCGTGGGCTGCACCCGAAGGCCCAGCTTGAGCTGGTGGAGCTGCTGCGGGGGGTCACAGAGCTGCCTGAAGGTCCACAGATCATCGCCACGGCGCACTCACCCATGCTGCTGGCGGGGTTGCGGGAGGGCGAGATCGTGCGGCTCGATCTCGACGACGCACGGGGCTGCGTGGTGGTGGAGGAGCAGCACGCGGGCCCGCCGGGTTGGATGACCATCAACGAGATCCTCGACCACTACTTCGGGGTGCAGCGCCCAGCGCTCGGGGCGGACCTGCAGCGCTACGCCCTCCTGGCCGGCGACCCTCGCCGCAGCGACGCTGAGGACGTTGAGATGGCTGAGCTACGGACGAAGCTGCTGGCGTCGGATCTCGATCCAGGGATCGAGCCGGCGAGGCGGGGGTAGCCGTGATCCGGGTGGTGCGGGGGGAGGAGCCGGAAGAACTCGCCGAGGTGCGTGAGCGCAGGCTGGAGGCGGCGCGGTGCGCTGTGGAGGCCGGTGAGGCGCCAGTGGTCGAGGGCTACCAGGTGGCGAAGGCCCCGCTCTGGCGGGCGCAGCACATGAAGTGCTGCTACTGCGAGGCGCGGCGGGGCTGCAAGCACGACGACGTGGAGCACTACCGCCCGAAGCGCCAGTACTGGTGGCTCACCTGGACCTGGGAGAACCTCCTGTTCGCTTGTCCGTCGTGCAACCGCTCTGGCAAGGGTGGCGCCTTCCCCCTGCAGCCCGGCAGCATGGTCCTGCGAGCTGGCGAGCAGCCACCGGGGGGAGAGCTACCCGTGCTCATCGACCCAGCCGCCGAGGACCCCGAGGAACACATCGAGTTCCGCCTCGTGTGTGACCATTGGCTGCCGGTAGCCAGGAGCGGCAGCCGCCGCGGTGCCGAGACCATCCTCCTCCTGGGCCTGGACCGCATGGAGCTTCGGGATCAGTACGACGCGCACGCCAAGCAGGTCATGAAGATGCTCGAGCGCACTCGGCCTGAAGAACGTGAGGCGCAGATCGCGGACCTGACGGGACCTGGGAGCCCCTTCACGGCGTTGACGCGGGCGGTCCTCGCTCGGTGAGGGTCAGGGTGGGCTGGGCCTCGCGGTCAGCCCCAGGGCTTCTGGCGCCAGATCAGCCCGAGATGAGTCATCTCGGCGCGGAGAGTCACCCCTGGGAGGCGAGAACGCGCCAGATCGGCCCGAGATGAGTCATCTCGACGCGGAGAGTCACCCCTGGGAGGCGAGAACGCGCCAGATTGGCCCGAGATGAATCATCTCGACGCGGAGTGGCGCGGTGCGGGACGACATCGGGGAGATCGGGGAACGGAAGGGGAGATCGGTGATCGGCGATGGGTTGCCGCCTCCCCGATCCCCGATCCCGGTTCCGGCCAACTCGACGCTAGCCGAGCCCCCTGAGGAAAGAGGCCGCCACCTCCGGCGGCGTCGGGTTCACGTGCAGCCCCGAGGCGCAGGCCTGCCCCTGCAGGGGCAGCAGGCGCGGGACAAGCTCCAGGTACCAGTGCCAGGCGAGGTGCAGGGTGTCGGTGGGGTAGGGGTGGGGGCGCAGCGGGCGTGGGTTGGGGGCGCTGTGCAGGGCGAGATCGAAGGGGGGATCCTCGAGGGCCAGGCGCAGGCGACCGCAGGCATCGACCAGCAGGGCGGCGATGGAGGCCAGCTCCTCGCGGCTGGTGTCGGCCAGGGCGTGGCGATGCCGGCGGGTGCAGAGGCGCAGCTCGAAGGGGAAGCGGCTGGCGTAGGGGGCCACCACCACGGCGCGCTCGTCGGCCGCCACCACCCGGGCGCCGTCCCGCAGATCCTCCGCCACCAGGTCGCACAGGGCGCAGCGCCGGGTGCGGGCGTGGTAGGCGACCGCGCTCCTCAGCTCGTCCTCGACGGCGCGGGGGGTGACGGGCGTGCCGATCAGGTGGCTGTGGGCGTGATCCGGCGCGGCGGTGGCCAGGCGCGCGCCGCGGGGCTCGTGGTGCTTGTGCACCATGGCGTGCTCGATGCGGGCGTCGCGGTACAGGTCGCGCTGGCGATCCTGCCAGACCAGCAGCACCTGCAGCACCTCCGCCGGAGACAGGTCGGCCCAGCCCACGCCGTGCCGCGGCGTCTCCACCACGATCTCGTGCGCCCCGACTCCCCCCAGGCGCTCCATGACACCGACGGCGCCCGGCTCCAGATCGCCCTCGACCCTGAGCGCCGGCTGGCGATGCGGGAAGACGCGCACCTGCCATGGGGCCCCGGCTCCGGGCGGCTGAACCGTGACGATGGCGGGTGGGGTGAAGCCCTCGTGTCCTGGGCAGAACGGGCAGGGATCCGGGACGTGGCCGGGGGCGGGATCCCAGGGACGCCGATCACGCTCCGGGGCGACCACGACCCAGCGTTCGTGAAGGGGATCTTTCCTCAGTTCGGACATGGACCCTACCTTAACCGAGGTGCCAGTGGCGGGAGGGAAAGGCGACGTCGGGGAGCTGCGCGCGCAGGGTGCCGTCCAGGGGCAGGCGGTCGACCCGGCCGTCCGCCGAGAAGACCTCCACCGCCAGGGCGATGGGATCGCCCGCGGTGAGCCCCAGCCCGCCGAGATCCACGGCCAGCTCGATCACGTGATCGCCCGCCCAGCAGCCGCAGGAGGCCCCTTCGCCGGGCCCGGTCAGCCGCAGCGCGCCGCCGGGCTCGGTGGCGATGAGCCGCTGGCTCGCGTCCTCGCCGGTCAGCAGCAGCAGGCGCACCTCGGCGCCCTGCAGGCGCGCGGCCGAGGGCTCGGCTGGCACGAGCCGCAGGTAGAGCCGCTCGGTGTCGAAGCCGAAATCCAGGCGACCGAAGCGGGCGCTGCCCGTCTCGATGGCCCCGGCCTGGCGGCTGGCGTCGAAGCGCCCAGCGCCCACCCAGTCGTAGTAGCGGCGATCCTGCCCGTCGATGTGGGGCCGAATCAGGGCGGTGGGCTGCTGCAGGCGCAGCTCTGGGGCGCCGTTGGCCAGCAGGCTGCGCTCGAGATCGGCCGGTGGGGGGTGCCCGAGCGCACGCCAGGCGGCGCTGAGATGGGTGCGGAAGATCCCCTCGAAGGCGGCCTTGTGAGGGGAGGGGTGGTCGTCGCCGAGCCACCAGAACCAGTCGGAGGCTTCGGCCCGCAGCAGGCGTGCGCGCGCCTCGGCCAGGGCGGCCGTGTCGGCGCCAGGGCGGCGCTCGGCCACCTCGAAGGCCCGGCGGGCCCGGGCCAGGGCGGCCCAGGCGCGGTTCTTCTCGGGGTGACCGATCCAGGTGTCGAAGCTGGCGCCGATCCAGGAGCCGGCGCGTAGGCAGGGCAGGGGGCGCGGCGCCAGGTGCGCCAGCACGCCGGAGGGGGTGGCGGGTTCGAGATCGGGGGCCGCAGCCAGCGCCCGATACAGCCCCGCGAGGAAGGGGACACCGTGATCCTCGTAGAACTCCCAGGCGTTCTCGCCGTCCAGGACGACGCACAGGCAGGCCTGCTCGGGGTCGGGCACCGTGGCGCCGCGGGCGCGGGCGCGGGCGACGAGGTCCTGGACCGCGTCCGCCGCGAGCCAGCGGGCGTAGGAGAAGCCGATACGGTCGGACAGCTCGTTGTCCCGGAAGAACAGGGCGGGCCCGGTGCCGCGGACCAGGCGCCAGGGGTAGAGGTGGGCCGATCCGTGCCGGGGCTGCCCGGCCTGGGCCAGGGAGCCCTGCAGCACGTGTTGATCCGAGGCGGCCCAGCGCACCTCCTGCGCCCCCATGATCTCGATGACGGCCTCCGAGAGGCTGCCTTCGGAGGGCCACAGCCCGGTGGGCGCGCTTCCCAGCTCGCGCTCGGCCAGGGCCAGCCCCTCCCGGATCTGCAGCACCGCGTCCTCGGGGAAGCGGAAGGCCAGATCCGCCAGGTTCGCGCGCGGGTTGCCTTCGCGGGCCGCGCGCAGGTCGCACAGCAGCGGGAGGATGGGGTGGTGCAGCGGTGTGGTGGAGACCTCGATGCGCCCTTCGGCCCACAGCCTGGCGTACAAGGGCACGATCCGCGGGATGAGCTCATCCTGGAGCGCCAGCAGCCGATCCCGCTCGGGCTCTGCGAAGCCGCCCTGAGGGCGCGCGCAGAGGGCCGCGATGAAGGGATCCTCCCGCAGGGTGCGGCCTGACCAGGCCAGGTGGAAGAACACCTGGAGGTCCAGCAGCTCCTGGTCCGACAGGCTCGGCGCGGTGCGCGCGGCCGGGCCGCGGTGGGGCCCCGCCTTCTGGAAGAGGCGCGTGTAGCCCGCCACCGGTCGGATCTTGCGCTCCTCGTTGGTGGAGAAGAGCTGCTCCACGAGCCAGGCGCGCTCGGCGGGGGAGAGGCGGGCGACCGGCCGCCGGCAGAGCTCGTAGAGCTGGTCCCGCGGGCCCCCGTCGGAGATCTGGCGCAGCTGGGAGAGCAGCACGGGGGTGAGGTTGAAGCACAGCTTCAGCCCGGGCGGGGCCTCGTCCACCAGGCGCGCCATGTCGTAGTAGTTCTGCACCGCGTGCAGCCGCACCCAGGGCATGAGCGGGACACCGCTCTCGGGATCGCGGTAGTCGGGTTGGTGCATGTGCCACAGCAGGACGATGCGCACGGCGTGCTCCTGGTGCCTGAGCGAGGGAGCGTCCTAACCGGGTCCCCGGCGGCAGCGCCGTGCCTCCGAGGATAGTGGACGCCCCTGGAGTGCCCATGAAGCTCGATCTGCTCCCCTTGCTCGCCTGCCCCGCCTGCGGGGCCTCTCCGCTGGAGCTGGCGGTCACGCGGTCCACCGAGGTGGTGGCCTGGCATGCGCACGTGCCGCCCGGCGAGGACCCCCGCCCCGGGCTCGATCTGGCCAAGCGCAAGGTCACCGAGGTGCTCGACGGCACGCTCACCTGTACCGCCTGCAACGCGCGCTATCCGGTGGCCAACGGAATCCCGCGCTTGCTGGTGGAGCCTGAGAAGCAGGCCCCCGCGTCAGCCCACGCCTGGACCACCTTCGATCGCGCCGAGCCCGTGTGGGAGCAGAACTTCCTCGATCTCGTGCGTCCCCTGGGTGCGCAGGACTTCCTCGGGCAGGTCGTGCTCGATGCGGGCTGCGGCTACGGGCGCCACGCCTGGCTGGCCGCGCGCTGGGGCGCGCAGGTGGTGGCCATGGACCTCACCTCCGAGGCCGTGGACGCCTGCCGGCGCAACACCGGGGATCTGTCCGGGGTCCACGTGATCCAGGGCGACATCCACCGGCCGCCCCTGCGAGAAAACGCCTTCGACCACGTCTACTGCCTCGGGGTCCTGCACCACATGGAGCGCGCGCGGCACGGCTTCCGCACCCTCGGGGGGCTGCTGCGCACGGGCGGGCGCCTCTCGGTCTGGATGTACGGTCCGCGTCAGGGCTTCGCATCGCACGTCAACCGCGGGCTGCGCCTGGCCACCACCCGCATGGAGCCCGAGCAGCTCCACCAGCTCTCCCGCGTCATCGCCGGTGGCCTGCGGGTCTTCTCCCACACCCCCACCCGCGCGCTGGAGCCCGTGCCGGTCCTGCGGGACGTGGTCACCCACCTGCCGGTCCACGACCACCACCGCTGGCCCTTTCCCGTGGTGGTGGCCGACATCTACGACCGCCTGCGCATCCCGGTCACCCTGCTGGTCACCGGCGAGGAGCTGGAGCGCTGGTTCTTCGAGGACCGCTACGCGGACATCGAGGTCACGCGCAGGGTGGCCAACAACGAGAGCTTCCGGGGTACCGGCGTGCGCAGGTAGCTATCAGCTATCAGCTATCAGCTATCAGCTCTCGGCAGATTCCAAGGCTGTTTTGCAGACGGCAGATTACCCTCGATGCCGCCGGGCTGTGAGCCGGGACCCGACAGCCCCGCAAGGACGCTCCGGCGAAGCCCGCCACGACGTTCGCCACGGAACCTGTCTGGCTGACGGCTGACGGCTGACGGCTGACGGCTGAGAGCTCTCCTAGAACCTTGCCCGCATCATCAGGTTGAACCCGAGCTCGTTGGCCTCCCACTTGCTGACCGGGACCGGACGGGACATGCCTGTGACCGGGTCCTCCTCGTAGTCCGATTTGTTGTGGTTGGAGGTGTAGAGCACCTCGCCCACGATCACGACGGACTTCGACGCGTCCACCTGGACGCCGCCGAGGGCGCCGAGGATGTTGGTGGCATCCTCGCCTTCCGGGACCACGAGGATGTCGCGCTCGGTCACCTGGACCACGGCGTTGCCCTGGGCGTTGACGTAGGAGGCGGGCTGCATCAGGCCGACGCCGGCGTAGGGCGCCAGGTGGGCCTTCTCGAAGTAGTGGGAGCCGAACAGGCGGCCGTAGAGCTGGGGGCTCGTCTCCATCCACTCGGGGGTGGACACGCCGGAGGAGATGCCCGGGATGTTGAAGACGATGTAGGAGAGGTCCTTGTAGACCAGGTCCACACCCAGGGAGGTGCCGCCGAAGACGAACTTGGTCTGCAGGTCGCCGGCCATGGCGTTCTCCAGGATGGTGGCGCCCTCCTTGTCGGCGTTGAGCAGGTTGTGGGTCAGCACGTTCCACTCGGCCTGCACCAGCATCCCGAAGCCGTCGAGCTGGTCGTGGGTGATGTAGGTGTCCTTCACGAAGTCGGGGCCGTTGCGCAGCAGCTTGAGGTCGGCGGACTGGATGAAGGAGAGCTCCGTGGTGGAGCGCCAGGCGGCCTGTGCGCCCACGCCGAGGGCCTCCACGGGCTCGCCGTAGAGCGGATCGGAGACATCATCGTTGGTGGTGAGCTGGCCTTGCTGGAAGGAGCCCACGCCAGCCTCGACCTTGAACTTCTCGGCGAGCTCCAGGCCACCGCCGGCCAACACCCCGTAGAAGGCCTGGTTGCGGCGGCCCGCGTCCTCGGTGACGTCGTCGAGGGGCTCCTGCTTCTGGATGGAGGTCTTGGCCCCGACGAACAGGTAGGAGCCGCCCTTCTGCCACTCGATCCGGGCACCCGGGGAGGCCTTCGGGTCGGTGAGGAAGATCTCCTTGCCGCCCCAGGAGAGATCGTAGGAATAGCCCAGGCGGAAGCGGCTGGCGTCGATGGCGTAGCCGGTGAAGGACAGGGTGTGGCTCTCCGCTCCGCCCAGCTTCTTGACCAGGCGCACGTACGAGCCGTCATCCCGGATCTGGACGCCCTCGCTGCTCTGATCGGCCTCGAGGAAGGGCTGGAAGCGCAGCGCGAAGGCCGCCTCCGTGTACCAGTCCTTCCAGAAGCCCTCATCGCGGCGGTACAGCACCAGGCGGCTCTGGGTGATGTCGTCGGAGTACTTCGACTCGTAGTCCTCGAAGAAGGTGCGGTTGCCGCGCATCACGAAGTTGGCCGCCGGGCTCTCGTACTCGGGCCCCGCCATGATGTTGGTGTCCTCGAACCCCAGGGTGATCCAGGTGTCCATGAACTCGCCGGCCTGGACCGGGGTGGCGGTGGTGGCGAGCAGCAGCAGGGTGGAGAGCATGGGATCCTCGACGTAATGAGCTGAACAGAGAGGGAAGGGGAGAGAGGACTAGCGCCGCGGCTGACCGCTGCGGGAGCGGGCGCGGGGGCGGGCGGGGCCGATCACGGGGTGGCTCGTGGGAGCCCGGCTGCGGCTGGCGGAGGAGATGTCGTCGGCGTCGCGGGGCAGGATGATCCACTTGCCCCAGACCTCCATGAGCATCCCCTGGATGTAGTCGAGGTGCTCGCCGATGTGCTCGGACGGCGCGTACTCGGGAACGGACACGGAGGTCTCGGCGTACAGCTCGCAGCCGCCCGCGTCGAACTCCAGCGGCCACTGCCCGTATTCGTAGAAATCGGAGCCCTCGCCGTAGTCGAAGTCCGGGACGGTGAGGCCGGGGGCTCGCACCAGGTTGCCCTCGAAGCGCTCCATGATCTCGTTGGAGCACAGATCGTCGGGCTCCAGCACGATGGGCTCGGGCACTTCGAGGATCTCGCCCTCGTAGAAGTCGTACTGGGGGAAGGCGAGCTGGGTGGTGGCCAGGTACTCCTGGTTGCCGCCGCCGAGGCTCGCCAGGCGCTGGCCGGCCTCCGCGAAGCTCAGCTCCTCGTCCACGATGTCGCCTTCGGGGGTGGCGTACTCGGGCTTGTTGTAGGTGTAGATGTACAGGGAGTTGTAGTCGCCCCTGGGGTCGTCCAGATCGGTGACCCACATGCCGTCCTCGCCCACGGCCAGCACGATGACGCGGCGATCGACGCAGCGCACCGAGGTGTACTCACCCACGAGGGGGCCCTTCTCGTGGTCGTCGTAGGCCTGCACCTGGGCGACGGTGGGCAGCTCGTACCAGAGGGCGTCGGAGACGCCGCTGACGAAGGTGGGGGCGCGTCCCTGGCGCACCTCTACCCACGGGGGATGGTCGATATGCTCGATGGTCGTTTCGTCGTCACCCTGGTCGTCGGTGAACCAGATGTGGGTGGGGCCGAAGGGGTACTGGAGGGTGACATCGCCCTCCCAGACGCCCTCCACCAGGGTGGCCTCGTCGTCGGAGATGAGATCGCCGGGCTGGGTCTTGACCGACAGCGTGCCGCGGAAGGGGGCCGGATCCGCGTTGCGGTCCAGGGCCTCGACCCGGACCCGGTAGGTCACGGGCTGGTCCGTGAAAGCGAAGGGCGCCCCCTGGGTGGCGGTCAGCTCGTCCAGGACGCTGACCTGCAGGAAGGAGAGCACGTTGGCGTCCACATGGACGGTGCTGTGGCAGCCGAGGGCCAGCGGCGCGAGCAGGGCGGGGAGGCGATTCATCAATACACCACGTTGATCCGGCCCTCTTCCTCTGCGACCCCGGGCTGGGGCAGCGTGTGGTAGGCCTTGATGGCGGAGATGACCACGTCGCGGATGGAGATCCCGAGGTCGGTCTGGGTGGTGTTGCGCTCCAGCATGTCGAAGCCGGAGCCACCGTGGGCGATGTAGTTGTTGGTGGCCAGCTCGTAGGTGCCGTTCTGGTCCAGCGGGACACCATTGATATAGATGTCACGCGCGTCGCCGACGCTGCAGTCCATGGTGAAGCGGATGCCCGAGACCTGGGCCTGGGCGTTGCAGCCGCGGTCCGAGGACCGATAGGCGATGTAGTCGAGCACCTCCTCGACCTCGCGCCCCGACAGGAACATGGTGGTGATGGTGTTGTCGAAGGGCATGGCGTTGAACATGGCGTCCAGCGAGATGTCCCCGGCGTCCAGATCGGTGCGGATGCCCAGCGTGTTGGTGATGGCCATCTCGGTCTCGACGCCCTGCTGGAAGCGGATGGCGTCGGCCGCGAAGTTGCCGAGCATGGAGTCGCCCCCGCCGTTGCCGAAGCGGCGCAGGGTCTCCTCGGCGTAGCCGATGGTCTGCGAGAGGTTGTACTCCTGGGACAGCCAGTAGTCGTAGTCGGCCAGGATCTCCGCCACCTCCGGATCCTCGCGCATGGCGAGGTGGTCGAAGATGGGGAAGAGCTCGTAGTCCATGGACTGGATCTCGCCGTCGCGCACCACCAGATCGATGCGGCCCACGTACTTGGTGAAGGCCCCGGAGTGGACCACGGGGATGCGCTTGCCCGTGACGCGGTTGATGATGACCGGCGGGGGATCCGTGACCACGTGGTGGTGACCGCCGAGGATGATGTCCACCTCGGGGTTGGCGATGTTGCGGGCCAGCTCGAAGTCGTCGTCGAGTCCCAGGTGGGACAGCACCACGATGAGGTCGGCGCCCATGGCCGTGAGCAGGTCGGTCTGGATCTGGATGGCCTGCTCCGTGGCCAGCGGGCTGACGTCCATGGAGTTGTCCTGGTCGTAGATGGAGGTCAGCGAAGAGAGGTTGCCGATGCCGACGACCCCGACCCTGAGCCCATCGAGCTCGAAGAGGACCGAGGGCTCCACCTGGTCCTCGAGCTGGCTGGCCCAGGGCTCGTCCGAGCTCTCGAAGTCGTAGTTCGCAGCCAGGAAGTGGAAGCCCCCGTAGGCGGCGTAGACGTCCGAGAGGTGCGCGGCGCCCTCGCCGAAGTCGTGGTTGCCCACGACCACCGCGTCGTAGCCCGCTTCGGTCATGACCTTCATCTCGGCGTCGCCACCGAACTCGTTGAAGATGGCGGCGCCCTGGAAGAGATCGCCGGTGTCGAGCACGAGCACGCGGTCTGAGCGCAGGCGCTCCTGCTTGATGATCCAGGCCACCCGCGCCATGCCGCCGTAGCACCGCTCCGTGGGCTCGCAGCCCATGTCTTCGGCGTCGGGCAGCCCGAGCTGGTTGTCGGTGTAGGTGGGGGTGAAGTGGTACGGCAGCATGCGCGAGTGCAGATCGCTCGTGTGGATCAGCGTCAGGTGCACGTCCTGCCCCTCGATGGCGGGGGGCGGGGCCTCCACCGTGGTCGGGAACAGGCTGCAGCCCACCGTCATGAGCGCGAGGAGGGCGGGGTTCGGCATGGCACGGCCCGGGCTTTGGGGGGCCGCTCTCTAGCCGCCCGGTCCCCCCCCGTCAAACCAAGGAAGATGCGCGCATTACGCACCTTTGAAGGCCCCCGCCGGGGGAGCGAGGGGCCCGTCGGCGCGAAACCCGCCGCGGAAGCGCTGGCCGATGTCAACAACGGCCGAAGCGGGGGCTCTTCCCTCGGCAAGGACGGTTGACTGAGCCCCCTCGTCGGGCTACCCGCCCCATCCCTTCTACCAGCCAGCCATCCCGAGGTTTCCTCATGAAGAGATTCCTGCTGATGACGCTGCTCGTCGCGCTCGGCGCGAGCCAGGCGCACGCCACGGCGTTCGAGGCCAACACCGGTCGCCTCCCCCTCTCGGTTCGCGAGGTGGAGCGATCCCTGCTGCTCTCCAAGGGCTGGCTCGAGATCGGGCTCGGCGTCGACTGGAAGGACGCCCGTGGCTTCTGGACCGCCGACGGTGAGAAGGGCTACTGGACCGACACCGGCCTCGCCGACGGCGAGCCCACGGCCCAGTGGACCTACAGCACCGAACGCATGGACCTCCGCTACGGCATCACGCGGCGGTCCGAGGTCTACTGGACCATGCCGTTCCATTACTTGCACCTCCAGAACCCGTTCCTGGGCACCGACACGGCCACCTTCGGCCTGGGCGATCCCATCCTCGGGTACAAGTACGAGGTCTACGGGCACACGGCCCCCACCACCTCCGTGGTGGTGCTCGCCCAGCTCAAGCTGCCAGCGGGCAACGAGTCCCCCGGGCAGTACGTGGGCGGTCCCTACACCGTCTCTCAGTTCGTGCTGTCCACCGGCACCCCCGACTACACCCTCGGGGTGCGCGGCAAGCAGCAGTTCGGCCCCGTCGCCGCCCTCGTGGGCCTCGGGTACACCTACCGCATGTCGGCGGTGGCCCAGTACGTCATCGAGGTCACCGAATACCAGTTCTCCGGCCGCATCAAGCCCGGCTCCTTCGTCTGGGGCGATCTCGGGGTGCAGGTCGGGCTGGGTCCGGTCTGCCTGCTCGGCGATCTGCGCTACCAGAAGCGCGCCGAGACCATGATCGGCACCACCGGCGAGCAGTTCCTCGGGAACAACCAGCTCGTCGCGGTGGCCGGCTCCGACGGCTGGAGCCTCGACGCCGATGCGGGCGTCCTCGTCAACCTCACCCGCGGTGTGGACATCCAGGCCGGGGTCGGCATCCCGGTGCGGGGCGAGGATCTCCAGTTCTTCCCCCTCGAGTCCATCCAGCCCACCCGGGGCCTCACCTATAGCGGCACCCTGAAGCTGCGGTACTGAGCGGAGCGGCATCATGCAGATCAAGCACTTTGGCAAGCTGCTTCCGGCGGCGCTCATCGCGGCGGGCCTCGGGTTCGCCACCCCGGCCGAGGCGAAGTTCACCTTCACCCACAACCACCCGGATCTCGACTGGTACACCATCGAGACCGAGCACTTCGCGGTGCACTACCCGGTGAGCCGCAACTCCGACAACCCCTTCTACCTCGACGCCGAGCGCTCCGCGCGGATGACCGCCCGGGTCGCCGAGGAGATGTGGCCGCGCATGTGCGCGAACTACAACTACTACCTCAAGTCCCGGGTCAACATCGTCATCCTCGACCAGACCGACGATCTGGAGGGCTTCACGGTCCCGCCCTGGGACTGGATCGAGATCTCCGTCAACCCGGGCGCCAACTTCTACCGCATCCGCTCCCGCGCCGAGTGGATCTCCGACGTGCTGTACCACGAGTTCAGCCACGTGGTCTCCCTGAAGGCCAACGCCTCCATGGCGGAGGGCACCCAGGGCGTGCTCGTCGGCGGCCTGTACCAGGACGGCATCAACGACGTGGATACCGGCGTCGAGTTCTTCATCATGGACGGCGACCCCCCCTGCTTCTCCGAAGGCGTCGCCGAGGGCGCCTCCGAGATGTCCGGCATCAACTGGTGGACCACCGGCCGCGATCAGACCCTGCGCACCTCCTTCCTCGAAGAAGATGGCGAGCTGGTCATGTCCTTCGACAACTGGCAGACCTTCGCCCAGACCCGCCAGTCCTGGAACGACTTCGAGCGCATCTACCAGCAGGGCTACTCCTTCAACAACTACCTCCGGCAGCGCTTCGGCACCAACCTGCTGGACATGTCGGCCATCGAGGCCGGCAAGAAGTGGCGCCCCATCTGGTTCAGCGTGCTGGAGGAGATGACCGGCATCCCCGCCGAGCAGCTCTACAACGACTGGTACGACTACAACATGGCCCACTACAAGGCCCAGGAGGCCGCCATCAGGGCCCGGGGCGAGGTGGTCGGCCGCGAGCTGCGCGACACCCCCGCCGAGTGGGACTTCTCCACCCCCTCGGGCCGCGAGGCCTGGCGCGACAAGAAGAAGCAGGAGCGCATCGACGCCCGCGAGCGCAAGGAGTTCCGGCCCTACGCCATGGCGCCGCGCTACAACCCCGAGCTCGGCGTCTTCGGCGTCAACCACTACGGCTCGGTCATGCTCACCAAGACCGACATCGACGAGGCCGAGGCCTTCACCGGGGTGTGGCCGGCCGACGCGAAGAAGGCCGAGGAGTCCGCGCTGTACTCCACCAGCTTCCCGGCCCAGTTCATGGGCACCTGGGACTTCGTCCCTGGCAAGCCGCAGGTCGTGCTGACCGGCGATGCGGACATGATCCCCTCCGCCTTCGCCAGCATCACCGGCATCGACCCGGATCTGCGCGGGTACAACTACACCCAGCTCTACCTGATGGACATCGCCGAGCGCGAGGACAAGGCCCACCGCCAGAAGTTCACCACCTGGCAGCGCGACACCTACCTCAACGGCAACACCAAGTGGGACCAGGACACGGTCCACCCGATCCCCAACACCCTGCGCGGCAGTGAGCCCGCCGTCAGCCCCGACGGCCACACCATCGCCTACCTGCAGTACCACGACGGCACCACCAACCTGGCGCTCATCCAGCCCGACGGCAGCGGCAAGCAGCTCCTGACCGAGTTCGACGACGGCACCTGGATGCAGACCCCGCGCTGGTCGCCGGACGGCAAGCAGATCGCCGTCGCCATCTTCCGCAACTACCGCCAGAACATCTACCTCTACGACCTCGAGGCCAAGACCTTCGAGCCCCTCACCTGGGACGACCACGAGGAGTACGACCTCACCTGGTCGGCGGACGGCAAGGAGATCTTCTTCGCGGCCGACCCGGACGGCGTGCACAACATCTACGCCCAGGATCTGGAGACCCGGAAGATCCGGCAGATCACCAACGTCATCGGCGGCGCCGAGTGCCCGCTGATCACGCCCGAAGGCAACCTGGTCTACATGCTGTACACGGCCCACGGCTGGAAGCTCTACGGCGTCCCCAGGGCCGACTTCCTCAACACCGACGCCACCGCGATGTTCAACATCGACGTGGACAAGGACGAGGTCGCCGCGGACTGGGCCTACTCCGAGGATCTCTCCCAGTGGGAGGCCACCACGCATCCGTACCGCTGGACCAAGGCGCTCATGCCCCCCAGCGCGGTGCCCATCATCCGCCTCGAGAACGACTCCCGCACCAACGTGGGCCTGCAGGGCGGCTTCCAGGTCTTCATGCAGGACTACGTGGAGAAGCACGGCGGCTGGCTGTACTTCCTCATCGGCGAGGATCTGCTCTTCCTGGGTGGGTACTTCAACCAGATGTGGTACCCCAACATCAACATCATGGCCTACCACTACGAGGTCAAGTACGACGCCGGCTACAAGATCGACCTGGACGACGATCCCGAGACCACCGACGACATCGGCATCTACGAGATCAAGAACCAGCAGTACGCCAACATCGGCATCGCCAGCATCGATCTCCCCTGGTCCGACAGCTGGTACACCTCGCTGAACGGCCTGTTCCTGGAGTACGGCTTCCGCACCACCTCCGAGAACACCTTCGTGCCCTACCAGTGGGGCTACGAGGCCGGCGTGGAGGTCAGCTACTCCAGCTATGGCGCCGCTTCCTACTACGTCGGGCGGGATCCCAACCCGCGCCCGGGCCGCTCGGTGGATCTGCAGCTCACCCACGCCTACACGGACATCGTCTACAAGCCCTACGGCGGGGTCACCCCGGACGACGGCCAGCTGCTCGACGCGTATCCCTACAATAAGGTGGAGCTGCGCTGGACCGAGCAGATGAGCGTGCCCACCTTCGGCCTCGGCTTCATGGGCAAGGCCCGCGAGAAGGCGCACCGCCTGCAGATCGACGGCCGCCTGGGCTTCGTCGATCGCAACGTCAACTACAACGACGAGTTCCGCGCCGGTGGCCAGCACCCCTACTACTGGGGCAACAGCTCGCTGCGCCCGAACACCCAGTTCGCGGGCTACCCGGCCTACTCGCTCTCCGGCGAGACCATGGCCATCCTGAACCTGGCCTACCGCTTCCCCATCAAGTCCGACCTCAAGCAGAAGGTGGGCCCCTTCCTGTTCGACTCGGTCTACGGCCAGTTCATGGGCAGCGCGGGCAACATGTGGTCCTTCCGGCCCCCCGAGAATCCAGACAAGTACTGGCGCAACGACTGGGGCGAGCGCATCGCGAACGATCCGGCCGACATCAAGCGCGAGATCCCCTTCGTGGACAAATCCTACAAGACCGGCGACAACTACCTGCTGTACGATGCCGGCTTCGAGCTGCGCGTGAAGGGCGCCCTGTTCAACTCCTCCTACTGGGACTCCTTCTTCCGCCTCGCCTACGGCTTCAACGAGATCCGCGGCTACGGCGACGTGGACGGCGACGACATCTACGACACGAGCGAGAGCGCCATCGGCGACGAGCTCTCCAACGAGACTCACCCCTCTGGTTTCCGGGTCTACATCGGCCTGGGCACCGGCTGGTAGCGGCGGGAGACACCATGCGCACCATCCCTGTTTCCCTCGTCCTCGCGCTGGCCCTCGCCGGGTGCGGTCGCGCCACCAACAACTCCGACGTGAAGCTGGTCGGTGTGGGCTACAGCCCCGACGAGATCGGGCCGGCCCCCACACCCTACGGCGGCATCGTGGAGTACAACTGGTTCGACTTCGCCGGCGCCGGGCTCTCGCTGGGCTTCGCCGGGCTGTTGAGCTTCGACGAGATCGACAACTCCGGGGGCTTCAGGCCGCCCTACTCGCTGGTGTACGGCTTCAGCTACATCTTCGACAACAAGCTCGAGGGTGCGGTCAGCGCGGGCACCGTGCAGCCGCTGCCCCCGGTCGAGGACGTCTGCTACACCACGTTCGAGGCCACGGGCCCCATCGGCTCGTTCACCACGACCGATGTCGGCACCCAGATGACCTTCTCCTCCCTGGAGAGCGACGCCAGCTTCTCCATCGGGCGCGTCCCCGCCGACTACCCGCCCGATCCGGAGAACATGTTCATCTACTACTCGGAGATCTCCGGCTGGCGCCCCACGGCGGCTCTGGGCCGGGTGCCGGGCGCCTCCGCGGATCCATTGGAGATGTACGACCGGGCGCTGCGCCCCGCCAACTTCCCCTTCGGCGAGGAGGTCGTCCTGAGCTTCCCTGGCGGCGTCGCGAAGGAGCATGCCCCGGTCGGCTCGTTGCCGCTGCCCTCCTCCTACGTGGGCGACCCCACGGTGACCCTGCCCCACCGGCTGCCGGGCCTGCGCCTCGCCTGGAACGGTCCGCGCTACGACGCCACCGGCGCCACGATGGCGGACGGCGAAGGTCAGGCGGCCTGCATGGCCTACTCCTGGCCCGATGGCGAGCCGGTCCCCGCGGACGCGGCCGGCTGCGCCGCAGCCGCGCCGAAGTACGGCGGCGAGGACGGCCAGATGTACACCGGCCCCTGGAGCACCACCGATGGCAGCGTCCAGTTCCAGTG
The DNA here is from genome assembly GCA_043814015.1 of Pseudomonadota bacterium. Classification (GTDB taxonomy): domain Bacteria; phylum Myxococcota_A; class UBA796; order UBA796; family JAFGLY01; genus JBDRKM01. The sequence goes on from JBDRKM010000046.1 coordinate 23,612, forward strand.
GGACATCCCCGAGGGGGCCGAAGGAGAGCAGGTCTCCCTGTCCATCCGCCTGCTCGGCGAGGTGGATCGCGAGGACTACGAGTACACGGGCCGCTACATGGTCAACAAGGCGCCGGGCGGCGGGGATCCCCGCTGCGGTCGTGACGCCCAGTCCTGCGAGGAGGGCGAGTGGGTCTTCAACCCCGACTACCTGAGCGTGGACTGGACCGATCCGCTGGACGCCTCTTGCGGCGCGGAAGAGTACCCACTCGACGACGCACCCCTCATCACCGCGCTGCAGGGCGACCCGATGCACACCATGGCGGAGGTCACCTGCCGCCTGGCCGATGACGGTGAGTTCGCGCTCACCAACGACATCATGGAGCGGGCCTACGGCTACGCGCGGCAGTACGGGGCCGCGGGCGCGGTCTTCCTGTTCACGCGCACCAACAGCGTGGACGCGACGGTCCCCGACGTGAAGGACGCCTACGATCACCGGCGGCCCATCTCGCCCATCAAGGTCAACGCCCGCACCATCGAGGTGGGGCGCTTCTGGTTCGACGACTTCGACGCCGCTGGCCAGAGCGAGGAGTAGAAGATGCGTATCCACGGCTTTGTCATCCTGGCTCTCGCGGCCTCCGGCTGTGCCTTCATGGACGGCAACCTCGAGCCCTACTACGCCGACGGCGAGGGTCCGAGCATCTCGGGGCTGGACGTCACCTCCGAGAGCGGCAACATCGGCGGTGGCAGCACCACCATCTCGGGTTCGGCCTTCGGCTCCGACGTGAACAAGATCGTGGTGCTCTTCGGCGACAAGAACGCCGAGATCACCGCGCTCTCCGACTCCAGCATCACGGTCACCGTGCCCCCCGGCCCGGTGAGCGCCGGGAAGGTGGCCATCAGCGTCGCGACCGAGGCCGGCTACGACGTCTTCGGCGACGATGACAGCGAGAGCGGCTACATCTACGACCGCGGCCCGACCTACGACGACGATCCGATGGGCGAGACCCTCTACGACGACGAGAACGCCTACGTCGTGCTGCAGAACTACCGGGACAGCCAGTGGGCCTCCTGGGTCGGGCTGACCGGCGTCGGCGCCTTCGCCGAGTTCCTCGAGTTCGCCTACCCCCGCTACCACACCCAGGACATCGGGGTCGCCATGGCCCTGGACCAGGCCCCCTCCGACGCCTGGGTCGTGCAGGTCCCCGGCCAGGTGAACTACATCATGGGCCTGGAGGAGCTGCGGCACGAGGTGGACGACTTCGTCATCTGGAACCACGAGAACGACGGGAAGTTCGACTACGTCGACGCCGAGTCCCTCGACTCGGCCCGGCCGGCCGACGAAAACACCCTCGTCTACGAGCGCAACCAGCTGCACGTCTGCGAGGAGCCCTGGAAGGACTCCCGCGACAAGGGGCGCTACAGTTCAGAGTGGCCCATCACCTACGACTTCTTCGACGAGGACACCTCCGAGGGCTCGGACGGTCTGGCCCATGTCACCCTGGACTTCAGCGGTGACTACGGTGTGGTGTTCGCCGATGGGAGCAGCACCACGGACCTCGAGCTGCCTCCGCCCATGATCGTGCGCGGCACCGAGGGCTTCAAGGGTGGCACGGCCGACGGCGCCTGGACCTTGACCAACCAGGGCGTGGGCCTGTTCGATGCCTGCTTCGACGACGACGACGACGACGATTCCGACACCACCCTCGACGACGTCGCCCTGCGCTGGGAGTGGGAGCCGCTGCCCGCCGAGTTCGATGACTACGTCGCCGCCGCCGCGGGTGCCGGGAACCTGCTCGACGTCCAGAGCTACGTCCGCATCAACCTGACCCAGCTGTCCATCGGCTGGATCGGCGGCGAGTCCTACCCCATCCGCGCCACCCTGGTGGTGCCGGACGACAACAACTACGACCCCGAGACGGGCCGGTCCTCCGCCGAGATGCCGGTGGACGTCTTCTACCAGTTCCCCACAGCCGACGTCTTCATCGGCGGCAGCGGCCCCATGGGGGCCTCCTACGACGACCCGACGGATCCGCGCTGGGGCTACACCTTCGTCTCGGTCGACCGCATCACCGAGTACCGCCTCCAGACGAGCCCCAAGAAGGGCGTCGGGCTGCAGGGCGATCTCGTGCTGGCCTACGCCACCGGCGACTTCGGCCTCTTCAGCTACGAGCACCCGCTCGACGGCGACCGCTGCGGCGACTGCGTGGACAACGACGGAGACGGCTGGGTCGACGACGATGATCCCGACTGCGAGGAGGACTACCGCACCGACGGCAGCGACGCCGACGAGGACGGCCTGACCGACGGCATGTTCACCTGCAACGACGGCATCGACAACGACGACGACAAGCTGGTGGACTCGGAGGACGACAACTGCGAGGCCGGCGACGACGAGGAGTCCAACTGCCACGACGGCATCGACAACGACGGTGACGGGTGGGAGGATGAACTCGACGGCGAGTGCATCAACGGCGAGCCCGAGATCGGCCTGGACACCTGGAGCTGCTCCGACGGTCTGGACAACGACGCCGACGGCTGGATCGACGTGGACGACCCGGACTGCACGGACGGCGCCGCGGAAGAGCTCGGCTTCGGCGTCACGGCCTGCAACGATGGCCTGGACAACGACGGCCACGGCGACGTGGACGCCCTCGACCCCTACTGCTTCTACAACCGCAGCGGCGCTTTCGCGGATGATGAGCAGCCGCCCATGACCGCCGACTGCGCCAACGGCAGCGACGACGACGGCGACGGCTACATCGACGGCAACGACCCGGACTGCGAGACCGGCTCCTACTACCAGGAGAGCCGTACCTCCTGGACCGACGACATCTACGAGCTCATCCCCATCTGCTACAACGGCACCGACGACGATGGAGACACCTTCATCGACGCCGATGATCCGGGCTGTGTCGGTGTGGGCAGCCTCCCCGATGGCTTCGTGCAGAGCGAGGAGAACGGTCCGGTCCTGACGGGCTGCGAGAACGGCGCCGACGACGACGCCGACGGCTGGGTCGACGCCGACGACCCGGACTGCGCCACCGGTGACGAGGAGCTCGGCTTCGGCAGCACCCAGTGCAACGACGGTGTGGACAACGACGCCGACAGCCTGATCGACGCCGATGACGTCGGCGGGTGCACCGACGCCCTGGACGACGACGAAGAGGACCCCGCGATCCCCACCGGCTGCGAGAACGGCACGGACGACGACGGCGACGGCTGGATCGACGCCGACGACCCGGACTGCGCCTCCGACACCGTGGAGTCCGGCTACGGCAGCACCCAGTGCAACGACGGCGTGGACAACGACAGCGACGGCCTGATCGATGCCGCGGACGTCGGTGGGTGCGCCGACGCCCTGGACGATGACGAGGAGGACCCAGTCCTGACGGGCTGCGAGAACACGCTGGACGACGACGCCGACGGATGGATCGACGCCGATGACCCCGACTGCGCCTCCGGCACCGAGGAGATCGGCTTCGGCGCGACCCAGTGCAACGACGGCCTGGACAACGACACCGACACGTTCGTCGACGGAGACGACGGGGAGTGCACCGACGCCCTGGACGACGACGAGTCGCTGTAGGCGCCCTCAATACTCTTGGTGAGGCCGGCCTCGTGCCGGCCTCACGTGCGTCTGGGGGCCACTGCTGGCGCTCTCTGGCTCCTCTCGACCCCACGCCAGGGACACGGGCCCCGCCGGGCCTGCGCCTGGCGGCTCGACGCTGCGAGGACGTACCCGCAGCTGGCCCGTGGGGGGAGCGACCCTCGCTCGTGAACGCCGAGATCGCGTCAGGGAGCGTCCCACAGGCGACTTTTTTTCTCGTTCGCCTTGACGGCGTAGGGGGGCCACAGTAAATGGCGTGGGCTTGAGCGGAACAGCCGCCCCAGCGAATGAAAGCTCCTTGAAACGGCGCTCTGACCTGGCACTACGTGCCGTACGGTTCACCTCCCCGCCCAAGAGGCCGGGAAAAAAAACATCAACAACGAGCTTGACGCCCCCGCGCACAACAGATAAGTAGCGGGGGCTTCAAAACGGTGCCGCTCCCACGGGAGCGCAGAGAGCGCCAGCTTTGAGAAGCCTCGACCCGCAAGGGACGGTCTTTGAAAACTAGGTAGCAGCTTCTGAAGATTCCAAAGAGTATTTAGGATTGAACTGGAGAGTTTGATCCTGGCTCAGAGCGAACGCTAGCGGCGGGCTTAACACATGCAAGTCGAGCGAGGAACTTCGGTTCCTAGCGGCGAACGGGTGAGTAACACGTAGGTAACGTGCCCCATGGTCTGGGATACTCCAGGGAAACCTGGCTCAATACCGGATATCGTCCTTCGGGATGAAAGCCTTCGGGCGCCAAGGGATCGGCCTGCGGCCCATTATCTAATCCTTGTTGGTAGGGTAACGGCCTACCAAGGGTACGATGGGTAGCTGGTCTGAGAGGATGATCAGCCACACTGGGACTGAGACACGGCCCAGACTCCTACGGGAGGCAGCAGTGGGGAATATTGCGCAATGGGGGCAACCCTGACGCAGCGACGCCGCGTGAATGACGAAGTCTTTAGGGATGTAAAGTTCTGTCAAGAGGGACGATTATGACTGTACCTCTAAAGGAAGCCCCGGCTAACTACGTGCCAGCAGCCGCGGTAATACGTAGGGGGCGAGCGTTGTCCGGAATCATTGGGCGTAAAGGGCGTGTAGGCGGCTTTGTAAGTCAGATGTTAAATCTTCGGGCTCAACCCGGAGCTGCAT
>JBDRKM010000047.1:0-14733 GCA_043814015.1 Pseudomonadota bacterium
CTTCTGATCCTGGCCCGAGTGGGCCCCTACGGGGCCTGCCCCGGCTCAAGGGTTGGGACACGATCCGCAGCCCCGTCCTCCTACTTCTACCGGGAAAATTCGCTCGGATAGAACTGGGCATCTTCGGTGGTACGGGACAGCGCAGTGAGCAGGATGCGCGTCAGCGCCAGTTCGACCAGGGGGTGCGTGATCCGCGCCTGATCCCGATGGTCGAGGAGCAAACGGAGACGATTGAGCAGATCCAGCTTCTCCGCGGCATCCCGCAAGATCAGCCCTCCAGGGTCCTCGGACAGCGATCCAGGAGAGACCTCCACTTTCGCCGCCTTGTTGAACTCTGCCTCGTACACGATACCTTGAGCTTCACCCATCCTGGCCTCTCCGGTGAGGGTTTGTCACACCGGAAGAGTATCTTCTTCCTTCCTTATCGGCCAGCCAGGATGGGCACTTCAACCCGTCGTGCATACGACGGGCTCAGCTCATCAAACTCGGGTCTAGTGGAAGTCCTGAAAATAAACATCTCGAAAGATAAACAACATCTGGAAATCGGCATCTTCGCGAATGTCTACATAAGGGAAATACTCATCGCTGTCAAAATCACAATACGAGAAAGTCTTTGATCCAGACGTCCATCGTTCGTCGTAGAAACAAACAGAAAAACACTCGGCTTTACTGGTTTCTACATAGAAGTTACCTTTTGTCGCTATTTCAACTTGTTGTTGAAAACCTGCGTAGTCTGTTGATTCGAGTATCTGGCACACAAGATCATCATCACATATTTCCAAAACAGGATGAGGCGTCGGAATCCCTGCTTCCTCATACTCGACCAGCAGCCCTATTGTTTCCTCGATGTCCAATGCGCTCTGAATGCCAAGCAAATATTGATTGTCCAACAAACCAGTTCCGTCCCATGCGCACAGCCCATCTTCACAGGCGTAGCCCGGTCCAAAAACAACTTCGGTCACTACGTAGGTGTCTGGTGGAGAACACGCCCCAGCAAGCCATAGACACACTATTATTCTATCCTTGTTCATCGCCCCACCAATTCTCTTCCTCAGAATCCATTCCTTGGCTCTCCAACGCCGTGTCAGGAAGATCGTCTTGAATCATTTGTTCAATAGCTCGTCGGAAGCAGTCCATCATTTCCGCCTTGCCAACGGCTGACAAACGAAGACGGCAACCTGTACAGAGTTCTGGACAGTATTGACAGATGTCGTCGCATCCCCCACTAGTGCCAGAGCCTGAGTTCCCCCAAATCCAGCGTACCAAGCGTATCAGAATTTCAAAAGGCGTCCTGGGATCCAAAATATCAAGAATGAAACGCCCGGCCTCACGGAGAGCGGGTGCCGATTGTTCCGCCGCCCAAACAAAAGCGTCCCAGATGAGTTTAATATACTCAAATATCAGCTCTAACACATCCCCGAAGAAACCCTGGTTTGATCCACCTTGTTGCGAAGCGGTGCACCATACTCTTTTGTTGTACCTCGGATGTCTGCCTGATCCGTCACCAAAAAAACAGTCGAAATATGGGCTATCATCGTGCATTACGCAACTAGAGTTTTCCAATACAGGCCGATACCGCTTGTATAGAGCCCAGTAGTAGACGTTTTCCACTTCATAGGTACCATAGCACCCACTTGCGCTATGTGGAATCGTGTCCGTAATAGAGTTCAGCCAGACTTCATGGCAGAGTTCGTGAAGAAGAAGCGAAGACAGTAGTAGCGCTGCGGTGCATCTGTCCGCCGTTGTGCCATTGTTCCACAGCGCTGTATGCCATTGCCAACTATTCGCTCCTCGCGGAATATGGATAAAGTTCGCTGGAAAGGTGACTCCACCGACTCCTGAGACGCCCGGGAAGCCCAGTCCAGCAGCAGCCAAAGATGCAGCCAATTCCAACAGCGAGTTTGGATTCGCGCCACCTGAGCTAACGTCTACATCCCACACAATTATTGTGGCCTCATAGCCAAGCTGACCAAAGATCAATTTCGCCAAGTTATCAGCAAAGACAGGATACCAGGTGTAACCAACGATATGACAGACCGACCAATAGACGAGGTCGATGTTCTCCTGAAGCACTCTCCAGGCAGCTCGGAGAAGTTCGATCTCCTCGGGCCTGGCCCCTATACAAATGGGGGGTATTGTAGCGTCGGAGAAATATGAGGAAAGAACTACCTCCGTACATTCACCAACACGACAATCTCGTAGGGGGCCACACTGGTTTTCGTCTCCTAGGAAATCAGCAGAGCAATCACTAACGCAATGCGCGTGTTTGCTGGTTGGAGGTTGTGGACACCCAATAGGAAGAACGCTGTAGGAAGGTACAGAGTCGTGAGAATGTCGAGGGCCACCGTGTGGAAATCTGCCTGACGAAGGATCGAAATCGAATGAAGGGGCGCCGAGACCAAGCGCTGATTGAAATCCCGGCGAATGGATGGAAGGAGAGTGTTGTTTGTTGCAGGTCGTCGCCTTGGAGCACTGCGAGACAAACTCGATGTGGAGGGGAGGGATCGCCATTGGGCTCTCCTATAAAAGAATGCGCGAACTAGCCAATTGTGGCTATAGCACCAGAGACATACGCGCTAAGGTTCGAGCCAGAGTTTGCCTTGTAGGCGATAGCGAACCGTACCCACATCTTATTCGAAGTCGAAATGGAGACCTGTTCGCACACCTCCCTGTCGTCTCCAGCTTCGGTTCCATCAGTAGTCCATGCGCCGGGCTCCTCGATACTAGTAGCGGCCGTCTGGTAGGCGAGGCGAGTATAGAAATCCGCGGAGGCATCAGATACTACGTACGCGACTTGGAACTTCACGGCGGAGAGAGCAGGAACCCAGTCAGAGATGAGGAGGTAGCGATAGGTGGAGTCGGGTGCCAAGACCTGCTGTGAGCCCTTTCCGATCACAGACCCCTTCAACCCATATGCGACCTGGAAGTAGACGTCAGCAGAGGCATAGCCAGAGCCCTCGGTGAGCTTGTACGCGACGCCGAATCGAACGAAGAAACCATCATCAGCGTAGGTGGAGAGATCAAGATCGTCCGTGCAAGATTCGCCATTACCAGAGTGGTACGCATCACCCGCCAGAACCGTCGGTGACCCAGGGTCGTTGGTTCGAACCTTTGCGATCTGGAAGGCAAAACGGACGGAGAAGGAGTTGTCTGCGTTGATGCGCTTGATGGTGGCCCGAACATTCGAAAGCCCAGCGCAGGTGATCCAGTCGGTGAACCACCTATACTGCACAAAGGTGTCGTCGTTAGTGGAGAGATTCGCGGAGTACTCGGGAGTGAGGCGTGCGCAGGACATTTCTTTGTCTCCGGAAGAGGGTTCTCTCATTTAGTCCTTGGTCTCGAGGCCACGAGCGAAACCAGAATACATCATGAGTCGGTGAAGTCAACAGGAATCAGAAAGGTACCCGTTCAGCGGGACATGAGACATGCGAGATGTCATAGCGTCGGAAAGTCTTGTCACGTCAAGACCTAGACATCGCAGGCTAGGCATGCTACGCGCATGGCATGTCCTCGACCCGCCCAGGATCGCTTTCTCACCCGACATCGGGAGCGGGCAGCCCGTCCGGACCCGGCGGGTTTGGGCGCCGGTTGCTCCGGCGACTGCTGGGTACGGAGAGGTGGCCCGAAGAGACCTCATCCGGGGAACCGACCTGGGAACTGGTGAGGGCCCTGGAGCTCCATGCAGCCGCCGCGGAAGCGCGCGCGGAAAAGGCCGAGGCGCGGGTTGCGGAGCTGGAGGCCCAACTCGCAGCGGCCTTGGCCCGGATTGCCGAACTGGAGGAGGAGAACCGGAAGCTGCGGGCGCGGCTGGACCAGGACTCGTCGAACTCGTCTCGGCCGCCGTCGAGCGACCGCCCAGGGGCCAAGGCCGAAGGGCGCCGGAAGGTGGCACGGGTGCGTGGGCAGCGGAAGGCCGGTGGCCAGCAGGGCCACATGGGTCGAACCCGTGAGCTGCGACCTGTCGAGGAGGCGGACGAGGTGGTGCACAAGCATCCCGACGTGTGCGGCGGCTGCGGACACGGTCTCACGGAGCACGACGAGGTCGGCGCCCCGCTGGCCCACCAGCAGTACGAGTTGCCGCCGCTCGTCCTGCAGTTGTTCCACTACTGGTTGCACCGGCGGCGCTGCCCGCGGTGCGGCAAGGTGAGTGTGGCGGGCCTCTCCCCCGATGAAGCCAGCGGGCAGGGTCCCCGACTCACCGCGTTCATTGGGCTGCTGACGGCGCACAACCGGCAGTCGCGGCGCCTGGTGCGCGATCTGATCTGGGACCTGTTCCGTCTGCGCTTGTCCATCGGCACTGTGCAGGCGTGCTGGGAGCAGCTCGGCGAGGCGACGACCAAGCCCAACGAAGAGCTGGAGCAGGCCCTGGTGGAGGCCGGCTCCCTGAACCTGGACGAGACCGGCTGGCGCCAGTGGGGAAAGCGCTGCTGGCTGTGGGTGGCGACCACCACGGCCTTCACCCTGTTCATGGTCCACCCCCGTCGTGGGGCCGACGCGCTGAAGAAGTGGTTCCCCAACGGCTTCCTGGGGACCATCACCAGCGACCGCTGGTCCGCCTACAGCTACTTCGACCTGCTGCGGCGCCAGCTCTGCTGGGCTCACCTGGGTCGTGACCTGCAGGCCATCATCGACGCCAAGGGCGCGGCCTCGGAGCTGGCGGCGGGTATCCGCGAAGGCGAGAGCCGGATGTTCCACGCCTGGCACGCGCTGCTCGATGGTGCGTTGACCCGCCGGGCCTTCCAGGACGAGGTGGCGCCGTTCCAAGAGCAGTTCAGGAAGTTCTGCTAGGACGGTCGTGCCCAGGGCGCCGACGATCTCTGGCGCAAGCTGGGCAAGGGCCTGCTGGACCTGTGGCCCGCCGTGTTCCGTTTCGTCGATGTCGAGGGCATCGAGCCGACCAACAACGCCGCCGAGCAGGCGGTGCGCCCCGGCGTCATCCTGCGCAAGCTCTCGCAGGGCACCCGCTCGGATACCGGCAGCCGCTGCATCGGCCGGGTCCTGTCGGTCACCGCCACCTGCCACAAGCAGGGCGTCGATGTGCTCGGCTACCTGACCGACGCCATCACGGCACATTGGGCTGGGATCCCCCCACCGCGCCTGATCACCCGGGCGTGAGCACCAGCCCGACCTCCCGCGAGATCAGCCGGCTGTCGATGTCTGCCCCCAGCGGCTCCCGCTGAACGGGTACGTCCGGACGAGGACGCATTCCACGCACTGATCGCGCCCTCGTCGAACCAGACGGTGAGGTCACCTCGACATCGCAGAGACTGCTCGTAGGCCGCCCAGTTCTGCACGCGGTACTTCGTCTTGTACGTCGGGTTGACCTTGCTCTTCGTCCTGGCGGTCATCTTCGGCCCTCCGGGCTGGGGCTGGGGCTGGGGCTGCACCATCCCTGAGCTCGACCTCGAGGTCAACTGGAGCCATGCACCAACACCTTGCGCCGCGCCACCCCCAGCGACAGCCCCAGCAACACCAGCGCGGCGCTCCACGGGCGCCCCGCCGCGGCCGCGCAGTGGCAGCCGCGCCAGGGGATGTCCGTGAGCACGGGGAAGCCTGCGCCGCTGGCGTCGTCCTCCCCCGCCGGGGGGAGGTCCTCGGCCTGATCCATGAGCCAGGTGCGCAGCGCGTCCGGGTCCATGTGGTGCTTGTCGGCCTGCATCACCAGGGCGGCGGCGCCGGTGACGTGGGGGGTGGCGGCAGAGGTGCCGCCGAAGCCGCCCACGCCGCGGGTCAGGGTGGACACCATGGAGGGCGCCACGAGCTGGGGGCGCACCCGCCCGTCCTCGGTGGGGCCGCGGCTGGAGTACGCGGCGACCCGGTTGGTCTGGGGGAGGTCCACCGCGCCCACCGCCAGCCCGCGCACCGTGTCGGCCGGCAGGGTCAGGTTGCGCTCGCCGGTGGCATCGGCAGGATCGAGGCCGTAGATTGAGTATAGGAAGCCCTCGAGATCGTCGACCCCCTCGCCGTTGGACAGCACCTCCACCGTGGCCCAGGCGCCGCCCACATGGCAGCGCACCTCCTCGTAGGGGTCGTCGTCGCCGTCCTGGGGGTCCGCGCCCTGCGCGCCCTGGTCGCAGGGGTTGCCCTGCTCGTCGTAGACGGCGAGATCCAGGTCCACGGAGGCCTGGCCCATGGGCTCGGACCAGCGGAAGGAGACCCAGGCGTAGCCGCCCGAGGTGGCGACCTGGACGGAGGTGAGCCCGTCGATGGAGACCCGCCCCTCGTCGGCGAGGCGCAGGGGCCCGAGCCGGTAGCGCTCGTTCTCGTTGCCGGCAGCGGCCACGTAGAGCGCACCCGCGTCGCGGACCAGCGCGTCGGCGGCCTGGGTGTAGGGGCTGGTGCCGTCCGCGGGCCAGCGGTTGTCGAAGCCCACCGAGGCGTTCACCAGGTCCACCCCGAGCGCCGCGATGAGGTCGACGGCCTGCAGGTACTCGCTCTCGGTGGAGAAGCTCACCAGCTCGAGATCCGCGTCCGGGGCGAAGTCGTGCAGCACCTCGGCCACCGCCGTGCCGTGGTCGCCCCCGCTCACGCTGGCCAGGAAGCTGGTGCCGACGCGCAGGGGCAGCTCGCCGCCGAGCAGCCCCTCGTAGCCCTCGAAGCCGACATCCAGCACCGCGATGGTGACGCGCGCGCCCCTGACGCCCTGCGCGTGCCAGTCGGAAGGGAGCATGGCCGCGTAGCCCTCGCTGACCACCTCCTCGGCCCGCGCCATGGCGGGCTCCCGCACGCTGCGCGCGCCGGGCACCTCCTCCAGCGCCAGCAGGGAACCCCAGGGGACGACGGCCTGCACCAGCGGGGGGTGGGCAGGCTTCTCGGGCAGCGCGACCTCCACCCAGGCGTCGGGGACCACGGCCTCCAGCCAGTCCAGGGCGGCATCCAGATCGGCGCCGCGCCGAAGCTCGAGGGTCACGCGCAGGCCCTCGGCAGGAGGCTCCACGGCCCGCGCCCGGCGCCAGCCCTCCAGGGCCGCGGGGCCGGACTCCCAGGCGAGCACCGCGTCCTGCACACCGCCCGAGAGCAAGCCGGCGCCGGGGGCGGCCAGGGCCGCGGGGCCAGGGAGGGCGAGCAGCAGGGCGGTGGCGAAGGCGGTCATGGGGCTCCGGGGGGCGCATCGCATCGGGGGCACCCCCAAGTTACCCTCCAGGCCCCAGCCCCGCCGGTCCGCCGGCCCGTTGAGGTGCCCCCTGTCGCAGTACGCCGAGGTCCGCTTCGGGCCGCCCATGACCCCATGGCTGCGCAACCTGCTCATCGTGCTCGTGGCGCTGTACGTGTGCCAGATCCTGCTGGAGCGCTGGGTCGGACTGCCCATCACGGCGCTCGGTGGGCTGTGGGCACCGATGACACCCATGGGCTTCTCCGGCATGACCTGGCCCTGGCAGCCGCTCACCGCCCTCCTGCTCAACGGCGAGCCGCTCCAGGCCTGCTTCGACTGGCTGATGCTCTGGTTCTTCCTGCCCCCCACCCTGCAGGTCCTCGGACGCCGCGGCACGCTGAAGATCCTGGCGCTGGCCTGGCTCGCAGGCATCGCGGTGGGCGCGCTGCTCGTCTGGTCGGGGATCGTGCTGTCCACGGGGCCCTACCTCGGGCTCACCGGCCTCACCACCGCCATGGTGGTGGTCTACGGCCTGGCGAACCCCAACGCCACCATCCGGCTGTACTTCGTGCTCCCCATCAAGGGGATCTGGATCGTCTACCTCGAGTTCGCCCTGCTGATCCTCTTCTTCCTCGCCTACCGCGACTTCACCACCACGCTGGATCTGGCGGGCTCCACCGCGGCCCTGCTGTGGATGGTCTCCGACGGCAGCATCGCGGTGTTGTGGTTGAAGGCGAAGCGCCAGTGGCTGAGGCGCAGGCGTTCGTTCCGTACGAAGAAGGGTCGCTTCGACGTCATTGACGGCGGAAGGTCCGGCGGCCCGGGCGCCGGCGGCTGGGTGAACTGAAGAAAATTCTCGCCCGCCCCTTGAACCACGAGCGCGGTGATCCGAAGGGCCGGCTGGAGCCATGTCCACCTACCTCGCCGGTGTCTCTGCATCCCCGCAGGCTGGCGGTGCCAACGCGAGCCAACGGCTCGATCTGCGCCCGCCCCGGCCAGGCGAGGTGCGTCCCGCCGCCAGGGCATCACCGGGCCCCCCACGGGGGGTGGTGGTGGACATCTCCGAAGAGGCACGGCGGGCGGCACGTGAGCGCGCCATGGCCCTCCCGAGCATCGACGCCGGTCAGCGAGAGGAGGAGGCCGAGCCTGCGACCGGGCCCGCGCCCATCCTCGGCCCAGCCGACACCGACCTCTCCCTGGAAGATCGCCAGGAGCTGGCGCGGCTGCAACAACGGGACCTCACCGTGCGCACCCGTGACATGGCCTACGTCGCAGCCACCGCCGGGGTCTCCGGGGGCTTCACCGTCCGGTACGAGACCGGCCCCGACGGCCGCCGCTACGCCGTGGAGGCCGAGGTCCAGCTCGACACCAGCGACGCCGCCACCCCGGAGCAGAGCCTGGCCAAGGCCCGCGCCCTGCGCGCGGCCCTCATGAGCGCGGCCGGTGACGCCACCCGCGACGCCAGCGCCACCGCCCGCGCCGCCGCCCTCGAGGATCGCGCCCGGGCCGAGATCGCGCGCGCGCACCGCGACCTGGAGCAGGCGCGAGAGCCGGGCCCCGCACCGGGCCTGCCGGAGGTGGAGCTGCAAGGGGTGGAGGAGAGCGGCGGGGTAGTGGGTGTCAGGCACTAGGACATAAGATTTTTTCAAAAAATCTTATGTCCTAGTGCCTGACACCGTCTCGTCTCGTCTCCCGTCTCCGTCTCCGTAGCCCGTGGCCTCCAGCCTCCAGCCTCCAGCCTCCGGTCGCGCTGTTTCTTGATAGACCCCCGCCATGCCCGCCGACCCCGTCTACATCATCGGTACCGAGCGTTCCGGCTCCAACCTGCTGCGGCTGGTGCTCAACGCGCACAGCCGCATCGCCTTGCCGCACCCCCTGCACCTGATGCGCTACTTCGCGCCCATGGAGGCGGCCTACGGCGATCTCGGCGTCGCGGCCAACTTCGCGCGGCTGGTGGATGACGTCCTGCTGCTCGAGCGCGTGCACATCCACCCCTGGGAGGTGCCCATCGACCGCGCGCGCCTCATCGCCGAGGCCAGGCCCCGTGACGCCATGGGGCTCCTGGGCGCCCTGTACGAGCAGGTGATGGAGGCCGAAGGCAAGGCGCGCTGGGGCTGCAAGAGCACCTTCATGGTGCACTACACCGAGCGGGCCCTGGCGCGCGATCCCGGCGCCCGCTTCGTGCTCCTGGTGCGCGATCCCCGCGACGTGGCCGCCTCCTCGCGCAAGTCGGTCTTCAGCCCGTTCCACCCCTGGATCACCGCCGGGCTCTGGAGCGAGCAGCAGGACCTCGGGCTGGCCCTGGCGGATCGGCTGGGCGAGGACGCGGTCCACGTGCTGCGCTACGAAGATCTGCTGGACGATCCGGCCGGCCGCGTAGCCTCCCTGTGCGCCTTCCTGGAGGAGCCCTACGAAGAGACCATGCTGCGCTTCCATGAGACCGCCGACGCCCGCGCCTCGGCGCGGCTGTCCGAGTCCTGGCAGAACACCGCCCGCCCCGTGCTCGGCCAGAACGCCGGGAAGTACCGCAAGGACCTCACCCGCGCCGAGATCGCCCTGGTGGAGGCCGAGGCCGGCCCGCTGATGGATCGGCTCGGCTATCCCCGCGACATCCCGGAGGCCGAGCTCCCCTCCCCCTCCGCCGCCGATCGCGCCCGCTTCCGCGCCGCCGACCTGCGCTGGCGCCTCCAGGTGGAGGCCCGCTCCCTCCGCCACGACAAGAACCACTGGCGCCGCTGGGCGAGGGACGCCTCGATGCGATACCTCCGGTTGCGCAACCGCCTCCGCCCGTTGGGAGCTTGACCATGGCCTTCAACCCGTCCCTGTCCCGCGACCTCTACACCTGGGCCCAGGAGCCCGTCGATCTGCGCCTCATGGAGCAGATGCGGGAGCAGGACGAGCACCCCGAGCCGACAAATTCATCGAAGCCGCGCTTCACCCTGCTGATCGGGCACTCGCCCTTCACCATGCCCCGCGGCTGGGAGTACTACCTCACCACCCCCTACGAGGGCCCTGCCCAGATCGCCACGGTGCTGCACAACGCCGGCTACGCCGTGCGCATTGTGGACGTGCGCTACGCGCTGGACCCGGTGGAGGAGGCCTTCCGCCAGATCATGGAGGGCACGGAGGTGCTGGGCATCACCACCTGGGAGGACAACTTCCCCTTCACCCAGGAGCTGATCGCGCGGCTCAAGGCCGCCGCGCCCGGCATGCCGGTGATCTGCGGCGGCTCCCTGGTCACCTCCGTACCCCACGTCTTCATGCAGCACACGGGCACGGACATCGCGGTCATCAGCGAGGGCGAGCTCACCATCCTGGAGGTCATGGCGGCCTACCGCGACGGCGGCTGGGCCCAGGAGGATCTGGAGGCCATCCGCGGCATCTGGTACCGCGATGCCCAGGGTGTGCCCGTCAAGAACCCGCCCCGCGGGCAGATGACCACGCTGGACTACCTGCCCCGCATGCGCCTCGACCTCTGGCCCCAGGCCAGGGGCCCCCTCGGGCTGCAGCCGCAGATCATCACGTCGTTCTCCCGGGGCTGCAAGCGCGACTGCTCCTTCTGCTTCCGCACCACCCCCCAGGTCGCCGCCAAGTCCCCGGAGCGCTTCGCCCGCGAATTGGACTGGCTGCAGGGCCAGTACGGCATCGACTTCATGTTCTTCTCGGACCTCACGTTCTCGGCCGACACCGCCCAGACCCGCGCCATGTGCGAGGTCATCGAGGGCCGCGACATGCGCTGGACCTGCATGACCCGCTGCGCGGACGCGGACAAGGAGCGCCTCGACGCCATGAAGGCCGCGGGCTGCGACATCATCCTGTTCGGGGTCGAGTCCCTGGGCGCCGCCGCGCTCAAGGAGGCGCGCAAGCCCACCACGGAGAACATCTCCATCCGGGCCATGCACCGCACCTTCGAGGCCGGCATCCGCTTCGGCACCCTCTTCATCGTGGGCCTGCCGGGCGAGACGCAAGAGTCGCTGGACCACATGGGTCGCTTCGCCGAGGAGTACCACCACATTGTCCGCGTGAAGTACCTCTCGGCCATGCCCGGCACCACGGTCTACGCCGAGTCCCTGCGCAACGGCCGCATCAAGAGCGAGATCGACCATCTGAACTGGCTCTCCACCGAGCAGGCCCTGCACGAGGATGAGTTCCTGAACCTCGCCGGCCTGCCCGAGCGGGTCTACCGCGATGCCTACGAGCGCATCTACGACTGCTACCAGCCTGGCCCGGTCATGAAGTTCAAGCATTGGCCGAAGCACTTCCAATACTTCGACCCCAACCCGGACGATGGGCACCCCACCTGCGTGGCCTACGCCGGCGAGGGCTGGCGCAGGCAGTTCGCCTCCGCGGGTCCGCACCTGGCCCCCGGCTCCGAGCGCTTCACGCTCGACATGACGGGTGCCCCGGGCATGGCCGCGATGGGCGCGGGCCTGATGCCCTGCGGGGCCAAGAAGATGCTCGCCGAGGCCAAGTGATCGCGCTCTACGCCCTCCATTTGCTCGCGGGGTGCTCCTCTCCCGAGCCCCCGGCGCCGGTGGCGCCCGTGCCCGGCGTGCAGGCCACCTCCCTGCCGACGCCGCCCACGCCCGCCGACCTGACGACGGTGTTCGAGGTGGCCCCCGGGCCCGACCCGGCCACCTCCGACATCGGCGCGCAACGCTTCCGCGTGTCCGACGGCGGCCTGGTCTGGAGCGAGAAGACGCTGCTGCCCGTGTCCACCAGCCGCTACGGCGAGCGCCGGCCTGTGGCGGTGGGGGATGGCGAGGGCGGCCTCATCGCGGTGTTCGAGGCCGAGGTGCCCGACGGGCCCCTGAAGGGCGACGTGGACATCATGGCCCAGCGGGTCGGGCCTGATGGCACGCTGCGCTGGGGCGGCGGTGACCGCTCTCTCGTGGTGGCCGCCACCGCGGCGGTCGAGGCCAGCCCCCGCCTGCTGGCCGACGGCCGGGGCGGGGCCTTCCTGGTCTTCGAGCGCCTCGGGCGCGACGAGGGCGGGCGGCTCGACGCGGATCTGTCCGCTCAACACCTCGCGGCCGACGGCAGCGCGACCTGGGGGGCCGGGGATCCGGCCGGCCTCTCCATCGCCGCTGGGCCCGGCATCGTCTCCGGCGCCGTGGTGGCCGCCGACGGCGCGGGTGGCCTGATCGTGGCGTTCGTCGAGGAGCCCGTGGAGGGCGAGCGCGCGGGGATCACCCGCATCCTGGGGCAGCGGCTCGATCCCGGGGGCGCCCCGCTGTGGGGCCAGGGCTCGCGCCCACTCGTGATCGCCTCCTCCGCCTCCCCCCTCTCTGCGCCGTGCCTGGTCCCCGACGGCCGGGGCGGCGCCCTGGTGATCTTCCAGGAGCAGGGCTCCGAGGCCGATAAACCTGGTGACATGGACATCATGGTCCAGCGCGTGGCGGGCGACGGCAGCCTGCCCTGGAGCGACGCGCCCACCGCCTACAAGGTGGTCAGCGCCACCACCCTGGCCGAGACCGCGGTGGTGGCGGTGCCCGACGGGCAGGGCGGCGCGGTGGTGGCGTTCGAGGGCCGCTGGATTGCGGGCGAGCGGCGCGGCGACGTGGACCTGTTGGCCCAGCGCATCGACGCCACCGGGGTCGGCCGGTGGGGCGAGGGCGCCCCTGTGCCCCTGGCGTACTCGGACTGGCTGGAGCGCGCGCCAGCCCTGGTCCCCGACGGCGCGGGCGGAGCCATCGCCGTGTTCGAGCAGCACCCCCCGGCCAGCCACCTCTCCACGGATGTCGACCTGGGCGCCCAGCGCATCCTGGCGGATGGCACCCTGGCCTGGCACGAGGGCACCGCCAGCATGCCGGTCTCCGCCAGCAGCCACGCCGAGCAACGGCCCGTGGCCGTGCCCGACGGCGAGGGCGGGGTGGTGGTGGTGTTCGATGCCCGCGCCCGGGAGGGTGAGCACGCGGGTGACGTGGAGATCGTGGCTCAGCGGCTGGGGGCCGACGGCACACCGCGCTGGGGAGCTGGTGGTGAGTCCGTGCTGCTGGCGTTCACCGAAGCCTTGGAGCAGCGGCCGGTGGTGGCGTGGCCTTGAGGAGCCAACCGGGGGCAGGCGGAGGCATGCCCGCCGATCCTGGCGCCGAGCGGAGGCATGCCCACCGATCCTGACGCCCGGCGGAGGTATGCCCCCCGAAGTCGACGCCGGAGGGGGGGTATGGGCCCCGATCCTGACACGCAGGGCGGTTATCCCCCCCGATCCTGACGCTGGGCGTCGATCTCGGGGGGCATGGGTCCCGACAGGCGTCAGGATCAGGGGATATGGGTGCCAGCCCGAACCCGCGCCACAGGCCTTCACCCCTCCCCGGACGCCGTGGTCACCTCCGCGCTCACCAGAGGAGGCGGAGTTGCTATCCGACGCGGGCGGCGAGCGGCCCTACTCGGCCAGCACGAAGACCAGCAGCGTCTGGGTGGTGTCCACCGCCGTGATGGAGAGGCCACCGCCAGCAGCCCGGCCCTCGGTCGCCCGCTCGAGGGTGAGCATGTTGAGCATCGCCAGCTCGCCGAGGTTGGCCTCGGCCACCATGGCGGCGGGGATGGTGAACGCGCCGTCGTCCTCGACGACGCAGTGGATGGCCCCGGAGCTGCCGTCGAAGGAGGCGCCGGCGAGGTCCACGTTGACCACCCCGTCCGAGCTCCCGGTCCAGGCGAGGGCCAGGTCCGCGGTGGTGGAGGCCGTGATCCCCTCCATGCCCCAGCCCACATCGCCCATGGCGGGAGCGGTGAGGACGAGCTGGGATGGCATGTAGACCTCGCCGGAGAAGCCCTCGAGCCCCTTCGCAGGGTCTCCATCCCCGGAGAAGGTGTAGGTGGTGTCATAGGCCAGGGTGCCGGCGTTCACCGTGCCGTCGGTGCCGGCGACGGTGTACGCGCCGCTCTGGCCCGAGTTGTAGGTCAGGGTCAGGGTGCCTGTGTTGGCTCCCTCGAGGGTCAGCGGCCCCACGTCCATCAGGTCGCGTGGGGTCTCGCAGTGCTCTGAGCCGGGCTCCGGGTTGCCGTCGTCGTCGTAGTCCGGCACGCACTCCTGCTCGGGGGCGCAGTCCTCGCTGGTGACACACTCGCCGACCGGGGTGGTCTGCGAGACCACCACGCAGGTGTCGAGCGGGGTGTCGTCGGCATCATCCGCCTCGAAGTCCTCGCGCGCCGCGGGGGCGAAGCCCGCCACCGCCAGCTCCATCGGCTGCCCCATCATCTCGAGGCCGCCGAGGGTGAGGAACATGTAGACCCCGGGATCATCGGGGTCGAACACCGGCGGCTGCTCCTCGGAGCCGGTGTCGCCCGAGCTGGTGTCGTCGGAGCGCTGGTCGTCGGTGTCACCCTGGCAGGCGGCGGCGAGCAGGGCGGCGAGCGGGAGCATGCGGATCATGGGGCACCTCGTGGCGAAGGTGCCATCTATCAAGAAACAGCCATCAGGTATCAGCCGTCAGGTATCAGCAGGCAGCGCACCAGGGGCCTCGTCCGGACCGCGTGACGTTCGTCGGACGAAGCCCGCCTGGAGGGTGGTTTCCCGCAGAAACATCCCGCTTCGGCAGGCGCCCATGCCGCTCGAGCCGTGGCGCGCGGAGTCGTGACCCAGAAATTTCGCGCAAAGACGCAAAGACGCCAAGGGCAGAGCTGCGGCCCGAGGCACT